>JAQBGV010000153.1:0-9525 GCA_032128395.1 Planctomycetota bacterium | reverse complement strand
CGGCCGAACGGCTGGAGCGAGCTGTTGCCGCGCTCGAGGAGCGAGAGCAGCAGCAGGCCCAGGCCCGCGCCAGGCAGGGACAGGAAGACCTGCGGCGCCTGCATCAGCTCTGCCGTCAGGTCGAGACGCTTGCCGCGACCGAACGGCTCACGCTCAAAGCCGCGGACCGTGGGCTTCGCGATATCCGCTCCGCGCTCGAGGAACGCGCACCGCTGCCGTCGAAAAAGGACGGACAGGACATCCAGGCCAGTCTCGAGGCCGCGCGCGCCGCGCTCGGGCCGCGCCTCCAGGAACTGCGCGACGCGGACGAGTGGCAGCGCTGGGCGAATCTTCAGGTGCAGGAGCAGCTGTGCCGCGAGATGGAGACGCTCCAGGCGGAGCAGGACCTCGAGACCGCCAGCCGTGGCATGTGCGATCTTCAGGCTCGCTGGAAGCAGGTGGCACTCGCGCCGCGCGCCCAGGGCGAGGTCATCGGCGCGTTCTCTCTCACCGCCCGAGGATCGGTCGTGATCAGCGGAACGATCCACTGCGACGGCGGCAACGGTTCCAAGGGGACCGCCGGCAACCCGGGCACCCAGTCCGGGGCCGGGGGCGGTGGAGCGGGGGGAGCGATCGTCTTCCGCGCGACCGGCGACATCGCGCTCACCCAGGATGTCCAGCTGACCTGCCTCGGCGGTTTCGGAGCGGTGACGAGTTCCGGCGGCCCCAACGTGCATCGCGGCGGCGACGGCGCGAGCGGGCGGATTCGCTTCGAGGCGAACGGCCAGATCCTCGCTCCTGGAGTTGCCGATCTCACCGGAGTCACGCCGCCGATGGCGACCGGCGGGGCGATCACGAGCGGTCAGTCGGCCAGCGGTGCCATCCAGGTCGGGACCGGGATCGACGGCCCGCTGGATTTCACGGTCCTCGGGAGCAGCGGCACGTTCCGGATCGATACCGACCTCGGCAAGATCTTCGACGCGACCGCTACCGAGGTGTTTTCGAACGCGAGCGGGACCGGCGAGTTCGAGCTCACTTCCTTCCAGCTTCCCGAAGGGGTCACGCTGGTCGCACACGGCGACGCGCCGCTGATCTTCCGGGTGACGGGGACGACCGATCTTCGCGGCACCATCGATGTCTCGGGTCAGGATGGTGGGATCCCGGACTTCACAGGAGACCCGACCGATCCGACCCCCGCACTCGGCGGGCTCGCCGGTGCCGGCGGAGGCGACGGTGGCGATGGCGGCGACGCCGACAACACGACGGTGGGGCTCGCCGCCGCCGGTGGGATGCCGCCTCCGATGCCCGCCGAGCTGATCGACTCAGGCCCCCCCATCGGTGGCGGCGGCGGCGGCGGCGATCCGACTCCGGGTGACCTTGCGATTCCCGCGCAGCCGGGCGAGTCGCTGATCGGCACCGGTGTGTGTGCCTCTGGTTCCGGTGGAGGCGGCGGCTACGGGGTCGGCGGGCAGGATGGAATCACAGCCGTCAGTTGCCCGGAAGCGGGGATCGGCGGCACGCCGTTCGGCTCGACCTTCTGGCTCGTCCCGGACCCGAATGATCCCTTGAGCTCCATCTCGACGCTCTTCGGGGGGGGCGGAGGTGCAGGGGGTGGCGGGCACGCCGACGGTACCGCCGCCGCGCCCGGAACGGGTGGCGGAGGCGCCGGAGGATTCGTCCAGATCTCATCGGGTGGGGAGCTCCAGGTGCACACGACCAGCGTCATCCGAGCCAGAGGCGGCCGCGCGTTCCGAGCCCCGACCCACGGGGGGAACGGAGGCGGGGGTGCCGGTGGGGCGATCCGGATCCAAGGAGGGAGCACCGTGGGGATCCAGGCCGGTTCCCAGTTCGACGTGACCGGGGGCCCTGCGAATCAGGATCCCATCGCGTCGGGTCTGAACCCCACCTACTCTCCTAGCGTGAGCTTCGCTGGCGGGGATGGCGGGAGCGGGAGGATTCGGATCGAGACCCCCCTCGGGTTCTCCGACGCCACCGGTGTGGTGGTGGATCCTCCGTTCACCGCAGGGTCGTTCGCCACCGCCGGACTGACCGAGAGCCGCGCGGTGACTCTCCCGTACCCGGTGAGCGTCGATGGTGTGACATTCCTGCGGCCGGCGATGTTCGGCGCGCCGTTCGTCGACTTCGCGAGCCCCCTCCCGCCGGACGCGCACCTGATCGTCTTGTTCGAGGGCGCGTGCGCCGACCCGACCGACAGCGGGAAGCCCGGGACGTTCTTCGGGCTCGTCGACGATCCTTCCTTCTTGAATGGAGTCGACTTCATCCGAGGACAGTACTTCCTCTACTCGAGCGCGACCCGCTCACCGGAGGTGGAGAGCATCGTGCTTCCGTTCGACTGATCGTTCGCCTGACCGCGAGAAGGAGACCGATGGAGAAGATCGTCCTCGCCGTGAAATTCGGTTCGTTCGCGGAGCGATGGTCGCCGAAGATCGTCGCTGCGCTGAACGGGCAGCACGTCAAGCTCGCGAAGCTGCTCGGCGAGTTCGTCTGGCACTCCCACGAGGCCGAGGACGAGCTGTTCCTCGTCGTGCGCGGTCGGCTCACCATCGAATTGCGCGACGGCGATGTCTCCCTCGGTCCGGGGGAAATGGTCGTCGTGCCGCGGGGGGTCGAGCACCGTCCGATCGCCCGCGAGGAGGTCGAAGTGCTCCTCTTCGAGCCAGCGGGGACCGTGAACACCGGGAACGCGACGGGAGACAGGACGGTGGCGGACCCGGAGTGGCTCTAGGACGTCCGAATCGAGGTTTCCCGACAGGCTCCTAGCGGCTCCCGAGCTCTCGCAGGCGTAGCTCGCGCCAGCGGACCTCGAGCGGCTCCTTGCGATTTCCGACCCCGTGCACCTGCAAGCCGATGAATCCCTCGGTCGCACCCTGATCGACCAGATCCACTGCGGGGACGTCGTTGATATAGGTGCGGATCCTGCCCCCCTCCGCGAGCACGCGCACTCGGTTCCAGTCCCGGGGCTTCGCTGCAGCGCGCGCTTCGGGGTTCTTCGACAAGTCCGCGAGCCAGCCACGGCCGCCCTCTTCGTAGAGCCCCGCGGTCCAATTGCGACTCTTCTCCGGATCGACGTCGATCTCGATCTGGTATCCGCGCACGATGCCGTCCTCGCCCGTGTGGCTTCGAATCTGGACTCCCGAATTGAGCTGCGGATCGATCTTGAACTCGTAGGTCAGCTCGAAGTTGCCGAAGGTCCGTTCGGTGCAGAGAAACGTGTTCGGGGTGTTGGGGACGGTGCGACCGACGATGCAGCCATCTTCCGCGCGGTAGCTCGCCTTGCCGCCCAGAGTCCGCCATCCGGCGAGGGTCTTTCCGTCGAACAGATCGGTCCGATCGGAAGTTTCGGGTGCGAGCGCTTCGAGCTGTCGATCGGTCCACGGGAGCGACCTGCCGCGCGTTGCGGCCCGAATTCCGGCGACGGTCTCGGGGGAGACGGGGGCGCCTCGGTGCTCCCAACGCCGGCGGAGCCACGTGACCAAGCCCGCGATCGCCTCGTCCGAGAACGCCTCGTTCGCGCGTTGCCCCGGCATCGTCGTGTTCCACTCGACGCCGTCGACCAGGAGCGGACCGCTGATCCCATCGAGGATGACGCGCACGAGCGCCTGCTCGTGTTCCTCGACTCTTGGTGAACCGCGCAGCGATGGCCCGAGGCCTCGCAGACCCTCCCCCTGCGGGCCGTGACAGATCGTGCAGGTCTGGAAGAGCGCTGCGCCGAGTTCTGCGCGCCGCGCATCCTCTCCCCCGAGCGGAGGGAGGGGCGTGCTCTCCACTGCGGCGCGGGCGATGTCCTCCTGCGACCAGCGGAGTTTCGGGGCGAGGCGCTCGAGGCGGGTGGTGAGCGCCTCTGTGCGTTCGGTTCTCGAGAAGAGCGCCGGCGGCTCTGGGAGGACTACGGGCTTCTGACGGCGATCCCCGAGCACGAGCTGAACCCCGTCGAGGATGGCGAGGGCGCGCTCCGGATTCCCATCGAGGATGCGCTGGGCGAGGTCGAGAAGGCGCGCAGTATTCTCGGAGGACTCGCGCAGAAGACTCGCGGTGAGCTCTCGGCAGATCGCGGGAGCTTCAGTGCGCTCGGGCGATAAACCAAAGTGGAGCAGGGTCTCCCACTGACGAGTGCCCCAACCGCTCAGGGCGGCGAGGCGGATCGAAGAATCCTCGGGCTCTCGATGCACGGCTTCGATCGTGGCGGCGACCGACTCGGCGGTCTGGAACTCTCCGAGCGAGAAGACCCGCTGAATACGCACCGCGCGGTCGGGGTCATCCACGAGGGGGAGGATCGCCTCGACGATGTTTCGTGCGTCAGAGGTTCCGGCGAGTCGTTCGGCGGTGCGGAGAGCGGCGATCCGGACCTCGGCATCGGTTGCACCGAGCCCGGCGCGAACGCTGTCGAGGTCGACGGAGTCGAGCCCTTCGAGGGTCCAGAGCGCGTGCACGCGCGCGAACGGGGTCTCGCCCTCGCGGGCCATGCGCCTGAGGAGTGGCAGTCCGTCGGGATCTCCTCCTTCGACGATGAGGCGCTCGGCGGTGTCGCGCACCCAACCGCTCGAGTGCCGGAGCGCGCGGATGCGCGCCGGGGTGTCCGCAAAGAGGGGAGCGGGAGAATCGCGGACGATCGGTCGATCCTCCGCAACCACGCGCCAGATCCGACCGAGGCCGATCGGGCGGTCGAGGCCCCGCTCGAGGATCTGCTTTCGGAGATAGCTGGTGACGAACTGGCGGTGCTGAAGGATTCCGCGGTAGAGATCGACGACGTACAGCGCGCCATCGGGCCCGACGGCGCAGTCGACCGGGCGGAATCGCTCGTCGGTGCTCGCGAGGAACGCGCGCTCTCCCCAGTCGGGATCGGGCGTGCGGACCTGCGTCCCGCGGATCTCTACTCCATCGTCATCGATCCGGAAGTGCGCGAGCACGTTTCCGGCGGGTTCGGGGACGAATGCATCGCCGCGGAATTCAGGGGGAAACTGGTCTCCACGGTAGATCGTGAGTGCACTCACGGATGTCGTGCGCGCCAGTCGGCCGTCCTCCCGCAACATCCCCGGCTGATACCCGCGGTTGATCCCCGTGTTCACGCGGATGCTGAAGACCGCCTCGTCCCCGACGATCCGCTCGCCGATCCCGGGGGGCTGCCCGACCTCCCTCCCGCACGCCGCGCCGCGGAGCAGGTACTCGGCGGGCCACGGGTCTCCGAAGAGGTAGTTCGAGTTGCCGTTGTAGAAGAGCCGTCCGCGGTCGTCCTGTGCGATGCCCCACTGTCCACGGAACGCGGTGCGATCCTCGGTGATCTCGGGGACGCCGTCGGGACGCACGCGAAACCGCAGCCGTCGGTTCGACTTCGCGCTGTACAGCCAATTGTCGAGCCCGCGCCGCAGACCGTTCTCGGTGTGCTCGAGGTGATCGGGGTCCGGGCTGCCGTACGGGCACAGTTCCATCTTCCAGTCGGCGCGAAGGTCGCCGTCGACATCGCGGCAGTACCAGAGGTACGGCGGTTCGGCGACGAGCACACCGCCGCGGACGAGCGCGAGCGCGCGCGCGTTCACCAGTCCATCCAGGAACACGGTGCTGCGATCGAATCGCCCGTCGTGGTCGACATCTTCGAGGACGACGACCTGTCCGCGGGGTTCGGTCTCCCCCTCGCCATCGACCGTCGGCATGAAAGAGCGGAGCTCGATCGCCCAGAGCCGTCCCTCTTCGTCGAAGTCGATCGCGATCGGATCGACGATCAGCGGTTCCGCGGCGACCAGCTCGATCCGAAAACCGGGAGCAAGACGAAAGGTCGCGAGCTCCTCCTCGGGGGAGAGCGCAGGGGCGGGGGGGACGTCCCACTGCCGCCAGTTCTCCGGTTGGGTTTCCCCGTCGTGATCCCCATTCTGCGCCAAGATGGGGAGGGTCACCGCGAGGAGCCCGATCGTGAAGAACGGGATGAGGAGGGCGCCCGGGCGCATCGCGGCGGTCCTTTCGGGGGGTGGAAGAGCCGCCTAGTGTGCCGGGCTCGAGGGTCGACGCGCAAGACGCTTCGTCGGACGGCCGAAAGCCGCTATCGTGGGCACTTCACGAGGAGGTCCAGTATGCGAGCACGAGCCCGACGCGGTCCGAGGCTGTTCCCGAGCTTCTTCACTCTGTCGTGGGTGCTCCTCCCGAGCCTCCTCCTCGCCCAGAACCAGCCCCCCGCGACGCCGACGATCACCGAACCGGGGACGGCGGGACAGATCCTGAACGCCGCGGACGTCCACATGGAGACCGCGCCCTTCTCCGATCCCGACCCCGGGGACACCCACCTCTGCACCGACTGGGAGATCCGGCTCGTCGTCGGGAACGAGCTGGTCTGGCGGGCGCTCTGCGTCATGGGCCTCGAGTCGGTGCACGCCCACTTCGGAGACGGGCTGTTCGTCGGCTCGCACGCCGGGAGGACCGAGCTCTTTCCCGAGACGGACTATCGTCTGCGCGTCCGACATCGCGATGACAGCGGTTTCGCCATCTCCGAATGGAGCGATTTCGCGGAGCGAAACTTCCTCACCGGCCCCGCGACGCAGCTCTTCCCCCTCGAACTCGACGATGTCCTGACGGCCCCCACCCCGAGCTGGGTGAGTGGAACCGCGCTGCCGATCGTGCTCCCCGTCGCGGTCGATCCTCCGCGGCTCGTTCTCGAGCAGGCAGACGGCTCACTCCTCCTCGAACTCCGCGCACTCGACCAGGTGCAGAACGAGATCGTCGATGGCGCACCGCTGCCGGACCACGCCCCGGCGCGACTGCGACTCTCCTCCGGAGGGCTCGCGGGGCTCCTCTCCCTCCCCGAGAGCGATCTCTCCTTCGTCGATCACCAGGGGGATGCGCACACCGTCTATCTCCCGCCCCTCGCCGCGAGCGCGGGCCAGGATGCGCTCCTCTGGATCGCCGCGAACGGCGCGACCTACCTCGCCGACCCTACCGACGCCGCCCCCGACTTCTCCGATCTCGCCCGGGGAGTTCCCGTTCCCTGGGTCGTCGACGAGCCGGGATACAAGGTCGAGATCGTCGCGAGTGGTTTTCGGCTCCCGGTCAACGTCGCGTTCATCCCCGTTCCGGGAGGTGCGCCGGGCGATGTCCTCTACTACGTGAGCGAACTCTACGGGACGATTCGGTCGGTGACGAACGACGGCGCGGTCACCGAGTACGCCGGCAGCCTTCTCAACTATTCACGTTCGGGGGCATTTCCCGGATCGGGGGAGCAAGGGGTGACCGGGCTCGTCGTCGACCCGACAAACGGGGACGTCATCGCCGCGATGCTCTACGACGCCGGCGGCCAGCACTACCCGAAGGTCGTCCGCTTCACGAGCACGGATGGGGGGATCACCGCATCCTCGGTCACGACCCTGCTCGACATGCCGGGGGAGAGTCAGGGGCAGTCGCACCAGATTTCGAATTTGACCTTCGGTCCCGACGGCAAGCTCTACGTCCACAACGGCGATGGGTTCAGCACCGGCACCGCACTCAATCTCGAGAGCTTCCGCGGGAAGATTCTTCGCCTCGAGCCGGACGGATCGCCGGTCCCGGACAATCCGTTCTACGACGCGGGGAACGGGATCACGGCTCGCGACCACATCTTTGCCTACGGAGTGCGGAATCCCTTCGGCGGCGCTTGGCGCGCGGCGGATGGCCTCCACTACGAGGTCGAGAACGGGCCGAGCGTCGACCGTTTTGCCCAGGTGGTATCCGGTCGGAATTTCGGATGGACCGGTTCCGACGCGAGCATGTCGACCTTCGCGCTCTACAACTGGGCGCCGGCGACCGGTCCGACGAACATCGCGTTCGTCCAACCGTCGACCCACGGCGGGAGCGGATTCCCGCTCGGGATTCAGGGGCACGCGTTCGTCGCCGAGTCCGGTTCGACGTGGGCGACCGGGCCGCAGGGGAACGGGAAGCGCATCCGCCGCTACGTGCTCGACTCCGCCGGGAACCTGACCGCCGGGCCCCTCCCGTTCGTCCGGTACGTGGGTACCGGCAAGGCGACCGTCGTCGCCCTCGCCGCCGGTCCCGACGGCCTCTACTTCAGCGACTTCTACAAGGACCTCGGATTCACCGGACCGACCGACCCCGGCGCGAACATCCTCCGCGTGCGCTACGTCGGATTTGCAGACTTCACCGCGGACGTGACGGACGGAGCGGCGCCACTCCTGGTGTCGTTCCAAGACGCCTCCGATGTCCCCGGCGCGACTTCGTGGGAGTGGGATTTCGGGGACGGATCGACCGGTAGCGGTATCGCGACGACCCACCTCTACGCGCAGGATGGAATCTACGACGTGCAGCTCGCGGTCACCGGGCCGTCCGGGGTGCAGGTCGCCGCGAAGGCGGGCTTCATCCAGGTGGGGGACTTCCCGCGGGTCGCGCTGATCGGTGGAAATTTCCCGCTGACCGCCAGCGACGCTGCGGTCGCGAGCTTCCTCGCCCAACAGGGGTTCGACGTTACCGCCTACGACGACGAGCCGGCGAACCGTCCGAGCGCACAGACGCTCGCCGTGAACCACGACGTGGTCATCGTCAGCTCGACGGTGCTCTCGGGGAACATCGGCGGAGAGTTCCGCACCGCCGCGGTCCCGCTGATCTTCTGGGAGCATGCGCTCCTCACTCTCGACCGGGAACCACTCGCGACCGGCGGAGCGGTCGTCGTGGGACAGACCACGGTGATGGTGATCGATGACCAGCATCCGGTGACGCAGGGGCTCCCTCTCGGAAATCTCGTCGTCAGCTCTCCCGCGGCGATGACCGTCGCCTTCGCGCCGTACGGCGCGGGGGCGCAGGTGCTCGCGACCCGAGCCGGAGCTCCGGGAGATGCCACGCTAGTCGTCGCGGAGGCGGGGGCCGCTCTTCTCGGGGGCTACGCGCCTCCCGCCCGCCGGGTGTTCCTCGCCTACGAGGACACGAGCTTCACCGCAGCGACTCCGGAGGGACGCGATCTTCTGCGGCGATCGGTCGATTGGGCCCGCGGTGCCGATCCGAACGCATTTCGCCGCGGAGATTGCAACGGGGACGGGAACCGCGACATCACCGACCCGGTGTTCCTCCTCCTCTATCTGTTCGCGCAGGGCCCGACCCCGTCGTGTCTGGACGCATGCGATGCCGAGGACGACGGCGCGCTCGCGATCGGCGACGCGATCTATCTCTTGCAGTACCTGTTCTCCTCGGGGCCGACTCTCCCGCCTCCGTTCCCGGCGTGCGGGTCGGACCAGACGGCGGATGCGCTGGACTGCGCTGGGGGAGGGTGCTGAGCGGCGAGTGGGGACAGGCTCACCCGCCAAGACTCCGCGCGTTTTCGTTTCGGATCGTTTCGTATCGTTTCGTATCGTTTCGGATCGTTTCGGATCGTTTCGGATCGTTTCGGATGATGGGACTGGCTCACCGAAGGGGATGCCTGTCCCGGACGCTCGCCTGCTATTCAAACAGACCGTCTCTCAGCGATCGTGGATCGTCGGAGTACCGATGGAGGTCCGGGACAGGCATCCCCTTCGGTGAGCCAGTCCCACCATCCATCCCATCCTGATCCGGCGGCCTGTC
>JAQBGV010000152.1:0-66098 GCA_032128395.1 Planctomycetota bacterium | reverse complement strand
CCCGGACGCTCGCTCGCTGATCCACCAATGTCCAACAAGGCAGTCGTGCGGGATTATTCGGAGTACCGGCGAGCGTCCGGGACAGGCATCACCTTCGGCGAGCCAGTCCCATCAAGCCATCATCCCATCACCCATCTTCATCTTGTCGAATCAACCACGCAGAGGGCTTCGAGCCGTGTTCGGTGGTTCGAGTTCTTGACGCCACCCGCGTCGCCGCCACGATACGACCTTCCGCAGCCCCCGGAGGTCGGTCGCATGCGTGTTCGGATCCACGAGTTCTCTCTCCAGCTCCAAGAGTGCCGTACTCGGATTCCGTTCCGGTTCGGGATCCACACTCTGACTCACGCTCCGCTCTGTGTCGCTACGGTGCGTGGCGAGACCTCTGATCGGACCCCGATCTGCGGCACCACGTCCGAGCTCCTCGTTCCGCGGTGGTTCGAGAAGGACCCGAGTCGGTCGGTCGCGGATGACATCCATTCCCTCATCGAGAGCGCTCGGGGCGCGGGGGAGATCATCGCGGACGGCAGCGCCGCGAGCGTCTTCGATCACTGGTGGCGAGCCTACGAGACCCGTGCGCTGTCGGTTCCCCCCGAGGCTCCCGATCGGCTCACCCGCGGCTTCGGGTGCGCACTGTGGGAGCGGGCGATGATGGATGCCGCGGCCCGAGGGGCGGGGATCTCCTTCGCCGAGGCGCTCGAGTGCGACCTCTACCGGATCGACCTCGGGCGCATCCGTCCGGAGCTCACGGGTCATCGCTTCGCCCCGGCTCCGGTTCCGGAGACCCTCGAAGTCCGGCACACGATCGGACTCCTCGACCCGCTCGACGACGATGACCTCACGGCGGACCCCCTCGATGATGGGCTCCCGGTCACCCTCGTCGAGGATATCCGACGCCACGGCCTGCGCTGGTTCAAGGTGAAGGTGGGCGGCGATCCGGAGGAAGACCGCGCGCGTCTGCTCCGCATCGGGGCGATCCTCCAACGCGAGGCGCCGGACTATTCGGTGACTCTCGACGGCAACGAACAATACGACGACCCCGCGATCCTCGCGGAGGTACTGTCCGAGCTGCGCGCGGATGCCGCGGGCACGTCGTTGCTCGGGGCACTGGTCAGCATCGAGCAACCGGTCTCGCGCGCGCGGACCTTCGATGCCACCGCATCCCCGGCTCCACTCGCCGCCTTCGCGCCGGTCCTCATCGACGAAGCAGATCACGGTCCCGAGGCGTTCCCCGCCGCGTTCGCGCTCGGTTACCGCGGGGTCTCGACCAAGAACTGCAAGGGCGTCGCGCGGGCGTTCGCGAACCACGGCCTCTGCCGGTGGTTCGGGGACGGTGCATTCCAGAGCGCGGAAGACCTGACCAACTTGCCACCGTGGGGCCTGCATCAGGATCTGTTGACCGTCGCCGTCCTCGGACTCACCCACGTCGAGCGAAACGGCCATCACTACTTCCGCGGGCTCGATCATCTCCCCGAAGCGGAGGTGCGCGCGCTCCTCGAGGAGCACGGCGACCTCTATCGCCCTCTCGGGGACGGCGGGGAGCTCGCGATCGACGGAGGCCGCCTCTCGATCGCTTCTCTCTCGACCACGGGCTATGGCTGTTCGCTCCAGCCGTCGGTCGGGAAGCGAGTCCCCGCCGACCAGTTCGTGCCATCGGAGACTTGATGCAATTTCGAACTCCCCCCCGCTTCCGAACGGCCGAGGAGTTTCGCGCCCGCTGGCGCGCGATCGCCCCCGAGCTCGACTTGGATGACGAGGTCGGAGTCCCCGGCGACCTCGGCGCACCGATCGAGAAGCACGGCTGGCACCTCTCGAACCGATTCGCGGTGCAGCCGATGGAAGGGTGGGACGGTACGCCGGAGGGCGCTCCCACCGAACTCACGCTGCGGCGGTGGCGAAACTTCGGTCGGAGCGGCGCCGCGCTGATCTGGGGTGGGGAAGCGTTCGCGGTCCGCGCCGATGGCCGGGCGAACCCGAATCAGCTCTGCGCCGGGGAGGAGCGGGCGACCACTCGAACCCTCGAAGCGCTTCGGTCGGCGATCGACGCAGGTCGGCGCGAGGCCGGGGCGGAGGCGCCCGAGCGGTGGCTCCTCGGCCTCCAGCTCACCCACTCCGGTCGCTGGTCCCGGCCGACGCCGGCGGGTGCCGCACCGCGAATCGCCGTGCGCCACCCCCTCCTCGACCGACGGGTCGGGAACCCCGACGACTCCGCGATCCTCACCGATGGCGAGCTGGCGGCGATCGGCGAACGCTACGTCGCCGTCGCGCGGCTCGCGCGAGAGACGGGCTTCGACTTCGTCGACGTGAAGTGCTGCCACGGCTACCTGCTCCACGAGCTCCTCACCGCGCGGAGCCGGCCGGGCCCCTACGGTGGCTCGCTCGCCGGCCGCACGAAGCTCCTAGGGGAGATCATCGAGGCGATCGGCCGCGACGTCCCGGGGCTCGGGATCGGGGTTCGCATCTCGATCACGGACGTGGTCCCCCACCACCGCGGGAGCGAGGGGCTCGGAACGCCGGAGTGGACGGGGGATCGCTACGACCTCGGCTTCGGCATCGATATCGATGCACCGACACAACCCGATTGGACCGAACCGTACGCACTCCTCGAACTTCTTCGGGAGAGCGGAGTCCACTGGGTGAATCTGACGATCGGTTCTCCCTACTGGTGTCCACATGTGCAGCGCCCGGCTTCGTTCCCGCCGAGCGACGGCTACCCGCCACCGGAGGATCCCCTCGCCGGGGTCGCGGCCCATCTCCGGTCAGCCCGGGCGGTACGCGCGCGATTTCCCGACCTAGGGATCGTCGGCACCGGCTTCACCTACCTGCAGGAGTGGCTCCCTCACGTCGCGCAGCACGAAGTGCGTCTCGGACATCTGGATGTCGTCGGTCTCGGCCGCTCGATGCTCTCCCACCCCGACCTCCCCCGCGACCTGCTCGCGGGGCGTGGGATGACGAAGCGCTCGATTTGCCGGACCTTCAGCGACTGCACGACGGCGCCGAGGAACGATCTCCCCAGCGGGTGCTACCCCCTCGATCCCTTCTACAAGGCGCTCCCGGAGGCGGCGCGACTGAAGGAGATCAAGGCCGCGAAAGAGGAGGGATCGTGAACGAGTCGTCCCACCCGGAAGCCGACCGACCCGACGCCTCACTTCCGATGGTCCGTCCCCCCGATCCCCAGGCGCTCGCCGAGGAACGGGAGTGGCTCGTCTCGCTCGAGGACGCCCCGATCCACCGGCGCTGGGGAGCGTATCTCCGGCGTGGCGGCCCGGGATACCTCCAGAGCGCACTGACCCTCGGCGGAGGAACCGCGGCGGCTTCGCTGATCGCGGGAGGTGCGTTCGGGTACGAGCTGCTCTGGGTCGCGCCGACCTCGATGCTGCTCGGGATCGCGGTGCTCTCCGCGGTCTCCCACCAGACCCTCTCGACCGGGATGCGGCCCCTCGAGGCGGTGCGGACCCACGCGGGCCCCTTCTTCGCCGTCGCGTTCGTCCTCGGCGCCGTGCTCTCGAGCGTGATCTGGCACTTCGCGCAATATGCACTCGCCTCCGCCGCGATCCACGACGTCGCCCAGGTCGCGGGCGTCGAGGCGAGCCACGGCCTCGCGGGGGTTTTCGTGCTCGCGTGGGCGATCGCCTGGGCGTTCACCTACGGTCGCTCCCCCAAACTCCTCCGTCTCTTCGAACGCACGATGCAGGCGATGGTGTGGCTGATCGTGCTCTGCTTCCTCGCAGTGGTCGTCCACACCGGCGTGCGGGAGCCGGGCAGTTTTCTCTCCGGGTTCATCCCGTTCCAAGTCCCCCCCGAATACGTGCCGACGGCGGCCCCCACGCAATCGATCGACTCGCTCGGGGTGATCGTGGCCGGGCTCGCCGCGGCGATCGGGGCGAACATGGTGTTCCTCTATCCGTACTCCATCCTCGCGCGCGGCTGGGGGAAGGAGCACCGTCGACTCGCCCGGTTCGATCTGTTCGCGGGGATGTTCGTCCCCTACCTCCTCACCACCACCCTGATCATCATCGCCGCCGCGAACACCTTCGGCCCCTCGGGAGTGCCCTTCCCTGGGAAGGGTTTCGCGCCGATCGACGCCGCCCGCATCTTCGGCGAGACCTTCGGCTCGTCGACCGGCCGAATTCTCTTCGACCTCGGTCTCCTCGGCATGGTCACGAGCAGTATCACGCTGCACATGCTCTGCTGCGGCTTCGCCGCGTGCGAGACCCTCGGGTGGAAGGTCGGTTCGTGGCGCTTCCGCCTCGCTTGCCTGCTGCCGACCCCGGGGGTCCTCGGGGCATTTCTCTGGGGCGACATGAAGATCTGGATCGCGGTGCCCACCACGATCCTGACCGGCTTCCTGCTCCCTGCGGTCTACATCGGATTCCTGAAGATGCAGATGTCGCGGAGCTACCTCGGGGAAGACCGCCCGCGAGGCGCGCGTGCATGGGTCTGGAACGGCGCGATCGTCGCGGCGACGGGGGTCCTCAGCGTGTTCCTGGTGTGGAAAGCAGTCACTGCGATCCCCGTGTGGTGGAAGGGGATCTTCGGATGAGGATCGAGATCGAGGTTCCGGGTGGCGATCCGGTCATCCTCGACGACGCGGTGCTCGCGGGCGGTGCTCTCGACCGGGGGGAGCCACCGGACGCGCCGCCGGTGCGACTCGTTTTCGCGGCGGCGCACGTGATTCTCC
Organism: Planctomycetota bacterium; assembly: GCA_032128395.1. Taxonomy (GTDB): domain Bacteria; phylum Planctomycetota; class UBA8108; order UBA1146; family UBA1146; genus JAQBGV01. The sequence goes on along the minus strand of JAQBGV010000152.1, from coordinate 61,420 downwards.
GCGAGTCGTACGGCGCGCTCCCCCACTCTCCGGAGGTGCGCGGGGACCCGGAAGAGCTCGCGGAGCACCTGGACTGGGAGCGCACGCTCGCGTTTCGGAGACATCTCGACGCGCAGGGGCTCGGAGTCGCCGAGGCGATGGACACCGCGCAGAGATTCGAGCTGGGATGGCCGACCGCGCGCCGGCTGATCGAGGAATGCGGCCGACTCGACCTCGAGTGCGGCTTCGTCGCGGGAGCCGGGAGTGACCAGAGAAAGCAGATCCGCGACCAGGGTGCACTCGTCGACGCGGTGACCGAGCAGGTAGCGTTCATCGCCGCGCAGGGCGGGATCCCGATCATCCTCCCGATGCCCCAACTCTGTGCGTGGAGTCTCGACGCAGACGAATTCGTCGAGGTGTACGACGCGATCATCCGGGGGGGAACCGGGCCGTGCCTCATCCATTGGCTCGGCCCGATGTTCCTGCCAGAACTCGCGGGCTATTTTCCGGGCGACTCCTTCGATCGAGTGATGGATCTCGATCCCGAGATCGTCCGCGGCGTGAAGATGTCGCTCCTCGATCCAGACCTCGAACTGCGGGTGCGCGCACGGTGTCGGCAGCGGGAACAGATCGTCCTCACGGGCGACGATCTCCACTTCGCCGCCCTCATCGAGGGGAACGGCCCTCCGGAACGCACCGTCCCGCTCGGGGACCAGGCCGTCCCCGAGGGGGACTTCAGTCACGCGCTCCTCGGGGTGCTCGACGGTGCGGCGGTCCCGGCCGGACGAGCGCTGCGCCACCTCGCGGCGGGGGATGTGGCGGGGTATCGATCCCTGATCGGGCCGTGCGAGCGCTTTGGTCAGATCGTCTTCGAGAGCCCGACCGAGCACTACAAGGCGGGCCTCGCGTTCACCGCGTGGCTGAACGGTCACCAACCGAATCGCTGGCTCGTCAATCGACAGGATCGGCGGCGAGATCGCGCACACCTGCTCGAGGTGGCACGGCGGGCATCGACCGCAGGGTGTATCGAAAGCGCAGAACTCGCCGCGGAGAGGCTGCGCTTCTTCATCGCCGAGGAAGTGTAGCTCCGCCGCTCAAACGATCCGGTAGAGGCGCCGGCGGATTCACCGTCGATGGAGGTTCTTCGGATCAGAAGAGCCGTGTCCCGCACATCCGCCCCGAGGGACGCCGACTCCTCGGCGGAGAGTACCCGAACGGGGTTCACGCGTACTGGATCAGCTCGATCTCGATCCCATCCGGGTCGAAGAAGTAGACCCGACGCCCCGGTTCGTAGTCCTGCTCCGCGGTCGGCGTGATCCCGAGTTCTCGCAATCGGACCTGGAGCGAATCGAGATCGTCGACCACGAGGCCGAAGTGATTCAGCCCCACCTCGGTGTAGTCGTTCTCCACCCTCCCCGGCTCCTTCGCCTGGAAAAGCGCGAGGTAGTGCTCATCGGTCCCCACGTGGGCCGCGGGTCGTCCGTCGGTGAGCGTTCCCCGCCAGCGGACGCGATAGTCGAAGAGCCGGCAGTACAGGTCGATGGAGCGGTCCAGGTCGGAGACGGTGAGGTTCACGTGCTCGAGGATGAGCATCTTGGACCCCCTTTCTATTTGCAAAAGTCATGACTTCCGAAAATAGGACGCCGATCTGATTAAGTCAAGCATATGCTTTTGTTATTCAGCGACCCCCGGTAACATCCCCCCCATGAAAACCCCGATCATCCGACCGGCCCAACGCCGGATTCTCGATCTCTTGAAGCGGGGCGACGCCACCACCGCGGGGGAGATCGCCGCCGCGCTCCGCCTCACCGACGTCGGGGTCCGTCAGCACCTGACGAGCCTCGAACAGCTCGGCTTGGTTCTCTCTGCCCTCAACGCGCCCGCCGGACGGGGGCGCCCGGCGGCGGCGTGGAGCCTGACCGACCTCGGGCAGCGGACCTACCCCGACCATCACGCCGAGCTCACCGTCGATCTGATCGATGCGACTCGGGAAGCGGTCGGGGAAGGGGGGCTGCAGAAAGTGATCGAAGCCCGCGCGAGGAAGCAGGTGGCGGGATACCGCGACCGCCTGCCGCCCCCGACCGCCTCCCTCAAGCGCCGAGTCGAAGCGCTCGCGACGGAGCGAACCCGAGAGGGGTACATGGCCGAGGTCGTGGCCGAGGGACGAGGCCGATTCCTCCTCATCGAACACCACTGTCCGATCTGCGACGCGGCGAAGCGCTGCCTCGGACTGTGCGCCTCCGAACTCGAGGTGTTCCGCGGAGCCCTCGGGCGATCGGTGACGGTCGATCGGATCGCGCATCTCCTCTCCGGGGAGGAGCGGTGCGTCTACCGGATCGCGCGGGCGTGATTCAGCAACCACTCCCCGCGCCGGTGCACGGAAGGCCGTCCGGCGTCAGATCGAATCCGCAAGTCGGGAAGGGGCTCGGCGGGGGCGAGCCGTTGTCGAAGAGGAACTGGAGGCCGTGGACCGCATCCGCGACATCGACTCCGCCGTCGTCGTTCGCATCCATGGAATCGTGACAGGGTCCGGCCGGGCCGGACTGGAACAGGTACGACAGCGTGTGGACCGGATCGGCGATGTTCAGGTTGGAGTCCCCGTTTCCATCCCCGCGGATCATCCTTGGGTTCGAATCGGGAATGTCGCCGATCAGCAATCCCGGGAGATAGGACTCACCCCCGATGAGAAGTTGATTCGTGTGCGGGAAGGTCGGCGGCAAGGGAGAGGTGAAGTCGCAGAAGTTGATCGGAGCGGGTGTACCCACCGCTCCTCCCGAGACCTGGAAGGCGAGAAGAGTGAGCTCGAGACCCACCCCAGACCCGATGGTGTCGATCCCCACTCCGGAGAGCACCACTCCGACCGCGATCGAGTCGACGTTGATCTCGGGCACAAAGAAGAAAACCGACCCTCCGGTCGCGTCGAGGAGGTCCGCTCCCGCGGTGACCCCGGTCGGAATCACCCCCGCCGGATCGAAGCAGACCGAGAGTGTGTAGGCGGTGAATTCGAGAGCAGTCGCGTTGTCGGCGGTGTGAGGAACCGTGACCGGGGTCCCCGGCGCCCCGAGGGTCTGAAGGGTGAGCCGGAAGGTGAGCCCATCGACTTGCGCGTCTGTGGGGAGCGCTCCGGTGACGAGGGAGAGCAGGACTGAGGCCCCAAGAATCGATCTGGACGAACCTCCAAGTGTCGACAATGCCCACCTCCCCATCTCTCGCCTCATCATCGACTCAGGGGAGCGCAAATCAACCAGCGAGCCGTGGCTGCGGAGGCGGGCAACGGCCGCATTCGATCGCTACACCGGGTTGCGCACCGGGACCGGGCCGCGCTATCCTGCGCCGCATGAAACAGATCCCTCGCAAGAAACGAATTCCTTGTTCAGTGCTCGCGCCCCTCTTGTTGCTGTCCGCATGCGGAGTCGGCAAGACCACGGCTCCGGCGGTCGCCCCCGAAGAGCCCGCCGCCAAGCCCGCCGCGGCGCCGGCCGAGAGCCCAAATCCGCCGGCCAACGTCGGCATGGACGCGGCGATCCAGGTGCTGATGGCGAAGCCCGAGCAAGCCGACGAGTACATCGAGATACAGCACGTCCTGATCTCGTTCGAGGGCGCGCCGCGCATGCGCGGCATCACCCGCAGCAAGGACGAAGCGAAGGCGCTGGCGCAGAAGGTCTACGCCGAGGCGATCGGCGGCGGCGATTTCGATGAGCTGGTCAAGCAGCATACCAACGACAGCGCACCCGGCATCTACCCGATGACCAAGGCCGGCCGTTCCGCCATGGTGAAGAGTTTCGGTGACGTAGGCTTCCGGCTGAAGGTCGGCGAGATCGGCGTGTCACCATGGGACTTAACGGCGAGCCCGTTCGGATGGCACATCATCAAGCGATTGAAGTAGCTCCTGGGCTCGCGCTACTCGAGCCCGGGGCGCCGACCGCGCGGGTGACGGCTCAGCTCGCTCTGAAATTCGGGGGAAGTAGCTCGATCCTGCGGAACTCCACCTCCGTACCCTCCGCCTGAATGGCGATCCGCCCGCCGGTGGCGGTGCAGTCGAAGCCGCGATTCACCCTCACGCCGTTCACCCACACCGTGACCGTCTGCAACCGGCATTCGATCTCGAGGGTGTTCCACTCCCCGAGGGGCCGTTCGGAATCGTCGGTCACATTGAGAATGCGCCGGGCATCCCCTTCGGTGACGCCCCATTCCTGCCCCTCGCTCCTCGGCCTTCGCCTCGACATCTCGGCGACTCGAATGTCCTCTTGGATGCACCAGAAGTCCCCAGCGTTCCCGCTGAGCAATTGCACCTCGATCGATTTCGGGAACATGCCGTAGAGGGCGCGCGGGGTCGAGGCGTGGACGAGAACGCCACAATTGCCACCATCCCCAGGGAAGCGGTACTCGACCACGAGTCGATAGTCTCGATACTCTCCCTCGGTGATCAGGTGCCCCTCCGGAGTCCCCAGGCTGACCAGCATGCCGTCGCGGACGACGAAGCTCGCGGGGGTCTCGGGGCTCTTGTCCGCCTCGGGGACATCGGCGAACCAGCCGGTGAGATCCTTGCCATTGAACAGCGCTCGGGGATCGAAGGGACGCTCGGCACCCGAGGGCGCGGGACCCTGGGCGCAGGAAGTCACGAGCAGGGCCACGGCCGCCCCCCAGTGGATCGCGGATCGAAGGGCAGGGAGGTCGACGACGGGGAGATTCATCTTCATCCTTCGTGGTTGGGCTGGGGAACGAAACATCCGATCGCGAGTCGCGCGCTCACGGCCTGACGTCTTTTCCAGGTAACTCCTAGCATTCCACTTCCCCACTTCAACGATGACCTCGGGTAAACGCGTCCCGGCGCTCCGTTCGGGAACGATGGGTGGAAGCCACAATTCCTGTTGACGGCGTCGGTCCGTCAATCGATCAGCAGGAACTCGCTAAAGTCGCCTCGCATGCAGTGGTTCGAGGCCATCGAACTCGAGTATGCCCCGGCGTTGATCAGAACGAGGCTGTCCTCCTCCTCCAGCGGGGGGAGCAACACATCCGTCGCCCAGATGTCGAGGGCCTCGTTGATGTTGCCAGCAAGGGTGACGGCCTGGGGCGGGCCCGGTCGCCATCGAGCGGGGACGGGTGCGAAGGGCATTCCATAGACCGCCGGTTCGACGGCGATATTGAACCCTCCATCCACCGCGACGAAACGGGTACTCCGTTTCACCTCGTTGCCGCAGACGGTCAGCAGGAGTATCCCCGCATCTTTCACCACGTAGTCCCCTGGCTCCACTTCCAGAACGAGATCCGTCGATCCGAAGTGCTTCGCCAACAACTGGGACCAGCGGCTCAGATCGAGCGGTTCCTCGGTGGCAGCGTGGGGGACGCCCAGGCCTCCGCCAATATTGACCGCGCGTGTCGTCGGGCAACGACGCACGAACCAGAGCGCCTCTTCGATGATGTGCTCCAGAATATCCAGTTGCGGCGACAGATATCCGCAACCGCAGTGGAAGTGAATCGTGTCGACCTTCAAGTCGAACCGCTCTGCCATCCGTAGCGCCTCGTCGAACTGTTCGCGATACAGTCCGAACTTCGTGGTTCGATCGCCACTGTAGGCCAGCTTTTGGTTCGCTGCCCGGCCGATCCCGACCCCCGGGTTGACCCGAATTCCGATCGTTGCCCCGGGCGCCAACTCCCCCCACCGTCGGATGGCGGAGATCGAGTCGAGATTCACCTGCAACCCGTCGATGCGGGAGAGCCGTCTGAAGTCCTTCGGTGAGAGACTGGTGTTGGTGAACGAGATATCCTCGGCCCGAAAACCACAAGCGATGGCGTGTAGTACCTCGTTGGGAGAGCACGCATCGATACCGACCATCCTCGTACTCCGAAGGTAGGCCAACAGGGGGGGGAACCGATTCGCCTTCATCGCATAGTAGATGCGAAATCGCCCAGCGAGACCTACGTCCTCGAAGGCGGAGTGCAATCTCCGGATGTTGGCGAGGACACGATCGGCGTGATAGAAGAAGGACGGACTGCCGAATTGACGCGCGAGATCGTCCACGGGACGCCCAGCGAACGTCAGTCGGTCCCCATCGTATCGAAGATCCTCACGGCACCACCACTGCGTCGTGCTCACGCAACGTGATCTTTCCTGAGAATCAGTTCGCGGTAGAGGGAATTGGTGAAGTCCGGTTCCTCTTGGTGCCCCGTGATCCACGATCGACACTGCGGAGCGCCGCAGCTGCACGGGAACTGCTTGAAGAGAATGTCTTCAGTCTGGGCGTAGTCCATTCGAAGGAAATCGTGGGGCTCGATCGACTCGGCCGAATAGACGCGCCTCCTTCGCATGTCGAGCCTGACATTGGGTGCGCAAGAATGCAGGAAGTATCCCGCGAAATAGAGGTCGTCGATGTGGAGATCGGAATCGATCTGCAGGCTGTGCTGGGTTCGCTCGTGAATATACTCTCCGGTGAATTCCGCGATCAGTTCACCGGGGCGGAATGACCGCAGAGCCTTCACGCCCAGACCCTGCCGATGGTCGAACATCACGACCTGGAAATCTCTGGAGTCGGGAAACAGGGGATTCTGTCCGTAGCACTCTGGGTACATCGGATGCTCCTGCTCGAGTGAACTAGAGTTGACGACCAACTCCACCGTCCAAGCCAAATTCACATCGCCTCGCAGGGCTCACCGGAAACACGGCGGCGCACCCCCCGAAGTCCATCGCAAGCAGTCTCGCGCCCACCCTCCCTCCCACGGGGTTCAGCGAGCCAGTTGAACGAATCGTGCAGGATCAAGGGGCTCCCGGGCCCCTGGGTTGCCAGGCAACGCGCGTGATATACTCCCGCGGTCTGCTGACATCAAGATTGTTCTCCAGGTACGAACTCCGCCTCTGGCCGAGGGTCTGGATCTGGACCGCGGACCGGTGATCGGTGCCCCGCTCGCCGCCGACTTGCGAGCGGAAGGCTGGCCGTAACTCTCCGCTGCAGCGACCTTTGCCACTCCGCCGGCAGGGCACCCGCGGCGGCGGCGGGAGCCATCGTAGCGACCGAGCACGGACCATCCAGTGGAAGGACGCCCTCGAAAGAGATAATTCCGTCGAGCGCCGTTCGCGCGGTCACGTGACATCCACGCCCGTCGAAATTCGACGTGCTCTCGGCGCTTCGACGCGTGGGCCACCCGATCGCTCTCACGCCCCGGTCCCCCACGAGTCGTGCCGCTCGGGTGTTCCGTCTCTCTCGGCTTCGGGCACGACGTCGTCCCCACCGGCTGATCGTCGGGGGTACGGGTCGCTCGTGGAGATGGGACGGATGCTCAGTCCGCCGGCTTGGCGCAGGCCGATCAACCGGAAGAGAAGCCGGCCTCGACCGACGCGATTGAAGGGGCGCAAGGGGACGAGCAGAGACGGAGCCAACAGGCCTAGGATCAGTCGACCGACCGCGCTCGCCGCGAATATGACCGGGTAGCCACGGGCGTCGGCCCCGAGCAGGATCGCCCCCACCAGACCGCCCGCCAGCTGAGCGCTTCCGCTCAGCAGGTTGTGCATCGTGAAGAGATACTGTCGCGTGGATCGGTATCCGCTCTCGAGAAGGAGCGTGAAGTGCGCGAGCTCGAACCCACTCCAGGCGAAACCCGAGAGGGCCTGCGCAGAGAGCACCACGAGGAATCCCGGCCGCGCGACCCAAGCGAGCGGGATCACCCCGACCAGTACGATGGCCACGAAGTACACCTGCAGCGCGCCGTGATGCTGGATCGCGTGCCCCCATCGCCGTAGCGCGAGGACCTTGGCCACGACCGCAGCTCCTACCGCCAGCGTGTACTCGAGGTAGGTGAAATGGAGCGCGCCGAGCATGAAGGCGCCGTAGTAGGGCGCGGAGACGTAGACCGTGAAACTGAACACGGCACCGACCCCGAGCAGACGACTCGCGGCGCGGCCCCGTTGGGTCCGCTGGAACGCGAACAGTCGACGAGCGGTGGGAAGGGGCGTGAACTCGGCCTCCGGCATCGCGGAGAGGAGGATCATCGACCCGAGCCGCGCGACTGCGGCCACGGCGAAGATCACCTGGAAACCCCGCCCCGCCGCCGCATGGACGGCCCCCCCCTGCGCCCTTTCCAAGATCTGCAACAACCCACCCGCCGAGAGCAGCGACAGAAAGGAGACCAGGTAGATGTAACCCTGTCGGCGCGCGAAGTAGTGGGCGCGAACGGTGGCCGGAACCAAATCACCGATCCAGTTGGCCCAGGTGGTCCCGCACGCTTGTCCCGCGATCTGGTACACGCAAGCTGCGAGGATGAGTCGGCCAGGGGTGAGCACCCCGATCGCCTCGCTGGCCGCGAGCGCCGCGAGGACGATCACCTGCGCACAGGCCGAGACCACCACGATCACCCGACACCGACGGAGTCGCCGATAGACGAAGTACGCTCCGATCGGCCCCGCACCGCCGATGCAGAGGGGAAGCGCCACGAGCAGGCCGATCTCGGTCACGGAGGCGTGGAGCCGCACCGCGTCTGCGAGGAAATACGTCTCGCCGAACCCGACCATCACGGCGTAGAAGAGACCGTCGGCCAGAGAGAGCCTCAGCGTTCGCCGCTCCCGCCCCGAGACCTCATGTCCGGGCGGCACCAGGCTCCAGGCCATCTGTCATTCACTCCTCGGACGGAGGTTGGACCCGAAGGGTCTGGCGTTGTCAACGAGCGAGCTGGTGGCGCCGGCGAGCGGGCGAACTCGGCAATGTCGAAGATGGCATCTGGGCAAGAGGGTCCACCCAAGGTATATGACGCGACGGTCTTGCCGGCGAATGCGGAGAGTTACATTGATCCATCCGATGACGGAACTGCGATTCGTGGGTGACGAGGCGGGCTACGGAGTCTTCGCCACTGCGCTCATCCCCCGGGGAACGATCGTGTGGGCCCTCGACCCCTTCGATCGCACCTTCGATCGATCGACGGTCGACGCCCTTCCCGCTCTCCTTCGTTCCGCGGTGTTGCGCGGCGCGTTTCTCGATCCCGACGGTGGCCTGATCTTCTGCTGGGACCACGGCCGTTCGATGAACCATTCTTGCGAGCCGAGTTGCCTCGCGCTCGGGACCTCGTTCAAGACTGCTGCGGTCGACCTGCACCCCGGAGAGGAGCTCTCCAGCGACTACGGATCGACTGGGGTGCTGATCCCCTTCGACTGCCTCTGCGGTTCGTCCCGCTGCCGGAGGCGAATCGAAGTGGACGCGGCGCACCATCCGACCGAGTTCGTGGAGGGCAGTCGACCGAGTCCCGTGTTTCATGAGTCATGGGAAGGGATCGCCCGGGTACCACAGCCGCTGCTCCCGTTCGCCGCCCCGATCGTGGGGGAGGCCAAACTCGTCGAAGACCTGCTCCATCATGGTGCGGCGCTCCCCGCGAACAAGGCACGCTCCCAGCGAACCCGAACATCCCTCACGAACCGCTCTCGGGCGAACCGACCGGGAGGTGCACGGTGATCCACCCAGGCACCGGGCTCCGCTTCATCGACCCCGTGATCGGGTTCGGCGTCTTCGCGATCGCGCCGATCCCCCGAGGAACCATCACGTGGGCGCTCGATCCTCTCGACCAAGTGTTCGAGGAGAGCCGAGTCGAGGAGCTGGGTCCGCTCTGGCAAGATTGGCGCGACCACAACACCTTCTGCGATCGCGACGGGAACCGCATCCTCAGCTGGGACTCCTGCCGCTCGATGAATCACTCCTGCGAACCCAGCTGCGGCGGAACCGACCTCGGCTACGAGATCGCACTGGTGGACATCGAGCCGGGGGATGAACTGACCAACGACTACGGCACCCTCCACATCGGAGACTGCGAGGGTTTCACGTGCTGCTGCGGTAGCCCCAACTGCCGCCGTGTCGTCTCCCCCGACGATGAGGCGACCGGTCGAATTCTCCACCGGGTGCGCGAGGCGCTCCTCGTCGCTCGAAAGGTCGAGCAACCCCTCGCGACCCTCCTTCGCCCGGACTGGCTCGCACAAGCACTCGCCAGCGTTCCTGCCACCCCGCCGCAAGATGTCGCCGGGGCAGTGCCCTCGGCGGGAACACCCCCTTGATCCCACCCGGGGCGGGAGTCACCCGCCTCGGGCTCACTCGGATTTCTCCATCGTACTCTTCCCCTCGGAGCGGCCACCCCGGAGCATGGGACACGCGCACCGCGGGGCGCGAACCTCGGACCGAGCAGACTGCCCGGCTCTCGAACGCACGATCGAGGTGAACGATGGCATCGATCATCGACCGTCCCTGGGAGGAACTCGCCCGTCTCATCGGGACGAAGGACCGCCAGGCGGTCGAGAGCTACCTGGGAGCGATCCCCGCCTCCGAGGTTGCGAGGGCGGTCTCCCGGCTGGAGCCAGAGGTCCAGAGTCAGCTCCTCGCCACCCTCGGGCCGCAGACGGCGGCTGACCTCGTCCATGCGATCCCCGACGTCCAGGCCGCGGGGATGATCGGACGCATCGCGCCCGGAAAAGCGGCGGCGATCCTGGACACGCTCCAGAGCGCCGGGCGAGCTGACATCCTCGGGGAGCTCGATGACACCTCGGCCGAGGCGATCCTCTCCGAGATGGTCCCCCACTTCGCACAGGGCGCCCGCACCCTCCGGGAGTACCCCACCGATGTGGCGGGGGGGCTGATGCTCGCCGAATACCTGGCGTACCCCCGCGACCACACCGTCGGGGATGTGGTGGACGACCTCCGGCAGCATGCCGATGAGTACCGCGACTACCAGGTGCAGTACGCCTATGTCATCGGGGAGGGCGGTGTGCTGATCGGCGTCCTGCGCCTGCGGGACCTGCTCCTTGCGGCGAAGCGCCGCCCGATCGAGGAGTTGATGATCAGCGCTCCCGTGACGGTCCCCGACAACGCTCCGCTCGAGGACCTGATCGATCTCTTCGACAGCCACCGATTTCGATTCCTGGCGGTCCCGGTCGTCGACGAGCACCACTCGCTCGTCGGAGTGATCGTTCGGAATCGCGTCGAGGCGGCAGCGGGAGAGCGGGGGATCAGCGACTACCGGAAGTCGCAGGGGATCATCGGCGGGGAAGAACTGCGAACGATGCCGCTTCTCCTCCGCGCCCGACGGCGTCTGTCGTGGCTCTCGATCAACATCTTGCTGAACATCTGCGCTGCGAGCGTCATCGCCCTCCACCAAGACACTCTCTCGGCGGTGATCGCGCTCGCGGTGTTCCTGCCGATCATCTCCGACATGAGCGGTTGCTCGGGGAACCAGGCGGTCGCGGTGAGTATGCGCGAGCTCGCCCTCGGACTCGTCACCCCCCGGGAACTCGCTCGGGTGCTCTGGAAGGAAGCCGCGATCGGGATCCTGAACGGCACTGCGCTCGGCCTGCTGATCGCGGCGGTGGCTTGGATCTGGAAGGGGAACGGGTACCTCGGCCTCGTCGTCGGATCCGCGATGGCGGTGAACACCGTGATCGCGGTGTCGGTGGGAGGGACGGTGCCACTGGTGCTCCGTCGCCTCCGGCTCGATCCCGCGCTCGCCTCGGGGCCGATCCTCACCACGGTCACGGACTTCTCGGGATTCTTGCTGATCCTGACCCTCGCCTCCGCCCTGCTCCCCCAGTTGACCGCGAAGTAGCGGCCGAGTTCGAGCCCGAAGAGTGAACGAATTGCATCGTCCCGAGAGAGTGCTTCCGATCTGAGTGATCGGAAGCACTTTTTCAACGGGCGGCTAGGGTCAGTTCGGAGTGACCGGCAGCACGAGATCGAGCGTGCGCTCCTCGTCGGCTCTGAGCTGGATCGTGCCGGCATCGTGATTGCGCGCTCGAAACTCCTCTTCATCGAGATCTCCGGACGGCTCGATCATATAGCTGACCTTCACCTGGTAGGAGCCCGCGTCGAGTCCGCCGACGGTGAAGACCCCCTCCGAGTCGGGACTAGACGACTTCTCTTCGCCTCCGCCGGTCGGGATCACGCGGATCGTCGACCACATCAACTTGGCTCCGTTCGCGGCGCGTGCAATTCCCTGCAGCGTCGCTCCGCGGATGATCGTGATCGAGCCGATGTTCTGCTCCGCGCCCCGACGCACGGTCACCGGCGACTTCGACGCACTGCGGTACTCGTCGTGCGCAAACTTCACCTTCACGTCGCCGTCCGCGATCCCCTCGACGAGGAAATCCCCGTTCTCGTCGGTACGGGTCGGCTGCTTCCCTGGCCCGCCGACGATGTTGAAGGTGGCGCCATCCCCCATCCCATCGACCTCCGCGACGAAGGAGAGCGCCACTCTGCCGAACCCCATCTCCTGGGGAGGCGCTTCCTCTTTCCCGTCCTCAGCGAGCTTGACCGTGGTCACGGTCACCCCCGCCACGGGGCTCCCGGCGGAATCGACCACGCGACCGGAGATCGATCCCGCGCGTTCTAGTTGGATCACGGTGTCGGTGGTCCGCCCCGACGCGACCTCCACGACGGCGACCTGTTCGACCATGTTCGGTGCGTTCACCGTGATTCTGTGGGCTCCGGGGGCGATCGACTCCAGCAGGAAGCGCCCTTCCGGATCGCGGTACTCGACCCCGCCGAATCCCATCCCTCCGATGCGGAAGTGCCCCCCCCCCGACGACGAGAAGTCGGGCCTCGTCTGCATGGAGAACTGGGTGATCGGGTTGCCCGAGACCGCATCGATGATAGTCCCCGCCACCGAACCGGGTCGACGCGCGACGAGAACGACGTCGTGGGACCCACCCTCGGCCTCCAGGGGATCCCCCGCAAGACTCCACCCCTCACTCTGGATCGTGAGTCGGTAGCTGGCATCGTCGAGGCCATCGATCGAGAAGTTTCCATCGGCGTCGGTATCGGCAGTCTCGCTCCGCCCACCTTCGCGGGAGGCGCGCACGGTGACCTCCGCGCAGGAAACCCCCAGTTCGTCGGTGACCCGGCCCGAGATCTGGAGCGCCGGGGGGAGAGCGAGATCGATCCCCGCGATGCTCCGATCCGCGACCACCAACGGTGCGCTCTCGATTCTTTGATGCGCGGACGCGCGGGCAGAGACACTGTACTCACCCGGTTCCTCGACCTTGAGGCGGTACTCGCCGTTCAGATCGGTGCTGGTCGAGCCATGAGCCGAGGAGTGGATCACCATCGGGGCACTTCCCTCGAACGCGACCATCTCCACCATCATCCCGCGGACCCCACGCGATTCCCCTCCCTCGACGAGCGAGACCGCGGCACCCGATATCGCTCTACCGTCGAGGTCGGTCACGCGGCCGGTGATCATCACGGCCTCACCGAGGACGATCGTGCCGAGGTCGACCTCCGCGCCAGCGCCGAGCGCGAACTGCTCGCTCTCGTACTCGGAGAACTTCGGGTGCTCGATGGTGATGCGACGCATCCCGTCCGGTCCCGCCGGAGCGATGCCCTCGATCTTGAAGCTCCCGTCCGCCTCGGTCCGGTGTTGGGCGCCCATCCCTCGACCCGGCCCCATCTGCCGACCGCGGATCGAGACGGCCGCCCCTTCGAGCGGGAGCCCATCCGGGGTCATCACGACTCCGCGGATCGATGCGCCGCGTTCGAGGATGATCTCGACCCCGGTCAGGACCTCCCCCTCCTCGAGAGAGATCGGCTCGGGGGTGCCACGGGAGGGGAAGCCCTCCGCGTCGGCGAGCAGACGCTGGGTCCCCGCCGCCAATCCCTCGAGGCGGAAGTTCCCCTGCGCGTCCGTCTCCGACATCTTGGAGTCTTCGCCGCCACTGCCGATCATCCCGAAGTTCAGGGAGCGGACCCGCGCGCCGGCGACCGGCCTGCCCTCGGGATCGAAGACGCGCCCCTCGACCACGGTGTTCGGGCGCAGTTCGAGGGTCAGCCCTTCCTGCCCCTGCATCAGGTTCACCACCTCGGATGGACCCCACTGCGGATGGGTCGCCGCAAGGCTGAACTCGCCGCGAGGAATTCCGGTGAGGATGAAGGTGCCATCGGGGCCGGTCACCGTCACCGGCATCAGCGTGTCTTGGTCGAAACGCATCCCCACCGGGAGGAACACTCCCTCGCCGAGCCGGGTCATGGTCGGTCCCGCCCGAACCGCCGCCTCGGGGATCTTGCGCCCTCGCGGATCGAGCACGACGCCACGGACGACCTCTCCCACCTCCAGGATGAACTCCACCGGCGCACCCGGTTCGACCTGGCGCATGCGCTCGCCGATCCACCCCTCGGCGCGAGCGAACAGCGAGAATCGTAGAGCGAGGTCGAGGCCCTCGTAGTGGAAGGCGCCCGCTGCGTCGGTCACGGTCCGTCCCTGCTCGTCATCGAGCGCTGGAGTCTCGCCGACCATCCACATCCCCTCGCGCGGGGATCGGTCCATGACCAGGTGGATGACCGCGCCCTCGATCGCGACTCCATCGACGTCGACGACCCGACCAGCCAAGGTGCCTTTCCCGGGGTCCGTCGCCTCGGTCACGGGCGAGTCGACCAAGGTCGAGGAAGCGGTGCCGCTCGCCGTCGAGCCATCGCCCGGGAGAGCTGGCACGGCGGCGGGGCTCCCGGTCGCAGTCGTCTCGGCTCCAGCTCCCGATTCGGGGAGCGATCGAGGAGAGACGGGATCTTCACGTGTGGCGAGGTAGAGCCCCCCCACCACCACCAGGAGCACCAGGACCGGAATCGCCAGCTTCTTCATTCGGACACTCCTTCGAGTGGACACTCCGGCTGCGGGGGCCGGACGAGGGGACTACCGGATCGATGTTGCCGTCGTTGTACTCGGGGACTCAGCGGGGTGGGGTCGGTTCCGAGTGCTTGCCGTCCTCTCCTTCACGGAGGGATCGATAGCACTCCTTCGACGGACAGCTGGACTCCGGGCATTCTCGACGTTTCGATGAGTCCTCGCGCGGTTCCGCGGTCACTAGGTAGAACGACCCGGTCCGTTTGGAGAGGACCCTCGATGCCCGCCGACCAGGGCCGCACGCCGAGCCCGCAGGAGTTGACGCAGCACCTCGAGTTCGTGCGCGGGGTGGCCCTCGCTCTGGTCAACGACCCCGAGCTCGCCGAGGACCTCTCGCAGGAGGCGATCCTCGCCGCCCTCAAACGCCCCCCGCGCCTCCGCCAGGATATCCGCAGCTGGTTCCGCGGCGTCGTCCGCAATCTCGCACGGGTCCACTACCGCGAGTCCTCCCGCCGCACCCGGCGCGAGCGCGCCATCGCGACCGAGCGAGGCACCGGCCACCCCGGGTTCGACACCATCGAAGAAGCGTTCGGGCGCGCGGAACTCCGGCAGCGCATCGCCCAGGCGGTGCTCGACCTCGAGGAGCCGTACCGCGGGATCTTGATCCTTCGCTACATGGAGAGCCTCACCCCCACCGAGATCGCGGAGCTCACCGGTCGTCCCGTCGCCACCGTGAAGACGCACCTGCAGCGCGGACTGGAGCGGCTGAGGTTGCGCCTCGATCGCGAGGAAGGGGGGAGAGCGAAGTGGCGCCAGAGCCTGTTGTGGCTGCTCCTCCCCCTGACCGCGATCGGGACTTCGGCGTCGGCCGCGGAGGGACCGCTCGAGGGAACCGCGGCGATCCCCGCCGCGAGTGGTGCGGGTGCGTTCTTCGGTTCGCTCGCTTGGGTTCCGCTCTTGTCGGTCGTCGGGATCGCGATCTGGTTCACGGTCGACTCGATTCCCGACGCCCCCCCCGGGCCCGTCGAGGAACCTCCGGTCGTCGAGGAGTCGATGACACCCGGGGCGGCGAAGAACGATGCCCCCCATGCGACGACGAGTTCTCCACCGGAGAGCGCCGGCCCTCCCACCGTCGCCGAGCCACCCGCAGCAAAGGCCGCTGGTCGCGAGGTCTTGGTTCGGAACGAACGCGGGGAGCCGGTCGGCGGAGCGCGCATCGTCCCGCTCCACACCACGTTCCTCGTCTCGACCGATGAATCGGGCTTCACCGCCCATCGGATCGCGATGAGCTCCTCGGTAAAACTGACCGCCGCGGTCGAGGTCGAATTCTCCGACGTTTCCCCGGAGACGGTCACCACGGACTTCGAGGGGCGGGCGGTCCTACCGCTCACCACCCGCACCGAGATGCTCAGCGTGTTCCACCCCGACTACCTGTCGACGCAGGCCTCGATCGGGGGCGGCAGCGTCGACCCGATCGTGGTGATCCTCGATTCTGGGATCCCGATCACCATCCTCGTGCTCGAGGATGGGAGCGGCCGGCCGGTCGCCGGTGCGATGGTCGCGGTGGGAGAGACCCGGAGTGCACCGGACAGCCCCATCGTCGAGAATTGGCTCACGGACGTCTCCTCTCCTCCGGTGGCCTTCGGCATGATCTCGCGCTTCGAGGCGGTCGCGCCGAACCTCTCCGACGAGCGTGGAGAAGCGATCGTGATCGTGCGACCGGGAGGTCGACACTCCCTGCGGGTGACCGCGGAAGGGTGGGGCGAATTCTCCCTCTCTTCGGTCGACCTCGAAGCCGAGGATCCGTTCATCGTCTCACTCGATCGAGAAGCCACACTTCGGATCGAGCGGAGTGGCGCGGACCTAGGACCGGAGTCCCTCACCCTCGAGACCGCCACCGGAGCGCGATCGATCGAGTTTCCAGAAGGGGAGTCCACCACGATCCTGCGGGGTCTCGCCGCGGGTCACGGCGTGGTCCAGAGGAGCGCGCCGGAATTGCTGGGAGAGCTTTCGGTGGAGGGGCGCGCACTCGTCCAGAGGCTCTCGATCATCGTCCCCGGCCCGAATCCGTCGCTGGTCGAATCCAAGGAGAGCGAATTCCGCGCGTACCGGGTGCAACTCCACTCCGGTGAGGAGACCACGCTCGATCTCGACCCCTCGGGGATGAGCACCGTCGAGGTCGCGATCGAGCCACTCTCCGCGGTGGAGGGCGCCACCCTGCTCCTCGTCGACGAGGGGGGCGAGACGATCGCCGTGGCGGCGTCGACTCCCTTCGGATTCCGCTTCGACGGCGTGCCGACCGGTCCCCATCGACTCGCCCTGCGACTCGGAGCGGTTCTGCAACAGGAGCGCTCGATCGATGTCGTTTCGGGTCCCAACTCCATCCCCTGGAGTCTCCCCACAGGCGGCCTCGTCGTCACCGGACTGGATCCTGACACCCCCATCGAATTGCGACCCCAGGGAGGACTCGATCGACCCTCCTCCGTCTGGCCGTCGGGGTGGGTCGAGTGGTCCCACTTGCCCCCGGGACCGGCGGAATTGTGGGCGGTGCGCGGAGATCGCCTCGAACATCGTTCGGTGACGATCGACGCGGGGATCGCGCGTCTCGACTGGGGTCCATCCATCACCTTCGAGGCCGAGGTGGAGATTCGTGGGGAGTCCTCCGCAGGTGCGGCGTACCGGGCTCATCTCTCACCCGCCTGGGCGCAGGTTCGGAGGCGCTCGATCGCGATGGGGCTCTCCGGCACCCACCGACTCGGCGAATTCGATCCGCGGGGATGGTCGACGGAGCGCTGGGTCGTCTCGACGGGGGAACTCGAACTGACCGTGAGCGTCGCGGATCGCCCCTTCTCACAATCCCTTCGATTCTCCGGGGAGCCGAACCGGGCGGTCGTGATCAGCTTCGCCCCGATCTGCCACTGCGACTCCGCCTGCGGAGCGACGGCGCGCCGCTCGCCCGAGCGATCGTGACCATTCGGGCCACCGATCCGGAATTGCACGGAGAGCAACAGCTCCGCTCCGATCGTTACGGCGAGATCACCGCCGAGGTCCCTGCGGGGCGCTATCTGGTCTCTTGTGGCGGCGTCGAACACGAACTCGTCGTCGGTGAGCACTCCGGCGCCTTCGAACTCACCTTCTGAGAACTCGCTTCCGTTTCGGCTCCCCCATCCCTACTCTGCAGCGGACCTTCGGCCGCTCGGAGAGCGACCGCTGCTGCCCCGGGACACCCGAACCGCAGGGGGATCGGTGAGCGACGCCGGACGGCGAACCTGGCGAAGAGTACTCGGGAAGGACGAGCTGCCCGAAGGGCGGGTGAAGTCGGTCCCTTGCGGACTGCGCACGCTCTGCATGACGCGCTTCTCTGGACAGATCAATCGGTGTCCGCACCAGGGTGGGCCGCTCGGTGAGGGCTCGATCGAGAACGGGCTCCTCCGGTGTCCCTGGCACGGGTGGGACTATCACCCGATCACCGGCAAGGCACCCGGATTCGACGACGGAATCGAGACCTTCCCGGTCGAGGAGCGCGACGACGGGATCTACGTGTCACTCCCGGAGGAGACCCCGCACGAACGCACCGTCACCGATGTGATGGCCGAGACGATGACCGCCTGGGGGATTCGGCACGTCTTCGGGATGGTCGGTCACTCGAACCTCGGTCTCGCCGACGCCATCCGCAGGCGGGAGGAAGCCGGGGAACTCACCTACTACGGTATCCGCCACGAAGGTGCCGCGAGCTTCGCCTGCAGCGCCTACGGAAAGCTGACCGGGCGTCCGGCCGCTTGCCTCTCGATCGCGGGCCCCGGCGCCACGAACCTGCTCACCGGACTGTGGGATGCCAACGTCGATCGCGCGCCGGTGCTCGCACTGACCGGGCAAGTCGACACGCAGGTTCTCGGACCCGGCGCCTTTCAGGAGATCGATCTGGCCGCGGCGTTCGGCAAGGTCGCGCGCTGGACCCAGACCGTTCTGCCGACGAGCCGCCACGCGGAGCTCGTGAATCTCGCGCTCAAGACCGCGATCATCGAACGGGGCGTCTCGCACCTGATCTTCCCCGACGAGGTCCAGGCGATGCCCGCGCCGACCGCGAAGGCGGGGAGCCCCGTCGGTCGGGTCGCCGAACGCCGGATCCATCCTCCCGAGGAATCCCTCACTGCCGCGGTGGATCTGATCCGGAAGGCGAAACGGCCGGTCATCATCGTCGGCCACGGAGCTCGCTTCGACATGGATGCGATCGGCGCCTTGGCGGCGTTGCTCGGGGCGCCGGTGGTCACCACCTTCAAGGGGAAGGGTCTGATCTCCGACACCGACCCCCTCGCCGGGGGAGTGCTCGGTCGCAGCGGCACGCCGATCGCGAGTTGGCTGATGAACGAGTCGGACACTTTGGTCGTGTTCGGTGCGAGTTTCTCGAACCACACCGGAATCACGCCGAAGCGCCCGATCGTCCAGGTCGACTTCGATCCGATGGCACTCGGGAAGTTTCACCCCGTCGCGGTTCCGGTGTGGGGCGAGATCGGGGTCACGGTCGCCGCGCTCAGCGAACGTCTCGCAGGAACGCACTCCGCGGAGAGTCAACGCGAAGACGTCGCCGCGCGGTGGAAGATCTGGCGCGCCGAGAAGGAACGTCGCCGCCGCGATGACCGCGGTCGAGGTGTCAATTCCGCCGCGGTGTTCGGCGCGCTCACCGACCTCTGCCCCGCCGATGCGATCATCCCGGTCGACGTCGGCAACAACACCTATAGCTTCGGCCGATACTTCGAGTGCGCGCGTCAGTCGATCCTGATGTCGGGGTACCTCGGATCGATCGGCTTCGCCTTCCCCGCTGCGCTCGGAGCCTGGGCCGCGACGCAGGAGGACGACCCGCGATTCCGAGGGCGGAAGGTGGTCTCGGTCTCCGGGGACGGAGGCTTCGGCCAGTATCTCGGGGAGGTCACGACCGCCGTGAAATACGGGATGGACATCACCCACGTCCTGCTCGACAACAGCGAGCTCGGGAAGATCTCGAAGGAACAGCGCTCGGGTTCCTTCGATGTCTGGCAGACGTCGCTGCGAAATCCGGACTTCGCCGCCTACGCGGAACTCTGCGGCGCCCTCGGCATCCGGGTGGAGACGGCGGAGGAGCTCCCTGCCGCGCTCGAACGCGCCTTCGCTCACCCGGGCACGAGCCTGGTCGCGATCCGGACCGACGCGGAGCTGGTCTGAGGCTCGGGAGCTGACTATCCTGCCAGTCGTTCCTTCGGACTTCCGCGCGCTCCGGTCTCTGACGACTTGCCCTTCTCTCGTGTATTCTGATCGCTCCCGTGCGCACGCGTCGCCGAGGCCGGAATCGTTATCCAAAATCGTGAGGAGTGATCGATGAATCGCTACACCCTTCTGATCCTGGCGCTTTCGGTCCTGCTGCCCGCCCCCATCGTGTGGGGGGATGACGACGACGACGAGCCTCGGGCCAAGCGGTACCGCGCCACCCTGATCGAAGACTTCGACGGGGGGGACTACACGATCAGCGGGGACTGCGACGACAACGAGATCGAGATCGAGAGCGACGACGGGGGACTCGTCGAGATCGAGCTCGAGGACGTCCGATTGAACGGACTGTTGGTCACTTTCTCCGGACTGCAGTTTACGCTGGTCGGCTTCCTCGATGGTGCTTCGTACAACCAGACCTTCCTCTTCGATCTCGTCAACGGCGCGGTCGACTTCCACTTCTCTCTCGGTCTCCCCAAGGGCTCCGTACTCGAGATCGTCACCACCTACGTCGCCGACGCATTCGGGGAGATCTTCGCAGTTCCCGGCGTAGTGTCGAATGATGACGATTCCTGTCGTTTTCGTTCCTCGCTCGTCACCACACTTTCCCAGCCGGGCGGGTACACCCTCGAGGAAAAGGGGCGCGTCGAGATTCGAGAGGACGGAGAGATCCGGGCGCGCGGCGAGGACGTCAAGTTCGGCGGCTCCGAGGTCGACGGAGTGCCGGGGCTCCTGCGGATCGTGATCCGGCGGAACGGCGCGACCGAAGTCATCGAGCACCTGTTCGAGTTCGATGACGGCGAATTCGACGAGGAAATCGAGCTCTACTGGGACTACGGGGATCAGGTCGAGATTCTCAGCGTGCAGCTCGAGGGGCCGATCGGTCAAGTGTTCGCGGTACCCGGTGTCATCGTTCGCGAGGGTGTCGCACACGGCGCACCGGTCGCCCGACAGATGAGTGTGGGGCTCCTCGAGGATGCGGACGCGGGGGACTGGACGATCGACGAGTTGAACAGCCGGATCGAGTTCGAGAACGATGAGACCGGCGAGGTGCACTTCTTGCTGAGCGGGGTGAGGAACGGTCCTACCATCGTCGATGGCGAAACCGCCACGCTATTGCTCACCACCCGGATCGACGGCGTGCTCTCCACCGTGATCCTCCCCTTCACGATCGCGGGGGGCTTCGCGACCCTCGAGTTCGGTCTGGGGCTCGACCCTGGGACACGGCTGGAACCCGTGCTGTGGACCACGCAGGTTCTCGACAGCGGCGGATCGGTGTTCGCAATCCCCGGTCTGGTCCTCTTCGACTACAGCCAGGAGATCGAAGCCTCGTTCGTCGGTGACTCCAGCGCGGCCCTCACACACTTCGACACGGCCCGGCTCTCGATCCAGGGCGAGCTGGGAGGCGATCTCGATCTCTGGGTCGAGGGAGTGCGCGGTGCCGATGGAATGCCGGTCACTGGACCGGGATCTCTCGAACTCTCTGGAGTGCGCAACGACATCCCGTTCACCGCCTCGGTGCCGCTCGAGGTGCTCGACGGAGTCGTCGCCCGCACGACCACGCTCGGCTGGTCGATCGGGGATCGGATCCGTCTCGAGAACATCGCGCTGTCGACGAACGGGGAGACCTTCGCGGTCCCGGGGTTGATCGTGAACCGAGGCTTCTTCCGCCGCGGCGACGCGAACATGGACGGAACGCTCGCCATCGGCGACCCGATCTCCATGCTTCAGTACATGTTCCTCGGAGGGAGCGCGCCCTGTCTCCTCGCGATGGACACGGACGACGACGAACAGGTGACGATCGGGGATCCGCTCGGCGTGCTGTTCGCTCTCTTCGGTTTCGGAACGACCACGGTCCCGCTCCCCAACACTCGGTGCGGACTCGACCAGACCCCGGGAGCGCTCTCCTGTCTGGAGCCTTCGGTTCCCTGCCCGTAGACGCAACGCGCGGATGCCGCGCGCGGAGGTGGACCTCCTCGGCAGCCCTCGCAAGTGTACGGAACCGAGCGAACCAGAACACCGCGGCCCCCCCGTCGAGGGGACCGCGGTGGAACGAGCGCTCGCTGTTTCGAGTCTCAGGGACAGAAGAGGTTGGAGACGCAACTCAGGGCGCCCGCGGAAGGGTCACTGCCGCACGCCGGGAATGGCGCCTGTGGCGATGGGCCCATGGTGAAGAGGTAGGCCAGCACGAACACCGGATCGGCGATGTTCGACAGTTCGTCGTCGTTGGCATCCAGCGTTTGCTCGCAGGTGGTCGGCTGCCCGCCAAAGAGAGCATTCAGGATTCGAATCGGATCCCCGATGTTGAGCTGGCCATCTTGGTTCGCATCTCCGCGCACGAATTCCCCGACCGGCGGCGGCGGCTCGTTGTCGATGATGGTCACCGCGTGACTGGTCACCGCCCCGAGGGTCGCTCCCGCTCCGCTGACCGCATCGAGCGCGAGGACGATCGTCTCGTCCCCCTCGCTCACCGCGTCGTCGAGGATGTCCACTCCCACCGACTGAACGTCTCCATCCACCGAGCCGATGGGGAAGGTGACCGTCTGCGCGGGGAACGCCGCGTAGTCCGATCCGCTGGTGGCGCTCCCGAGCAGCCCGTCGCTCAGGTCGGCGACGATCGCCTCGGTCGTCGCTCCCCCGCTCGTGTCCATGTGAATCGTGACCTGGTGGGTGGTGTCCAGCTCCCCTACCGAGCTCGTAGAGAGGTCAAAGGTCACCGTGACCGTCGGGGGTCCGCCGCCGGCATCGACGCTCCCGGTGGCGCCGCTGCAGTTGGTCGGGGAGTTGGGGCCGACCGTGAAGCCCGCCGGAGTGTCTTGCAGGGAACTGACCCCGTCGAGGGGGTAGACCCCGGCCGCGAAGGTCATCGTGTCGTAGACGTAGTACGTGACCGAATCCGCACTCTGGTCGAAGAAGTTGTCCGGGATGATGTGATCCGGCGTCGGTGCGCCGGGGAGCGCGGCGAACCCAGCCGTCGCGAGCAGGATATGCTTGTTCGCGGTCGTCCCGAGCGCGAGGTTTGCCGGGAAGACGAAAATGTTCCCCGTGGCGGTGCTCTCTACATCCTTGCCCCCCAAGAGAATCTCGTTCGGGGACCCGCAGCACTCCTTGACTTCGATGAACTGGATCGTGCCGTCGGCATTGCTGAAGAGTTCGTTGATCCGCCACGTGTGCGCACTCGCGAACGCCGGGACCGATCCGGCGAAGAGGTACGTGAGGGTCACGAGGAAGCCGACGGGAATCCGGGCAGACGAGGAGCGCATTCTCGCCACCTTTCGCATGGGGAGTAGGGTTCGATGGAATCAGCCCCCAGAGACTAGGCTCGCGACCAGTGTAGCCACCGCCAGGGGGTCCCCCAAGCTCCAACCCCGCTCATGACTATCTTGTCTTGCAAGCGGTGACATGAGTCACATTGCGTGACACCGCGTGTGGTAACGCTTTCGCCCGAGAAGCGTGGGGGGCAGAAAGATGTGGGGGGTTGGTCGTCATCGGAAATGGCCGAGCCCCACTCGGTGGGTAGAATCGGGCCGGTCCGTGGGTCTGGACCTCAGTGGAGCCCTCGCGAGTTCTTCGCTCATCTTCTCTGTGAACCGAGGAGTGTGATCCGTGCACATACTACTCCGGCCGTTCCTCGGACTCCTTCTGGCCCTGACGGTCTCCGCGCCGATCCCGTCGAGCGGACAAGGCTCGTTCGTCAACTGGGAGAGCGCGCACGTTTCACCGCTCGATCTGACGCCGGACCGATCCCTCCTGCTCGCGGTCAACACCGCGGATGGACGGCTCGAGGTCTTCGATGTGACGTCGGGGACCCCGGTGTGGCTCCGATCGATTCCGGTCGGACTCGACCCGGTGTCGGTGAGGGCTCGCACGAACGACGAGGCGTGGGTCGTCAACTGGATCTCCGACACGGTCAGCGTGGTCGATCTGACCGCCGGCAACGTAGTCGCGACGCTTCCGACCGACGATGAGCCCGCGGACGTAGAATTCGCCGGCGTGCCCGAACGAGCGTTCGTCTCCTGCTCCCAGACGAGTCGTCTCTTCGTGTTCGATCCCGCGGACCTCACGCTCCCCCCGACGACCCTCGAGATCTCGGCGAAGGAACCGCGTGCGCTCACGCGGAGCAGCGACGGCAGTGCGGTGTACCTCGCCGCGTTCCGTTCCGGCAACCGAACCACGGTCCTCGGGGGTGGGATGCTCACTTCGGGCACGTTCCCGCCGACGGTGGTCTCGGATCCCGCCGGTCCGTACGGAGGGGTCAATCCCCCACCGAACTCAGGCACGGAGTTCGTCCCCGCGCAGAACCCGACCAATCCCCCGGCGCCGCCGATGAGCCTCATCGTTCGTCAGAGAGGGGCGGGACCGTGGCTCGATGACAACGGCGGGGACTGGACCTCGCTCGTCTCGGGTCCAAATGCGCCGCTCTCCGGTCGTCCGATCGGTTGGCAGCTCCTCGACCACGACTTGGTGCGCATCGATGCCACGACTCTCACCGCCGAGTATTTCGGGGGCTTCATGCACCAGTGCTCGCACTTGGCGGTGCACCCGATCAGCGGCGAGGTCGCGGTAGTCGGGAGCGATTCCCGGAACGAGATCCGCTACGAACCCAACCTCAGCGGGGTGTTCAACCGTCTGCTCTACGCCAGCTGGAACCCCGTCACACAGAGCGTCGCCCCGGCCGTCGACCTCAATCCGCACCTCGACTACCTGACTTCGCAGGTCCCGCAGTTCATCCGCGATCTCTCTCTCGGGGACCCGCGCGCCATCGTCTGGGAGGGGGACGGCAGCCGCGCGTTCGTCTGCGGCAAGGGATCGAACAACGTGATCACGATCGCAACCGATGGCAGCCGGATCGGCGCTCCGATCGAGGTGGCGGAGGGACCGACCGGGCTAGCGCTCGACTCCACGCTGGGACGCCTCTACGTACTCTCGCACTTCGGTGCGACGATCACCGTCATCGACACCGGGCCCGCTCTGGTGACCGCCGTCGTGCCGTTCTACGATCCCACTCCGGGCGCGATCCGCACCGGCAGGAAACACCTCTACGGCACCCACGAGACCTCCGGACTCGGCCACCTGGCGTGCGCGTCCTGTCACGTCGATGCAAAGCTGGACCACCTCGCCTGGGACCTCGGGGATCCCTCCGGAGCGATGCGCCCCTTCGACCAGAACTGCCTCGAGTCGTGCGAGGACTGGCATCCGATGAAGGGGCCGATGATGACCCAGACGCTGCAAGACATCATCGGCAAGGAACCGCTGCACTGGCGCGGCGATCGAACCGGGATCGAGGAGTTCAACGGAGCATTCCTCAGCCTGATGGCGGATGACGCGCCGCTGACTGACCCCGAGATGCAGGAATTCGAGGACTTTCTCGCCACGATCACCTTCCCGCCGAACCCGTTCCGCAACTTCGACAACTCGCTCCCGACGCAATTGCCGCTCCCCGGGCACTACTCACCCGGCTCGTTCTCCCCGGAGGGAACCCCGCTGCCGATCGGAGACGCCCAGAACGGACTCGACCGGTTCCGCGGCGGGGTCCTCGTCGGCGCGAGCGACTGCGTCGTATGCCACACGCTGCCGACCGGGATCGGTTCCGGTTTCGAGCTCGATGGCGTGGGTCTCCTCCCGATCCCGATCGGCCCGAACGGCGAGCGCCACCACTCCATCACCGATTCCGAAGGGTCGAGCAACGTCTCGCTGAAGGTCGCCCAGCTTCGCAACCTGTATGAGAAGGTCGGGCTCGAGCTGACCCAGACGTCCACCCTAATGGGTTTCGGATTCGTCCACGACGGCACCGTCGACAGCCTGGCCCGATTCCTCTCGAGGCCGTTCTTCAACTTCGCGGACGACCAGGAGATCGCCGACGTGGTCGCGTTCCTCCTCGCGTTCTCAGGGTCCGATCTTCCCATCGGGAGCCCGACCGATGCGTTCGAGCCCCTCGGACCGGAGAGCAAGGACACGCACGCCGCGGTCGGGTCACAAGTGACCGTGCACGCGGGAAACGGCAGCGATCCTGCGCTCATCCAGCGACTGGCCGCGATGCAGGCGCTCTCCGGTGCGGGAGCCGTCGGCTGGGTCGCGAAGGGAGTTCGGGTCGGGGAAACGCGCGGCTTCTGCTACGACGCACCCGACTGGCGCAGCGATCGCATCGGCGATCCACTCCTGACCACCGACGATCTCCGGCTCGGAGCTGCCCTGGGCGCCGAGATCACGTTCACCGTCGTCCCGAAGGGGACCGAGACGCGCATCGGGATCGATCGGGACGAGGACGGTTTCTTCGATCGCGACGAACTCGATGCCTGCAGCGATCCAGCGAACCCCGCGATCACCCCGCTCGGGACGAGCTGCGGAGACCCGGAATTCTCCCGGGCCGACGCGAACGGGGACGGCGCGTTCGACATCGCGGATCCGATTCGGGTGCTCGGGTTCCTCTTCGGCGGTGGGCCGCCTCTGCTCTGCGGCGACGCCTCGGACGTCAACGACGACGGCGGGATCAACATCGCGGATGCGATCTATGCCCTGGCCGCGCTCTTCTCGATGGGAACCGATCCGCAGCCGCCATTCCCCGGGTGTGGAACCGATCCGACGGCAGATGGGGTGGGCTGCGTCTATTACGTCCCCTGTCCGTAGCCCGTCCCCCGTTTCCGATCCGGTCTCCACATTCTCCGCTACAGCCCACTCCCCCCCCCGGTTACGATGATGCCTGGTGGGCCCCGGCCCCCCGCCACCCCTGTCCCGAGTCCCCGCGTCCGGAGTCCGAAGTGACCGACGTCACGCAGATGCTCGACGATGCCCGCGGGGGGGACCCCGGCGCGCTCGACCGCCTCCTCGCTGCGGTGTACGACGACCTGCGCAAACTCGCCTCCCAGAAGCTCTCCCGCGAACGACGGGGACACTCGCTCCAGGCCACCGATCTGGTCCACGAAGCGTACATTCGCCTCATCGGCGGCGCCGAGGTGCAGTGGGAAAAGAGCGCTCATTTCTTCGCCGCGGCCGCCGAGGCGATGCGGCGCATCCTGGTCGAATCCGCGCGGCGGAAGAAGACGTTGAAGCGCGGCGGAGGTCGTCCCCGTCGAGAGTTGCTCGAGGGCGACGCGATCTCGCTCGACGATTCGATCGACGTCATCGCCCTCGATGAGGCTCTCGAGAAGCTCGGGCTGGAAGACAGCGTCAAGGCTGACCTGGTCAAGCTCCGCTACTTCGCGGGGCTGACCGGGGAGCAAACGGCAGGACTCCTCGGGATCTCCCGCGCGACGGCGGATCGATACTGGGCGTACGCGCGCGCATGGCTCCACGACGAGATCCGCAGAGGAGACGAGAAGCGCAACTCGTCCGCCACGGAGGAACAGAGATGACATCGGAAGGGCACGATCGGCTGGAAGAGCTGTTCACCGCCGCCCTCGGTCTGACCTCCGATCGGCGGCGGACCGAGTTCCTCGACAGCGCCTGCAGCGGGGACTCGGAACTGCGGACCCGGATCGAGGATCTGCTCAGCTCCCACGGTCAGCTCGGGACTTTCCTCGAAGACTCGCCGATCACGACCAAGAGAGACCCGGATGCCACCGTCGCGTTGCCGGGCTTGTCCGCGACCGCCGAGGTGACGATCGGCCGCTACAAAATCATCCACGAACTCGGTGAAGGCGGGTTCGGGACGGTCTACCTGGCAGAACAGGAGCAACCGGTCCGTCGCCAGGTCGCGCTCAAGATCATCAAGCTCGGCATGGACACCAAGCAGGTGATCGCTCGATTCGAGGCGGAACGTCAGGCGCTCGCTCTGATGGAACACCCCAACATCGCCCGGGTGTTCGACGCCGGTGCGACGGAGAGCGGTCGGCCGTACTTCGTGATGGAGCTCGTCAAAGGGACCACCGTCACCGACTACTGTCAGAGGAACGCGCTCGGGACCCGGGAGCGACTCCAACTCTTCCTGCCGATCTGCCACGCGATCCAGCACGCCCACCAGAAGGGTGTGATCCATCGAGATCTCAAGCCGAGCAACATCCTGGTCACGATGCGAGAAGGGGCGCCGGTCCCCAAGGTCATCGATTTCGGGATCGCGAAAGCGACGAGCCAACGCCTGACCGACAAGACCCTCTTCACCGAGATGCGCCAGTTCATCGGTACCCCGGAATACATGAGCCCCGACCAGGCCGAGGCGAGTGGCATGGATGTCGACACTCGGACCGACATCTACTCCCTGGGAGTCCTTCTCTACGAGCTGCTCACCGGTGCCACCCCCTTCGACTCCGAGACGCTCAAGGCCGCTTCGTACGACGAACTGTGGCGAATCATCCGCGAGGTGGAACCACCCAAGCCCTCGCTCCGGATCACGCGAATGTCGGGGACGAAGAGGGAAACCGGGGAGAAGACCGATGGGGACGCGAGCCTCACCGCACTCTCTCGTCGGCTCCGGGGGGACCTCGACTGGATCGTGATGAAGGCGCTCGAGAAGGATCGCACCCGGCGCTACGCGACGGCGAAGGACTTTGCGGACGACATCGAGCGTCACCTGAACCACGAGCCGGTGCTCGCGGGCGCCCCGAGCTGGGCGTACACGCTGACCAAGTTCGTCCGTCGCCATCGGGTGGGAGTGGTCGCGGCATCCTTCGTCCTCGTGGCGATCATCGCCGGGTTCTCACTCGCGATGGTGGGCCTCGTCAACGCCAATCGGAGTCGGGAACAGCTGGCGGTCGAGGCGAATGCAGCGATGATCGCCCGCGCAGAAGCGGATCTGCACCGCGACCTGGCGCAAGCGGAGACGATCACTTCCGCCACGGTGAGCGCTTTCCTCCAGGAGATGCTCTCGGTGGTCGATCCGAACGAGGCGCTCGGCCGAGCAGTGACCGTGCGCTTCGTGCTCGATGAGGCGGCGCGGAAGATCGAGGAGGGCGCTCTCTCCGGGCAGCCGACGGTGGAGGCATCGCTCCGCATGACCCTCGGCAGAACCTACCTGGCGCTCGGACTCTACGACCCCGCCGAGAAGCAGTTGCGAGCCGCTCAGTCGATCTGCACCGAGGTTCACGGAGTCGAGAGCCCGGTGACCCTGCGCGCGAACGGCACTCTCGCCGTGCTCTTGCGCGTCCGTGGAGAGCTTGCCGAATCGGAGGCTCTCCTCCGCAGAACCGTAGACATCCAGGACCAGGTCCTGGGTCCCGACGACGAGGACACCTTGGTCACCCGGACCGAGCTCGCACTGGCGCTCCAGGGGCCGGGACGATTCGAGGATGCGGAGAAGATCCTCCGTCGCGTGTACGAAGCGCGGAGGAGAGTGAACGGCGAAGAGAGCGAGAAGACTCTCGAGGCGATGGTTCATCTCGGCGGCGTGTGCAGGATCCTCGGCCAGACCGATGAGGCGCAGCGATTGCTCCGCGATGGTCTCCATCGGAGTGAACAGCTCCTCGGTGAGTCTCACCCCTGCACGCGGGCTGCGGTCTACCAGCTCGGGCTCTTCCGCGAGGACCGGCGAGAACTCGAGCAGGCGGAGTCGCTCTACCGACGCTCCTACGAACTCGACCGCAGCATCCTCGGTGCCGACCATCCGGGGACCTCGATCCCCCGGAACAGCCTGCTCCGCGTGCTCCGGACTCTCCAAAAGTTCGAAGAGATGCGCCCGCTCGTGGAGGAACAGATCGCCCGACTCCGGCGGGCGGCGGAGCGCCCCGGGACGGTCGCATCGGATCTGCACTCGTTCGCCTGGGTACTTCTCTACTGCGAGCTCGTCGAACTCCGAGACCCGGCCGCCGCGCTCCCCTTCGCCGAGCGGGCAGTCGATATGGATGGTGGCCAAGACGCGAACTACCTCGACACCCTCGCGGTCGCGTACGCACGCAGCGGGCATCTCGGCCGGGCGATCGAGACGCAGCGCAGAGCGCTCGCCCAGGTCCGCGCGGGAGGGCCCTTCAACCGGGATCAGTTGGAATCGCGGCTCGTCGAGTA
Source organism: Planctomycetota bacterium (assembly GCA_032128395.1). GTDB lineage: Bacteria > Planctomycetota > UBA8108 > UBA1146 > UBA1146 > JAQBGV01. The sequence continues at coordinate 31,696 of JAQBGV010000152.1, read as the reverse complement.
CCTGATCTTGAACGGGGAATTCCTCGAAGCCACCAAGATCTCGCTGAGTGATGTGGCATCCAGAGTCGGTGAATCCCTGATTTCCGAGGACGTGCCCGGGCAGTCAGAGGTGATCCGGAGCGAGAAGTTGATGCGAGAACGGAGATACCCCGAAGCGGTACAGCACCTGCGGATCTGCCTCACCAGTCGGCAGAAGTCGCTTCCCGAGGGTCATTGGCTGATCGCCGATGTGAAGAGCCGGCTCGGCGAGGCCCTGACCGGGAAGGGGGACTTCCTGGAGGCCGAGGTCGCCCTGATCCTGAGCCACGGATCGCTCACCGAGGCGGTAGACGTCTCGCCGGCGACTCTCGACCAGTCGATCGCTCGCATCGTGAGCCTCTACGAGGCGTGGGATCGCGATGACGACGCCGAGCGATGGCGGCAGCGCCGCGTTCGCCCCGCCGACCCGGGCTCGAACCGGTAGATCGGGTGGATTCCTCCCCGCCCTTCCTCCGCGGAGGTGGGGAGCAGGGTGGTCGGGGGGGTGTCCGCCCGGTCCCCACAAAGCGGGATGTCGTCACGCCTTAGATCCAATCAATCGCCGGTACGCCAAGTACCTCGGAACTCCCTGAGGCAATCCCCCCCCCGATTGCGCATAGGGATGCGGGTGTGGGGAGGCGACCACGACCGCTTTCCTCGGTTCTGGAGTCTCTCGAAGCTGCACGGCTCGAATGTGCACAGACAGGAAAGCACGCCGATGATGACCCGCGGTTCCTTGATGTTGGTCCTTCTCTTCTCGGTCTCCGGGATCGCCCTGATCGCCGAAGGCCTCTCCCCGCTCAGCTCCGATGGCCGCGCCGATGGCCTCGGTCGCGACATCACTCCTCTCGATGATGCCGACCGCTTCCCCTTCGCCGGTGCGGTGCCCGAGGACGTGTTCCTCTACATCGCAGAACGCCCGAGCGCCGAGCGGGAGTTCGTCCGGCAGTACTGGGCGGAGATCCACGACGCCGTCATCTCGGGTGGTCTGGGAGTCGAGATCGCGGAGACCCTCGGTGCACTCTTCGGCGATCTTTCGCCGGATGACCTCGCCCAGTCCCGGGGCAAGATCGAAGCGCTCCTCTCCGGCGTCGACTGGAACAAGCTCGGCGACGTGGAGTCGGCGTTCATCGAACGGTTCAATCCGCCGGCCGACGTGTTCGCGAGCAAAACGCCCGTGATGATGCCCGACATGGTTCTGCTCCTCAGAGGATCGGGCGACTCCTCATCCAACAATTTTCGGGGGCTCCGGAAGATCCTCTTCACGGTGGCTGGAATCATCGGAGAGGGCGATCCCAACTCTGCGGTACAAGAGATGAGCGCCCCCGACGACGGCTTCGAGTCCGTCTCGCTCGACCTCCTCGCCGGGGTGAACGGAGCGCCGCGACTCGCGGTGACCGTGGCCAGGCGCGGCCCCGTGGTCGCCATCGCGCTCGGCGATGGCCTCCTCGGCGACGTCCTCTCCCTCCTCGCGGGGGGCGGGACGAAGAAGACGTTGATGGGCAACTCTCGGTTTCGATCCGCGTTCTCGGACCTGCCGCTCAGCTCCGAGAGCATCACCTACTTCGACATGCAGGGGCTCCTCAAACCTCTCGACCGGCATATTTCCGGGCTGTTCGACACCGTCACCACCCCCGAGGATGCCTACCAGTCTTCGAAGATGAGCGCCGAGGGCCAAGACCTGAACGAAAAGGCGATGGTGGCGTACCAACAGGAAGAGTACCCCCGGGCGCTCGAACTGATCGAGAGGGCCTACGAGACCGATCCCGAGAGCTCGATCGTGCTCTACAACCTCGCGTGCTTCAACGCGCTGAACGGCAACAAGGAGAAAGCTCTCGATTGGCTGACGAAGGCGGTCGAGGGAGGGTTCTACGCTCCGCGGAAGATCGCTGGCGACTCCGACTTCACCTCCTTGCGGGACGAGCCCGCCTACCAGACCGCGCTACGCCGTTCCGCAGAGCTCGCGAGGGAGAGCCAAGCTCGCGATGTCGTCATCCATTCGAACAAGACCGGAGAGGGTTACCGGCTCGCGCAAGAGGCGTCGCGTTGCTACCAGGATGGCGACCTCGAGCTCGCCCTGAAGTCGATCGAGCAGGCCCGCGCGGTCGCTCCGGAGGATTCTCGCGTGCTCTACGATTACTCCTGCTACCACTCACTCCTCGGCCACCGCGAGCTCGCCCTCGACTCCCTGGCCAAGGCGGTGTCGGGGGGCTTCTACTGCCCCGAGCACATCTCTGAAGACTCCGATCTCGACAACATCCGAAAAGACCCGCGCTTCAGGGTGATCCTGGCCGACGCCCGGAGGCGGTCGATATCCGAGACCGGCTCGAACGGCGATGGCAAGGCCCAACTCGTCCAATACATTTTCAATCGCGCGATGAGCTCGGCGGGAATCGTCGATTACACCGCGACGGTGGGCCACACGTCCGGCGCTTCGGTCTGGACCGACTCCGTCACTTCCCTGGTCCCGGGCGCCGAGAAGAACCCGATCTACAAGGTGATCGCGAGTACACCGCAGCTCGCGCGGTTCGACCGGTTCCTTCCCGCCGAGACGGAGGCGTTCTCCGTCACCGGGATGATCGACACAAAAGAACTCTTCCTCTTCATCGGGGAGACACTCCGCTCCGCCGGCCCGGCGGGCGAGGAAGTCCTCGAGGTCTTGGCCCAGGCGCAGGAGCAACTGGGAACGAATCTCAAGGCGGATTCCCTCGACTGGATCGGCGACGGATTCTCCGAGGTGACGATGCGCGAGGGGGGAGGCTCGGTGTGGCTGGTCGCGGTCGCCGACGAGGATGCGGCAAGGGCCCAGATCGCGGCGACCGAGACTTTTCTCTCGGAGAAGATCCCGATGCTCCTCAGCCAGATCGCGTCGGAGAACCCCATGCTCGGCGGCCTGTTCGCACTCGGAATCCGCTTCTCCCCGGCGAACCACGAGCAGCTCGAGGGCTTCCAGAATGTCCACTTCGCGATGATCCCGACCCCGCTCGTCTTCGGAATCGCTGAAGACCACCTGTTCTTCGGAAGCTCGGCGGAGGCGATCGTGACCTGTCTCGAAACCGCCCGCGGCGAGCACCCCGGAATTCGGGAGAACGCGACCATCATGAAGGAGGCGATCCTCCCGGATGGTCCGTTCACGGGGGTGACCTTCACCGATCGCCGAGGACTCGGCGATCAGATGGCCGCGGGGATCGGCATGGTCTCCATGATGAGCGGGATGATGAGCAGCATGATCCCGGACCCGAAAGTTCAGCCCGTCATGACCAAGCTCTCGACCCTGCTCTCCAAGATCGTACCGGTGGTGCAGAAAATCAACTTCTTCCGCTCCGAAGCGAGCCGGACGACGTTCGACGGCCGGCGCTGGCACACCCGCAAGGTCATGAACTACGTGCCTCCGAAGAAGACCGAGAAGGTCGAGGAATACTGATGCCCTGTCTGTAGCCCCGAATCCCACAATTCTTCTGGGCTACACTAGTCCTTCCTTTTTGAGCCGAGGGCGCCGCCAGGCGTCCTCGCTCCTTTTTCCCGCCCGGCCGCCGATGAGGGGGCTGGCGCTCCGCTCGCTTGCCTCGCGAATGTCATGGGGACTGGCTCCGCACAGCGGTGCGCGACGTCAACTGCTGGGATGCCGCTCCACGGCCCGTTGGAGCCGCAAGCAGAGATCGCGCAGCTGCGACACCGCCCGCAGTCGCCTGGCAACCGCGGTCGGGCCGTACCATCGCAGGCGCGCGATCTCTCTGAGCCGCGCTCGGACCGCGGGGGGGGTCATGTCAGTCACGGTCGAGCCTCTCGATGTCCTGATGGTCGATGGGTCGGTCCGAGTCGCGCTTCCAAGGCTTCGACGACGCGCTGTAACTCTCGGTAGAGGTCCATCCGGTCTTCCCGTTCCGCTGGATTCTAGCACGGGAGTGGTTGGAGAGAGCGAAGACCCGGTGAGACGAGGCCGGATTCACGGGCAAGACGTGGAACCGAGACAGGAAAGCCGGTCGGCGGTGGTCGGATCGACACCACACCCGGGAAACGGCGACGACGGCATCGGCCCGATACCGAAAACGTAGTTCATCAGGTGGATCGGATCGGCGCTGTCGATCTGGCTATCGCCATTCGAGTTCGCGGCGTCGAGACAGCCGGGCTCCGGGGTGCCTGCGAAGAGGAAGTCGAGAAGACCGAGGGAATCCGCGAGACCGACGATACCGTCGGCGTTCACGTCCCCGCGGATGAACTGGTGCTCGCGAATCTCGATCACGCCATCCACGATCGTTGGAGAGAAGGATTGCCCCAGCGCCACGATCACTACGTCCACCGGCGGGAGCATCGGAAGTTGGACGATACAGAACTGGATCCCGGCGACCGTCCCGTTCGGTCCCACGAGGGCGTACTCGATCTCGGCCAATTCATAGCTGACCGCGCGCGGCAGGCTGCAACAACTGGTGAAGCTGATCACAACCGCCTGCATCACCCCCCCCGGCTCCGAGGCAACGCCAGGATACAGTCCGCTCGAGATGAACGCCGGCGGGCCTCCGTCGTTGGCGCTCGCCGTGGTCGACCCCATGGAGATGGCGATCGGCTGGACCAGGGTGAAGTCGTGACAGACCCCGATCGACCAACCCTGCACATCCGAACCGCAGGACCAAACGTCGAGCAAGACCTTCACCATGACGATCTCTCCCGAGGGAGCGGTGACGTCTTCGTTGAACCTGAGGGTGTAGTCCGGGGACGAGGTCTCGCAACCATCGATCACCCCGTTCCGATTGCAGTCCGGCGCGCTCCCGTCCGCGATGTCGCACTCGTCCAACCGCAGATTCCCGTTGCAGTCGGCGGCCAGACCAAGATCGATCTCGCACTGGTCGAGCAGACTGTTCTTGTTGCAATCATCCGCGGTCCCCGCCGCGAGCTGACACTCGTCCGGGATCCCGTTCTTGTCGCAGTCCTCACTCGTTCCCACTCCGATATCGGTGACATCCCAGATACCGTTCCCGTTGCAATCACACTGGAAGCCGACGAGCACTGAAACGTCGTCGCTGAAAAAGTTCGTCACGACCAGGTCCAAATGCCCGTCCTCGGCGAAGTCGCCGAAGGTGACGGAGTCGGGTCCATCTCCCGCCACGGAGCCCACCGCTGCCCCGAACTCACCGGAACCGTTTCCGAGGAGGAGCGAGAGGTCGTCTCCGTCGAAGTTCGCCACCGCGAGGTCCACGTGACCGTCTTCGTCGACATCACCTGCGGTGACGGACAGGGGACCAGCTCCCACCGCGATGTTCACCGCCGCGGCAAATCCCCCCTGCCCGTCTCCGAGGAGGACAGAGACGTTGTCGCTGTTGAAGTTGACCGTGAGCAGGTCGAGATGCCCGTCCTCGTCGAAGTCGCCATGGATGCAGGAGGAAGGCCCATCGCCCACCGAATGGTCCACCGCCGCTCCGAATCCCCCGAGGCCGTCGCCGAGGAGAGTCGAGAGATCGTCGTCGTTGAAGTTCGCCACCGCGAGATCGAGGTGCCCGTCCTCGTCGAAGTCCCCCGGGGTGACGGAGCGAGGCTCGTGCCCCACCGAGTGGCTCACCGCGATCCCGAAACCACCGAGACCATCTCCGAGGAGGATCGAGACGTCGTCACCGATGAGATTCGCCACGGCGAGATCCAGTGAACCATTCTCGTCGAAGTCGCCGAGAGTGACGGAGTAGGGTCCGTCCCCCGCCGGGTGGTGGACCGCCGTGCCAAAGCCGCCGAGACCATCTCCGAGAAGCACCGAGACGTCGTCGCCGTCGAAGTTCGCTACCACGAGGTCGAGGTGCCCGTCCTCGTCGCAATCACCGACGGTGACGGAGACTGGCCCGTCCCCCACTCCATGGCTCACCGCCGGGGCAAGGTTTCCGAAACCATCCCCGAGGAGGATCGATACCGCGTCCTCGAATCGATGCGCCACGATGAGGTCGAGGTGCCCGTCGCCGTCGAAGTCGCCGGGGGTGGTGAACCAGGGGGCAGCCACCGAGAGCTGCGATGGAAGCCCCTCGAAGCAGTGCTGAGCCGCCAGAGGGGCCGAATCCAGAACGACAACGGCAGCCAGAACGACGCTGGACAGCGTCCCGCAGAAGGAACGCATGCCGCACCCCCTGTTCGCGCCGGGGGGGGGAGCGCGGTCGAACGGCGTAGTCGTCTGCGCGGCGGGAATGGCGCCCTCCTTCGTCCTGGGGAACGGGGCATTGTCGCTCGCGCTCCGGCCACGCGCAACAGGTGGCCAGGGGCCGAGCTCATGCGCAGTAGCCTTCCGTCGGCACCGAGAGTGCTCCCCTCCGGGCCTTTGCGGTCAGCGCTGCTCCGTGCGACGGTGCGCTTCGAGGATGTCTCCGCCGAAGTCCCGCTCCGGGTCGCGCCAGAGTGCGTGCACGTGGCCGGGGTTCGCACCGGTCCTGTCGAGTTCGATCACGAACGTCGGACCACTGATCCGGTAGTAGCGCAGCGCCCATCGTTCCATCGGTCCAGCCCAGGCGAAGCGGATCCCATCCCGTCCTTCGGACTCGATGCGGGCAATCACCTCCGCAGCGGTCTCTGCGCAGAGGTTGTGGGCGTACAGTCGCACGAGCGCCCAGAGGAGCGCGCGCTCCGCCGGGTCTAGATCTTGGTAGCTCACCCCGAGCGACTCCGGTCGCGCCTGCCCTGGTCCGTAGAGAACATCCCTCGGAGCCTTTTCGTCGATCCGCGCAGTCTTCCGCTCCTCCTCGTCGAGACTCGCCATCAGGTCGAGCGCGAGCTCTTCCTCCGTCGCGAGGAAGCGCTGTCCGCCGAACTCTCCGCGCGGCACCACCGCCGGGTTCGCGCCGAGGAAGAACGGGGTGACGCCGCGGACGGTCTCGCCTTCGAAGGTGAACCCGATCGAGAGATGGTGCCCTTCGAATCGCCACCCCCACGGGGCGTCTCCCGCGGGATCGCCGAAGATCACCAGCGAATAGTTCTCCGGGTTGCGGTGGACGGCGCCTCCCTCGAGTTCCCGCAGGATCCCCTCGAGGATCGGGACCGAGTTGACCTTGAGGAGGCCAGACTCGGAGAGGATCGCGCGCATCAAGTTCTGCACTCGCTCCCGACCGGTGAGGTCGAGATCGCTGAGCGGCAGCCCCGGGCGTGTTCTGGGGACGTAGTGCCAGTCGCGGCGCTCCGCGCTCGCGAAGGGGAGGACCGCCCTGGCCCGCGCTTCGTCAGGGAGGCCGCCGATGATCGCGAGCGCAGCAGCCCGAGACTTTGTTGCCGGCGCCTGCGCTGCTCGAGTCTGCGCTGCTGGGGTCTGCGCTGCTCGCTTCTGGGGACCGTCGGCAAAGGTGGGGCAGAGGAGCACTCCGCTGAGAAGGATGGGGACGATCGATATCCGGAGCATCGCGATCCGCACTCTCCCGATCAGTAGTACCGATGTTCTGGCCGGTACTGAAAGCGGATCCCCGCCTTCAGTCGGGCATCGAGGTCGTCATCCGGGAGCGCCAGCAGCTCCTTCGACCCTTCGGGGCGCCACCCGTAGATCCGGAGCTCGGTGAGCATCGCGCGCGCCTCGCCGTGCGGGCCAAAGATCACGAGCACGCCACCCGGTTTCAGGGCTCGGACGATGCTCTCGTAGAATCTCGGCCGCCCGCGCTTCTCCACGTGGCTCGCGACGTCATGGAGCATCGCGACATCGAGGCAGTTTTCCGGGAGGCTGACATCATCCGGCAAGGAGAGGACGGGAACGATGTTGGTGATCTCGAGCTCTTCCACTCGCTCGAGACGATCGGCGTTGATCTCGACCGCGTAGACGCGGCCAGTTTCCCCCACCGACTTCGCGATCGCGGCGGAGAGCCAACCGCTGCCGCACCCGATGTCCGCGACCGTCTGGCCCGACTCGACCGCGAGCACATCGAGAACGCGCCGAGCCCTCTCGTCGCGATCTTGCGCGAGAAGAGAGCCCGACGCGGGAATTCCAAACAATAGGGCGACGAGCACGAGGCGTCGCACCGGTTCAGTTCGAGGTATTCAGCTGATCGGAGAGCCACTCATCGTCCAGGTTTCCCCTGAGGGTGACCTTGATCAAGTAGCCCTTCATGTACTCGCCGCGCCACGCGAAACCGGCGTGACCCGGAGTGAGCTTCTTGAGGAAGTTCTTGCTCTTCGCGGTGTCCACGGACGACCGACCCATCTGCGTGGCAGTGAACAGACCATCCTTCAACTTGAACCCGAAGGTGCGCTCTTCGCCGGAGTGCAGGAGTGGGTTCTGTGGAGGGATCGGATTTGCCACCAGCTTGAGGGAAGAGTTGAGGCTGACGCACTGCTCGCCGATATTGCTGCCGACGATCCGCTTGCCCTTGTCGTAGGTGTACACCGCGGCGACGATGTCTCCGGGCTTCATGATCTCGGTGATCAGCTGGAACTGGACGTCCATCTCCAGATCCCGCCAGACCGCTTTGTGGGACCAGATCCCGCTCTCGGCGACGACGATGGTGTCGTGGCGGTACGCATAGGTTCCGCCCTCCCAACCCCGAGACCACCGCACCCGCTTGTTGAAGTCCTCGATCCGCGGACCCCAGTCGGCAGCGATCGACTGTTCCCCGCCTTCGAAGTTGTACTCGAGGGCAACTCGCCCCTCGATGTCGAACTCGACCCCGGTCGCGACGAAGAGGTCCTTGATCTTCCTCTGGTGCTCCGCGGCGAGCCGCGCGGCTTCTGCCGCGGCCTCTGCAGCCGCGGCTGCGGCTTTCTCCGCAGCCTCATCCACTTCCTTACCCTCATCTTGGGGGTCTCCCCCCTTGGGCTTTCCTTCTTGGCTGCCCCTTCCCCCCTCGACCTGTGCGACCACCATCGCGGGCACGCTCAACAGGGCGAGCGTGAAGATGGACAACATCAGGCATCGGGGAAGATGAACGAGTCTCGGCATCGAGGTCATCGTCGCCTCCCAATTTTGTGAGCACCCTATCGTTTCGGTAGCGACCCGCATTGTATGAAGAACGAGACCCGCCTCAAGGGGCGATCTCTCACTCCTACCGGTGGGAGGGCACCGGGTGCAGCAGACATCGACCGCTCCAGGGCTAGTGGCGACCCCGTGTAGCGAACCACGACACTTCGACCCCAAACGCGTCGCACCAATTTCCGACAAGAAAAGGGGTGGGAGACCTCGTGACGAGGTCCCCCACCCTAGTCCTGGTGGTGCGAGTGATTTCGAATCAGGGACAGAAGGACACGCTGTTGCAGTCGACCCCATCCCCAGTCGGATCGATCCCGCACCCCGGGTAGGGCGACGGGGGGAGCGGCCCGGACGCGAAGAGTCCGTCGAGGATCGCGATCGGGTCGGCGATGTCGTTCGCTCCATCGTCGTTCCCATCGCACGCATCGAGGCAAGGGGGGATCGAAGGCGATCCCCCACCCGGCGGGAAGAGAACGTTCAGGAACGACACCGCATCGGCGATGTCGAAGATCCCATCGTCATTGCAGTCTCCGCGGATGAAGATCGGTGCGATCGGCTGTTCGGGCCCTTGGACCGCCACCGCAATCGAGTCCGGAGTGCCGGGACGGAAGATCCCGATCGTCGCATCGATCGTCCCTGGCGCGGCATCGGACTCGAACCAGAAGTTGTACATGGTCCCGAAACGGAGTGCGTTCGAGTCGGGATCGACGGCGAACGTCGCGGGGCTCGACCAGGTCACGTTCGCCGCGTCGGCGACGATCCCCCAGTCGGTCGGATCGTACGGCTCGCCGCTGTGGTAGTCGACATCGTGGAACCCGGGGTTGGAAGTGGTGGCCCCGAGCGGGAGCGGGATCGAGAACGAACCCGCAGAACGGTGCGAATTCAGATTGAAGATCGCGTAGTCGTAGAGCCACGACCCAACCCCGACCGCCGTGACTTTGCTCGCGACGTAGAACCGTCCCTCCGCGGGGATGTCCACGGTGACGACTTGCACGGATGGATCGGGCACACCGACGCCGAGCCCGTGGTCCGCCCAAGCCAGGATCGCCGGCTCGAATTCGTACATCGGCCCGGTCACGTTCAGATCGAGCGAGCCAGGGGCGACGATGACCTGCTTGTAGGACGCGTTGTTGTAAGCATTTCCGGATGTCGCATCGTCGGGAGCGACATAGACTCCCTCGACGAAGTACAGGCCACTCCCCAGCTCGACCTCGGCGATCTGCAGCCGCTTGGAGAGGACGGTCGGAGAAGCGCCCGACGAACCGGGGTTGGCTCCGGTCCACGCGTTCACCTGCGAGCGAGGCCCGAGGATGCTCTGCGATCCGTTGAACCCCGAGCCGTAGATGTCACGACACCCCGACCCGAGCACGCTCCCCCCCTGGCCGTTGCAGGGGAGTCCGCACCCCGATCCGGCGCCGGCGCCGGTGCCGCGCTTCATCCAGGACATCCCGAGTTGCTCGAGCCGTCCCCCCGAGAGGCGGTAGGCGTTCATCCCGAGGAGCGGAGTGTTGGTGCCCCACGCGAGATTGGTATCCCCGATATTGCAGGTGTAGCTTCCCAGGGAGTAGGCGCGGATCCCAGCGATCGCTCCCCAATTCGAGGTGCTCTGGCAATCGGTGTACACGACATCCGGCCCGATCGTGAACTGGGCGGAGACACTGGTCGGGGCGATCGCGAGCATCGACAGAGCTGAGATCGAGATCATGACCGTGAACAGAGAACTTCGAACCACAGGAGCACCATCCTTCCACGGGGCCCGGGCTCCTTCGTCCGCGAGTCCCACCCGGGAAGGGGTGCGCTGGCGAAGGAGAGGGAAGTCTGCTGCGGGCAGGCCCCATCGCGTTCATTCCGCCGGCATCTTCCCCGATGCGGAGAGATCGAGCTACCCCGTTCCCGCCTCGGTCGGTCCGGGAGACGCAAGCTCAGTAGCGCAGGAGGTTCAGCTCTCCCGAACCCAGCTCGATCGACTCCCGGTGGACCTCCTCCCCCGCGAGGTACAGAACCAGCGTCACCGCCGCATCGGTGACCGCGAGGGTCGGGGTGCGTCCCTCCACGAACGAGACCCTTTCCGTGGTTCGCCGACTGTTCCCCTGCATGACGTTCGCGTCGACCGGCTCCCCATCGCTGTCCAAGAACGCCACCTCCGCCGCGCGGGCGGGATCGATCAGCTCGACCTTCACGTGACAGCGACGCGGCACGACGATCTCGATCTCGGCCGGGTCCTCCCCGATGAGGGCGAGGAGGCTCTGCTCGCTCCTCCCCCACTCGAGGGGGAGGATCTCCTCGCCATCGATCCGGAGGTACGCGAGATTCTGCGGAACTCGCTCGAGCACGAAATGTCCCGAGTCGTCGGTGGTCGTCCCCGCGACCTCCGCGTGGCGGGTGCTGATCACTTGCCCCTGATAGTGCTCGCGGAACGCATCGCACATCGGATGGATGCTCGCCCCGGAGATCGCACTCCCATGACGATCCACCACCCGGCCGCGAAGCTCGGCGTAGAGTTCCCCGGTGGGGAGTTCTAGCACCACATCGGTGCTGCCGCCGTGTGCAGTGACACCGACGCGCAGGAGGGTCTCGGGGTCCATCGCTTCCAGGCGATAGTCCCGGTCGAGGAGCCCTCCGATCTCGAACTGACCCTTCTCGTCGGTCTCGACGGTACGCCATCCGCCATCCGGTTCTCCGGCGAGGATATCCTCGACGTGACTCGGGCGCGGACGGGTCGGATTCGTCGACCCGAAGAAGGTCGGATCCGCGACCCAGACCTCCCCGGCGGCGAGCGGCGAGCCCTCGGCGTCGATCACCCGCCCGGTGATCGTCAGCGGCTCCCCCCCGATCTCGATGACGATGCTGTCGGGCCAGTCGGGATGACCGTCCAAACCGATCGGCGGCTCGAGGAACCCCGGGAGATGCCCTTCCTTCACCGCGACCAGGCTCTGGGGCGAGCGGAAACCGAGTTGCGCGCCGAAGGTATTGTTGAAGCTCCGCGGATCGGAGAGGTGGAAGACGAACTGTCCATCCTGGGCGGTGTTCGTCGCCACGAGCCCGTAGGAGACCTGAGCCGAAGGCACCCTCTGGCCGCGAGGATCGACGACGACCCCACGAAGCGTCTCCTCATCATCGTCGAGGGGAAGTAGGACCACCTCGCGATACCCGGGCGCGACGCCCTCCATCGGCTCGATATGGAGCGCGAACCCCGGAGCACTGACTTCGAAACGCGCGCCGGCGAGCACGGGAGAGCCGGGCAGATCGAAGCGTCCGTCGGATTCGGTCTCGATCTGCCAGCGTTCCTCCGAAGCGTTGTCGAGCACCTCGTCGAATCGCCCGCGGAGCCCCCGAGGCAATTCCACCGACACGCGCGCACCCGTGATCGGGCGATGCTCCGCGTCGACGACCGTCCCGACGAGATCGATTCCATCCGCGACGATCACCACCGGTTCGAGGGTCTTCGATCGAGGGCTGAACACGCCCGCGAGCACGGTCGTGTACTCGGGGCTGACGCTGACGAGGCGGCCCCCTCGCTCGCGTGCGGGCATCGTGAAGATCCCCGCTCCGTCGCTCACCGCGTGCGAGGTCGCGAGTTCGGAGTCGCTCTCGTTCTCGCTGACTTCATCGTAGATGACCCACGCGATCTCGACCCCGGGGGCGGGATACGCATCGGCGTGGAACACGCGGCCGATGAAGGTCGCGGGGATCGGGAGTGCCGGCTCCGCTTCGACTGCAGCGGTGTCATCGATCTGGCTCGGGTCGGTTGGGGTTTGCCGGCCACGTCCGGCCGAAGCGAGAGTTGCATCGGGCGTGTCCTCCCTCGAAGACCCGTCGGCGAGCTCCGCTCGAGTCTCTCGCTCTCCCCCCGCCCCGTTCTCGGCGGGATCGAACGCCCCCGTCTGCCACAACACGGCCCCCGCGAGGGCCAGGATCAACGCGCCCGCGGCGATCTTCGTCTTCGGTTCCATTCCCATCGCTCCCACGGTCAGGGCGTACGACGGCCGTCCCATGAGCGCGAGAGGGAGGAGCGCGATCAGCCACGCCTTCCTCCCGCCGCAACTGTGGGTGAGCCGTTGCCGCAGTTGTTCGAGGGCGCGGCGGAGGCGGGTCTTGACCGTCTCGACGGGAACGCCTTCTTGCGCCGCGATCTTCCGGGGAGGGAGCCCTTCGAAGTAGCGGAGGAGAATGGCGGTGCGGTAAGGCTCATCGAGACTCTCGACCGCATCGACCACCAACCGTTGCGTCGTCAGACGCTCGTGGAGCTCCTCCGGCGTCGGCCAGGACTCCTTCCGGGCGGCGCGTACTTCGCGGAGCGCTCGTTTCCGCTCGCGTCGCCACTCGCGCCATACCTGAGTTCGCACCACCGATCGCAGCCACCCGCGCGGGGACCGGTCATCCCGCGGAGGGTGGCGGAGCGCGGTGAGCATCGTCTCCTGCACCACGTCCTCGGCGACGCCCGGGTCTCGGACCAGGCTGCGCGCGAGGGATCGCGTCCAAGGGAGATGATCGAGCCAGCGCTCCGGCTCGGGTGTGGTGTGTTCCGCGGTCATGACACTCCAGAGAAGCGCGCCGGAAAGACAACGGGTTCAGGAATCTCGAAGAAGTTCACCATGGTACCGGCATCCTGCAGGCGTACCCGTCTTCCCGCCGGTCCTGGCTTGGGGCATGATGACGAGGTTCCCCCCGAATCGGGTCCACTACCGCGAAGGAGACCTCGATGGTGAATCTGCTCCTCAGTCTCGCGCTCGGGATCATTGCAGCGAATCCGATCGCCGCGGACCCCGATCCGTGGGTGGTGTACGAGGGGAAGACGGGACCGGGAGACGGAAAGCACATCGTCTTCGTGACCGGAGAAGAGGAATACCGATCGGAAGAGGGGATGCCCCAGATCGCTCGCATCCTCGCCCGCCATCATGGATTTCGGTGCACCGTATTGTTCGCGGTGAACCGGGAGACCGGGGAGATCGATCCGGAGACTCTCGACAACATCCCGGGGCTCGAAGCGCTCGAGAAGGCCGACCTCATGGTCATCTTCACGCGCTTTCGCGATCTTCCCGATGATCAGATGCAGCGCATCGTCGAGTACGTCGAGTCTGGTCGCCCGGTGATCGGCTTGCGCACCGCAACGCACGCCTTCGACATGCGCAAGAACCAGAAGTTCCTCCGCTACAGCTGGAGAAACCCAGAACTGCCGGGAGGGTTCGGCCGGCAGGTTCTCGGCGAGACATGGATCGATCACCACGGCGGGCACGGTTGGCAGAGCGGTCGGGGGATCGCTGCGCCCGGCGCGAAGGACCATCCGATCCTGCGCGGGATCGAAGACGGAGATGTCTGGGATCCGTCCGACGTCTACACGGTCCGGCTGCCGCTCCCCGAGGGTTGCGAGCCGCTGCTCTTCGGGCGAGTGCTGGCGGGGATGAGCCCGGATGATCCCCCTTGCAAGCCCGAGGAGGTGGACGGGAAGACCTTTGACAAGAACGACCCGATGATGCCGGTCGCCTGGATCAGGACGCGGGTGCTCGAAGAGGGCAAGAAGCAACGGGTCTTCGCGAGCACGTTCGGCGCATCGCAAGGGCTCACGCGCGCAGGGACTCGGCGACTTCTGGTCAACGCCTGCTACTGGGCGCTCGGCCTCGAGGAGAAAATCGCCGCGCGTTCGAAGGTCGATCTCGTCGGCAGCTTCGAGCCGACGAAGTTCGGGTTCGGCAAACACCGAAAAGGGGTGCGACCGCAGGATCTTCGGGACGCGGAATGATCTCGGCTCTTCTCGCAGCCGTGCTCGTTGTGGGCGCGGCGACGACCGAGGCGCTCCCGTCCCCCCTCGTCGGTGGGCCCCCATTCGTCGGAGGCTACGAGCGGTTCTATCGGGGGGAGCCCGCGCCGAGCCGCGCGGGAGGGCTCCTTCTTCTCGGCGAACTCGGTTGCGTCGCGTGTCACGAGGGATCTCCGCGGGTCGCACCCTGGCTGCACGATCGACCCGCTCCGCGACTCGCCCAGGTGGCGACGCGGATCGACCCGCAACAGCTCGAACGCCGGCTCGGGGAGCCATCGGGAATCGCCTCCGGCACCGTGATGCCCGATCTTCTGGCGCAGTTCTCCGAAGACCAGAGGCGAACGTACGCCCGCGCGATCGTTCACTACCTCGTCTCGCGGTCGGATGTGGAGTGGACCCCGGTGCCCCCCGATCGCGTCGCCGTCGCGGATGGGGAACGCCTCTATCACGAGATCGGGTGCGTCGCCTGCCATCAGTCCTTCCGCCGCGATGGCGCACAGCCGATCCACTCGCAGCCGCTCTCTGGAGCGATCGTGGGATGGACGCAACCGGCGCTCGCTCGATTCCTCCGAGATCCGCAGTCGGTACGCCCCGCGGGGCGCATGCCCTCCCTCGGTCTCGACCATCGAGAAGCACAATCGATCGCCCACTACCTGCTTCGGGACACCGTGGTCGTGGGGCCGCTCGAGATCGCCCTCGATCGTGGACATCGAAAGAGCTTCGACCAGGAGGGGCGGTCGCGGCCGCACCGCACCGGGCTCGCAGCATCGCTCGCGCTCCCCACGGAGAGCGAGGGGAACGATGTGACGACCCACCTCCGCGGGTTTCTCCGCATCGATGAACCGGGCGAGTACGAGTTTCATCTGGTGGCGGATGATCTCGGCCGACTCACTCTCGATGGCACGGTCCAGATCGATCTCGAAGGGGAACTGGATCGAAGAAACCGAAGGGAGGGTAAGGCCCGGGTGACCCTCGCACCGGGGTGGCACGAGATCGCGGTCGATCACTTCCAATGGGTCGAGGAGGCGCTGCTAGAGCTGGAGTGGCAGGGGCCGGGAATCGAGCGCGGTGCGATTCCGCCCGACCGACTGCGGAGCGAACGATCTCCTCCCCCCGCCCTCGGGGGATGGCGGCTCGACCCCGCTGCGGCGGCGATCGGCGAGCGCTTCTACTCGGAGCTCGGTTGCGCGTCTTGTCACGAGGCGGAGAGGACGATCACGGCTCCTCCACTCGCGGACCTCGACGCCGGCGAAGGATGCCTCGGCGAGCGGGAGGGACCGTATCCGCAGTATCGACTGGATGCACGTCAGCGTGGGGATCTCGCGGCCGCACTCACCTGGCTACAGGGCCCCGCGATCCCCGCTCCCTCCCGGCAGGAGCGAATCCGCTCCACGCTGGTCACCTTCCAGTGCACGTCCTGCCACGAGCGAAAGGACTTCGGAGGAGTCCCGCTCGATCGGCGTGACTTCTTCGAAGGCAGCGATCCGGCGCTCGGCGATGAAGGTCGCATTCCACCGACATTGACCGGCGTCGGGGACAAGCTCAGGCGCGAGTGGCTCGAACAGGTGATCGGCGCGGGGGGATCGGTCCGCCCGTACGTGAGCACCCGCATGCCGCGCTTCGATCTCGACGCGGTCGGGCATCTCGTCGATGACTTCATCGCCGAGGACCGACACCCTTCCCCACTCCCTGAGAGCATCGACTCCGATGAGATCGCGAAAGAGGCGGGGCGGACGATGAGCGGCACGGGAAGCCTGCAGTGCATCCTCTGTCACGACTTCAATCGGCGAGAGTCGGTCGGGCTGCGCGCGATGGACCTCGCGACCATCACCGAGCGCCTCCACCCCGACTGGTTCCACCGCTACATGCTCGATCCGGAGTCGCTGCGACCCGGAACGCAGATGCCCGCCTTGTGGCCGGGTGGACGCACCCTGCTCCCCGATCTTCTGGGCGGCGACCCCGACCGACAGGTGGCGGCGATCTGGCGATACCTCGAGGACGGCCCGCGCGCGGTCTTCCCCGAAGGCCTCAGCCGCCAGCAGTTGGAGCTCTTCGTAGGTGGAGAGGCGATCACCTACCGGGGCAAGCTGTGGGAAGCCGGGTTTCGCGCGATCGCGGTCGGGTTGCCGGAGGGGTCCCACTACGCGTTCAACGCCGAGGAGGTGCGCCTCTCGCTCCTCTGGAAGGGCCGATTCCTGAACGTGGCAGGTCATTGGCAGAGCCAGGGGATGGGCAGAGTCCGCCCGCTCGGAAACGATGTCGTGGTGCTCCCCCACGGGGCGGAGATCGCTCGCCTCGAAGGCGGCGATGACCCGTGGCCCGAGCCGGAGGGACGGTCGTTCGGACTTCGATTCGCCGGCTACCGTCTGGGAGAGCAGCGCCGACCGACCTTCCTCTACCAGTTTGAGAACGTGGAGATCGAGGACGAGATCGTCGCGGTCGAAGGAGCGAGCGGCACCCGGCTCGTCCGAACGGTGACCCTTGCCTCGGAGAACCCTCCGGGCGATCTGTGGTGGCGCCTCGCCGAAGTCGATGGAGTGCAGATCTCCGTGGAGCCGAGAGATGGCGCACGCGGAGGCCCGACCCGCATCCCGATCCGTTTCCAGAACGGTCGGGCGACTCTGCAGATCGAGTATCAGTGGTGAGGAGCTCCCAGCTGCGATCGATCACCGTTCTCGCAGCTCTGCTGAGCACCGTGGCTCTCGCCCGAGCCCAGGAAGAACTCCCCCCACCCTCGGGAATCGACGAGAGCGGCTGGTGGGAGATCGAGGACCTGGAGATCCCGCCCGCGATCCATCTCGAAGCGGTGAGTTTTCTCGAACTCGCTGCTGGGCGAGTAGCGATCGGTACCCGCCGAGGGGAGATCTGGTTCGTCGATGGCCTCCTCGATGAGGATCCTTCGCCGGACTATCACCTCTTCGCGAGTGGACTCACCGAGATCTTCGGACTCGCGAGTCGCGATGGGGTGCTCTACGCCACCCAGCAGACCGAGGTCACCCGCGTGCGCGATCTCGACGTCGACGGCCGCGCGGACCTCTTCGAGACCGTGAGCGATCGCTGGGGATTCGGCGCGGAGCACGAGTTCACGTTCGGTTCGACCTTCGACGAGAACGGAGATATCTGGGTCACGTGCTGCCTCTCCGGCTCCTACACATCGGACCATCCCTTCCGAGGATGGTGCCTGCGCGTCAACGCCGATGGGACCACGGTGCCGACTGTGAGCGGTCTTCGAAGCCCCGGCGGAGTCGGCTTCAACGCCGAGGGAGACGCCTTCTACACCGAGAACCAAGGACCGTGGAACGGCGCGTGCAGCCTGAAGCATCTGCGACCGGGGGGATTCGTCGGGCACCCGATCAGTTTCCCCTGGTACGACCTCGCCCCCGAGATGGGACCGGTCCCCGCCATGCCGACCGATGGGGAAGAGGGTCGTCTCCACGTCGATGCGGAGCGCATCCCCGAACTCGTCCCGACCTCGGTGGTCCTCCCGTACAAGAAGATGGGGCAGTCCGCCTCGGCGATCGTTCTCGATCGATCGGCGGGGAAGTTCGGTCCCTTCACCGGTCAACTCTTCGTCGCCGACTACACCCTGAGCTTGGTGATGCGCGTGACGACAGAGAAGGTGAACGGGGTCTACCAAGGCGCCTGCTACCCGTTCCGCGAAGCATTCGCGACCGGGCTGATCGGATCGCTCCTCTCGGAGAACGGCACTCTGCTCGTCGGTGGGTGCAGCCGTGGGTGGCCGGCGCGGGGTGCGTCGCCGTACGCGCTGCAGAGATTGCGCTGGACCGGCCGCACTCCGCTCGAGCTCCTCGAGATGAGGGTAGAGCACGATGGCTTTCTGCTCACCTTTACCGAGAAGCTCGATCCCAAGACCGCGGGCGATCCCAAGTCCTACTCACTCGAGACCTACACCCACCACTACTGGCGGCACTACGGCAGCCCGGAGATCGAACGCGCGACGACGACGATCGAGAGCGCGACGCTGGGAGAAGATCAAAGAACGATTCGCCTCCGCGTGGCCGCCCTGAAAATGGGCCACATCCACGAGCTGCACCTGCCAGGGGTGACCGGCATCGATGGGAAGTCGGTGCTCCACCCCGTGGCGTACTACACGTTGAATCAGGTCCCGGCGAAAGAAGAGTGACGGCTCGCCGAAATGTGTTGATCGGGGACAACCCCCAGTCGGCCATCGACAGCCGTAGCTGGGGAGCACTGCCAGAGGAAAAGGTCCTCGGCAGGGCTCTCGAGTTCTGACCTTCTCTCTTGATCCGATCGAATCAGGGGCTCTCGGCGCCGAGCGGGTCGGTGCCTTCACCCGGAACTCTGACCCACGTGCCTCCTGCGTCCAACGATGTACGGACTCTCCGGTCATCTGTGACCAAGAGGACCGCGTCGGATTCGGTCACTAGGAGATTCCTCAGACCTGCGATTGAATTGTCTCTGGGTATTCCTGGCAATTGAAGGTAGGTGTGGTGATGACGCGCGCAATCCGTTCCCGATCTCTCCGTTTTGTCCTGTTCTCGTGCTGTCTCGCTTGCTTCGGCATGATCGACTCGCGGGCGGAGGCTCAACCGGGCGTCTACTTCGCGGAGTCGTTCGACGACAACTCGGCGGGGTGGACGCTCGATGGCGAATGGGAGATCGGCCCGGCGGTCGCTTCGCCCGCCGCCCCCCCCTGCGGAAATGGGGACCCGGGGTCCGATGCGGATGCTTCAGGAGTGACCGAGGGCTTGGCCGGGGTCGTCATCGGCGGCGCCGCCTCGGCACTGCTTCATCCGGTCGCCTACCTCACCAGCCCCCCCATCGACACCACGGGGTCTGCGCAGCTCTCCCTCGAGTTCGATCGCTGGTTGAACAGTGACTACACCCCGTTCATGAACAACCGAGTCGAGGTGTTCGATGGGATGGTCTGGGTGCTCCTCTGGGAATCCGGCCCCTCCCCCGCCATCACCGAGAGTGAGTGGTCCCACCACACTCTCGACATCACCTCGTACTCGGGCACCGCGGTGCAGGTCCGCTTCGGCATGGGGGTCGGGAGCGCAGGGGCCTACACCGGTTGCGGCTCGTGGAACCTCGACAATGTGACGCTCCTCGATGGCATGCCTCCTCCCCCCCCGAGCTCGACCGTGTACCTGCAGGAGTTCTTCGATGACAACTCGGCGGGGTGGACGCTCGGCACCGAGTGGGAGATCGGCGCAGCGGTCGCTTCGCCGCCCGGGGGTTCCTGCGGCAACGGAGACCCGGCGTCGGACGCGGATGGACCCGGGGGCGCGGAGGGATTGGCCGGGATCGTCATTGGCGGCAGCGCGTCGACCGCGATCCATCCCCCCTCCTACCTCACCAGCCCTCCCCTGGACACGACGGGGGCCCCAGACCTCTCCCTCGAGTTCGATCGATGGTTGAACAGCGACTACACCCCGTACATGAGTAACCGAGTCGAGGTGTTCGACGGAATGACTTGGGTGGTCCTCTGGGCATCCGGTTCCGCCCCCGGCATCGCCGAGGGCGCGTGGTCCCATCACACCTTCGACATCACCCCGTACTCGGGCGCCGCGATACAGGTCCGCTTCGGCTTCGAGGTCGGGAGCTCAGGAGTTTTCAGCGACTGCGGCTCCTGGAACCTCGACAACGTGACGATCTTCTCTGGCCCGCCTCCTCCCCCCCCCACCTCGGGCGTGTACCTGCAGGAGCCATTCGATGACAACTCAGCGGGGTGGACGCTCGACACCGAGTGGCAAATCGGCCCGGCGGTCGCCTCACCTCCCTCGGCTTCCTGCGGGGACGGTGACCCGTCGTCGGACGCGGATGGTGCCGGAGGGACGGAGGGATTGGCCGGGATCGTCATCGGCGGCGGCGCCTCGACCGTGATCCATCCGTACTCCTACCTCACCAGCCCTCCCGTCGACACGACGGGGGCTGCGGAGCTCTCTCTCGAGTTCGATCGCTGGTTGAACAGTGACTACACCCCATACATGAACAACAGTGTCGAGGTGTTCGATGGGGTGGCCTGGGTGGTCCTCTGGGAATCCGGGCCCTCTCCCTCCATCACCGAGAGCGCGTGGTCTCACCACACTTTCGACATCACCTCGTACTCGAACGCCGCGGTGCAGGTCCGCTTCGGCTTGGTGGTCGGAAGCAACGGGGCCTACAGCGGCTGCGGTTCGTGGAACGTAGACAACGTGACGATTCAAGATGGCGCGCTCCCACCTCCGGTCGGAGGGTTCGTGCGGGGGGGACGGGAACGTGGACGGACTGATCAACATCGCCGATCCCGTGCAAGGGCTCGACTTCCTCTTCAACATGGGGCCATCGACCTGTTTCGATGCGCAGGACGCCAACGATGACGGCGCGACCAACATCGCCGACCCCATCTTCCTCCTGGGGTTTCTCTTCACGATGGGACCGCCGTTCCCCGACCCGAACGGCGCTTGCGGGCCTGATCCGACCGCCGACTCCCTCGACTGCGCCAGCTACCCCGGCTGTCCGTAGCGGCCGAGTTCCCGCGGGGTGGATCCTGATTCAGGAACCCCCCGCGGGAAACTCATGACCGCAACAGAGACTCCTCATCCCCCTGCATTGCCCGCACCTATTGTCCCGGACTTCATCTTGGGTGGCGGAGGCTCGTTCCCAGCACCTGCTTCTGTTGAGGTGCGGCCGCACGTGCGGACTTGACCTGTGTCCGATTTCGAACTTCTCGATCGGCCGCCCTGAGCCTCGAGCCGTCTGAGGATCGCGGCACATCTCGTCTCAGCCCTCGTGCCTGAAGCAGTTCTTGCCCTCTCTCCGACTCCGTGGATACTCCCCGGGCTGGCGAACGGTCCTCCTACTCCGGAGGGCTGACTTGAGAAAATCCAAGAGAGCGTCGCCGAACCGCCGTTCGAATCAGCAGCGACGCGGCCGGCGTGCCTTGCGCAGTCCACGCCTCCGCCGGATCGTTCCCGGCGTGACCTACTTCGTCACCAAGAAGACCAATGATGACCTCTTCTGGTTGAGACCGTGTGGCGGGTCGGTTTTCTTTTCTGCTTTTTTCTCCTGTTTTCTGGTTTTCTGTTTTCTGTTTTCTATTCCGTCGCGGAAGTGAGGCTCCCCAGAAGTGCTAGTCTGTGCCCGAGTGCCAGAATTTCGACCCGACGTGTTCCTGTACTGCTCGCACAAATCCTCGATTCCAACTGTGAGTTCCGAGGTTCTTCGGCTAGCATGATAGATCGTACCGGCCCTGTGGCGGGCCGAACAAGCAGGTGTAGCGGAGGCCTCGGCTACCCTTCAGCCCCGCTGATCGTTCTCCGAAAGCTTGGCGACCCAGGAGCCGGTTATGCATATCAGGCATCGCACCCCTCGAGTCGTCGGTCGGAACGTCGTAGCGCTCCTGGTCGCTGTGCTCCTGCCTGCGTGTGCTGCTCGCTGCGGTCCGCTGAAACCGATGAAGGACACTGACGACGATCGCGCCCGGCGCCTCGTCGAGCTATCGAGCCGTGACTCTGAGACGCGCGCGTCGGCGGCAGCTCGACTCTCCTATTCGAAGGACCCGGACGAAGCCGTGAGCAGGGCTTTGGTGCTGGCTCTCGACGATGAACGGGAAGAAGTGAGGAGAATGGCCGCTTCAGCCCTCGGGACCCTCGACCCGCCTGCTCTTGGGGCAATCCCTGCGCTCCTCGAGGCAATGGAAGACTCAGATCTGCTGGTCGTGTCCAGTGCGGCCTATGCGCTGGCCTTGCTCGGCCCGCAGGCACGAGCGGGATTACAAGCGCTGGAGGCGCACCCGGAGGAAGTGACGCGACGATATGCGCAGCAGGCTCTGATGAAGATAGAAGCGGACAGCACGAGGCCCTCGCCATAATGGCCCTCGCGCTCTACGGACAGCCCGATGCACTGTCAGACGTGGACGCTCCCCCGGTTGACGAACGGTCCTCCTACCCCGGAGGGCAGTGTCCTGAGTTAGAAGTTCGCATGCAATGTGGCGGGGCTTCGACAGCGTTCGCAAGGCGCGACGGCGCTGTCGTGTTCATGAGACACGACAAGGAGGAGCAACGCAGTGAACGCCATCGAGGGCGTTTCAGTTGGTACGCGAACTTCTGACTCAGGACACTAAATTTAGAGCAACGTCACACCCTTTACGTACCCATTCGATCCATACACCGATGCGAAGCAGTCGGGGACCGACTCGAGACCCTTCGATACATGAGAGACCGCGGGCTTCACTTCGATCGTGCCGCTCTCGATGAGTCCCAGCGCGATCTTGTAGATCTCAGGGCGCCCCTCCTCGTCGAATCCACCGGAGGCGCCGCAGGGGGTCAAGAGTGCGGGCTCTCGAAATTGGATCTGGTTCATCGACTCGAGGCCCGTGCCCCCGTGTCCGTGCGCATACAAGAGCACCGTGCTGTGGATCCGGATCACGCCCGGGATCTCCTCGAAGAGCGCTCCATGTCCCGCCGCATCGACGAAGAACTCCGCCCGGCGACCTCCCGTTCGATCGAGGACGGACTCGACGAGGGATTCAGCGTTGGGATCGATCGTCTCCGCCCCGAGGCTCTCCATGATCGCGCGTTTTTTCGGGTCCGGTTCGCTGACGAGCAAGGTCCCCTCGTAGCCGACGATCTTTCGCAGCACTTGCACGAAGAGGATCCCCGCCGGGCCGGCGCCGCAGATCAGCGCACACCGAATCGCCCCATCCGGCTCCTCGCTCCGGAACGAGTAGCGGGTCTTCGCCAAGAGGACGGTGTCGATGGCATGCAGCACGCAGGCGAGCGGCTCGGTCATCACCGTCTCGGTGAATGGCCGCGCGGACTCGATGCGAATCAGGTTGATCGCGGGGACCGCCATGTACTCGGCGAGGCCTCCGGGCAATCCGGTGATCCCGAACTCCCGGAACCACTCACACTGGTGCGAGTAGCCGGTCGCGCAGTATTCGCAGAGATGCTCGCGCGCTTCGCTGACACAATTGAGACCTTGATCGACGACGACGCGGTCCCCCACTGCGATTCCGGAGGCGCTCTCCCCCACCGCTTCGACTACTCCGGTCACCTCGTGTCCGAGGATTTGCGGGTGGTCCTCGAGGGAAACCGGCCGACCTCGCGCGTCGGTATGGTAGTTCGCCTCGCCGGTGTAGATGTGATAGTCGGTGCCGCAGAGTCCGACCGCGGCGACCCGGATCAGGGCATCGCGGGGCCCCATCGCGGGCAAGGGCACCGTCTCGATCGCCATCCGGCGCGGGGCACTGAGGACGCTCGCGCGCATCGTCCGTGCGTCGGGCACCAGCACCCCCCTACAACGAGACCGAACTCTCCGCCCAGATCTGGAACTCCCGGTGCTTGTGCACCTCGGCTCGAGCGAGGGTTCCCCCCCCGGCCACATCGACGACGCGGTCGAACACCCGTCGGCCGACCTCATCGATAGTCTCGGTCCCGTCGATGATCGTTCCCGCGTTCAGGTCGATGTCGTTCGCCATCCGCTCGAAGATCGGAGTGTTCGAGGCGAGCTTGATCACCGGACAGATCGCATTGCCGATCGTCGTACCCCGTCCGGTGGTGAAGACCACGACGTTGGCTCCCGCCGCGACGAGGCCCGGCACCGATTCCTGATCGTATCCCGGTCCCTGCATCAGTTGGAGACCGCGACCGCTCGGCGGTTCGGAGTACTCGGTCACTCCCTCGATCCGCGTCGTTCCTCCCTTGGCGATCGCGCCGAGGGACTTGATGGTGATGTTGAGGAGGCCCCCCGCGACATTTCCCGGACTCGGGTTGTCGCCGAGGATCGTGCCGACCGTCGAGGAGTACTTCTTGTACCAGTCGACCATCGCGTAGACGGCACGACCGACCTCGGCGTCCCGAGCGCGATGGGCGAGGAGGTGCTCCGCTCCGCAGAACTCCGGGACCTCGCTCAGGATGACCGTTCCGCCGCAGCGGACCAGCCGATCGGCGGCGGCTCCGAGGGCCGGGTTCGCCGAGAGGCCCGAGAATCCATCCGAGCCTCCGCACTCGACTCCGAGCACGATCTCCGCAGCCGAGATCTCCTCGCGTCGCGCCTCATCGACCGACGGGAGCATCTCTGTCACGACCTCGATGCCCCTGCGGATCGCGCCCTCGGTTCCCCCTTCCGACTGGACCCCGAGCCAGTGGATCGGCTTGCCGAACCCCTCGCGACCCTGTCGCGCGAGGTACTCCTCCATTTTGGAGAGGTTGGTCTTCTCGCACCCGAGCTCGATCATCACCACGCCCCCGACGTTCGGGTGGGCCGCGTAGTTCGCGAGGGTGCGGAGCGTGACATCGATGTTGTTGCCATCGGAGCAACCGCACCCCTTGTTGTGCGGGATCGCGACGACGCCATCGATGTTCGGGAACTTCGTGCGGTCGAACGTGCCGCCGTACTCGCAGATGTTCGAGATCTGCTGGGCCTCGTGGCTCGCGCACATGCTGGTCGGCACGATCAGGATCAGATTGCGCGTCCCCACGCGGCCATCCAGGCGACGGAAGCCCGAGAAGGTCGGGATCTCGGACTCGGAGAAGT
This sequence comes from Planctomycetota bacterium, assembly GCA_032128395.1. Classification (GTDB taxonomy): domain Bacteria; phylum Planctomycetota; class UBA8108; order UBA1146; family UBA1146; genus JAQBGV01. The sequence goes on along the minus strand of JAQBGV010000152.1, from coordinate 6,506 downwards.
ACTCAGGACTCGGGTTGCTCAGCCCCTCCGGCAGATCGCGGACCACCGGCACATCGTTGCTCATGTTCTCGGCCGTGATCACGTCCCCCGCGGCGATGCCGAGCGAGGTGCCGATCGGCTGTCCGTACTGCCGGACGAGCTGCCCCGATGGAATCCCGCTCAGAGCGAAGCGATGGCCACCCGGTGCCCTCCCGCGCAGGGAGAGCGCATCCCCGTTCTCGAGGTGGATCGAGCGACCGTCCTCGATGGCGGCCTTGGCCACCGCGACGTTGTCTTCGGGGTGGACCTTGATGGCGAGCTCTCGCAGACTCGTGCCGAGATTCGGTGCAGCCACATTTCCTCCGTCACACCAGAGGATATCGAGCAAGCCTGACCGTGGGAATCCGTTACGCGGAGAAGCCCGGGGAAGGACCCCGCTCATCCATTGCTGATCGCTGACTCAATCCCTAGTCTGAGTCGGAATCCCGAGTGCGAGGAGGAACGGATGAGACTCCAGTTGCAGGACCCCACGAATGCGACCCCGCTCGATCGACGTCAGCTCCTTCGCGGGGTGGGAGCCGCCGCCGTGCTCGCGGGGGTCGGAATTCCGACCCGGCTCCGCGCCGCAGGCTCGATCGACGAACCCGTGGTGCGCAAGGGCCGCATCCGGCAATCGATCGCTCACTGGTGTTTCGCCGAACATTGGACCGTCCCGGAGACGATCGAGAAGGCACTCGCTCTCGGGTGCCAGAGCGTCGAACTGGTCGAGCCGAAGTATTTCCCGCTCCTGCGGGAGAAGGGACTCAGCTGCGCAATCGGGCAGATCGACCTCGCCCCCGACCCACCCTTCGTGAAGGGGTGGAACCATCCGAAGTACTTCGACCGCGTGTTCCGGGCGACGCGCGATAGCATCGATGCGTGCTCCGAGTTCGGATACCCGAACGTCATCGCCTTCACGGGGATGAGCGCGGGTCTCACGCGGAAAGAGGGCGCGACGAACTGCGTCGAGGGATTGAAGAAGATCGTCGGACACGCGGAGAAGAAGAACGTCACCATCTGTCTCGAGGTGCTGAACACCCGCGATGACACGCATCCGATGAAGGGACACCCCGGCTACCAGGGCGATGACACGGAATACGTGATGGAGATCATCGATCGGGTCGGATCGTCCCACCTGAAGCTGCTGTTCGACGTCTACCACATCCAGATCATGAACGGCGACCTGATCCGCCGGATCCGGCAGTACCACGATCGGATCGGACACGTCCACGTCGCGGGGAACCCGGGCCGAGCCGAGATCGGTACCGCTCAAGAGATCCAGTACCCGGCCGTGATGCAGTGCCTTCTCGATGTCGGCTACACCGGGTACGTCGGGCAGGAGTTCCTCCCGACCGGAGATCCGCTTCGGAGTCTCGGCGAGGCGGTCGCAATTTGTGACGTCTGATCGAGCGGAAAAGTCAGCTCTCGATCGAGACCCAGCTCCTCTCCCTGGCCGAGGCGAGCACCGCATCGCAGACCCGTTGCGTCTGGAGCGCGCTCCGGAAGTCCGGCTGCGCCGGGCTCCCGCTCTCCACACCCGCGAGAAAGTCCGCCAGCGCGTGGATGAAGGTGTGCTCGTAGCCGATCGTGCACCCCGGGACCCACCAGCGATCCATGTAGGGGTGCTCGAAATTGGTCACGTGGATTCTCTTCCAGCCGGTGAGGTGATCTTCCACCTTCTGCCCGCTCTGCTTCTGCATGTGCTCGAAGAAGTCCAGGTACTGCGGCTCCTCGAGATCGAAGTGGACCGACCCCTCCCGACCGTTGACCTCGAACGTGTTGTAGTTCTTTCGCCCGCGTGCGTAGCGAGTCGATTCGAACGTCCCCATCGACCCATTGGCGAAGCGGGCGAGGAACATGCATGCATCGTCGATGCCGACCGGTCGCACCTCTCCGTGCTCCTGGTGCATCCGCTCCTTGACGAACGTCTCGATGTCCGCGACCACCTCGACGATCGGACCGTTCAGCCACATCGCCGTGTCGATCGAGTGCGCGAGCAGATCCCCCGTCACCCCGGAGCCGGCGATATCGGCATCGAGCCGCCAGAGGGCGGCACCTCCCTGCGGGACATCCTCGGCGATCGTCCAGTCCTGCAAGTAGGTCGCGCGATAGTGGTAGGTCCGACCGACGCGTCCCTCGTCGATGATCTGTTTCGCCAGCGCGATCGCCGGGACCCGGCGGTAGTTGAACCAGACCAGGTTCGGCACCCCGGCCTTCTCGACCGCTTCCGTCATCGCCTCGGCCTCCGCCACGTCCATCGCGAGCGGCTTCTCGCAGAGGACCCACTTCCCCGCCTCCGCGGCGGCGACGGCGATCTCCCGGTGGACGTGGTTCGGGGCGCAGATGTCGATCGCGTCGATGTCGTCGCGCTCGATGAGAGACCGCCAGTCGCTCTCGACCGACGCGTATCCCCAGTTGTCGGCGAACGTCCGAGCCTGATCGGAGTTCCGCGCGCAGAGCGCCTGCAGTACCGGTCGATGCTCGAGTTCGAAGAACTGGTTCACCTTCAGGTACGCGTTCGAGTGGGCCTTCCCCACGAATCCGTACCCGATCATGCCGATGCGAAGGTCCCTCATGCGCTCCCCCCGTACTTCGCGTTGAGGTCGTCGATCGCGCGCTTGCAGTCTGCGGTCGCGTTCCACGCATCAGGCCAGAAGCAGAGATCGACCGTCCACCAGTCGTGTGGGAGCTTCTCCTTCGCGAGGGCCGGCACGATCCGGTCGAAGTCGAGGACCCCGAGGCCGAAGGGAGGATGGCTCGACGTCTCGTCGCTGCCATCGGCAGCCAGGTGACACTTGTTGTCGGAATCGATGAGGTGGATGTGGTTGATCCGTCCGCTGAGTTTCTCGATCAGCTCGAGTTGGCCTCCCGCGAGGGTCTCCTTCTCTCCGCGGTGTCTGGCGCCGACCACCGAGACCATCTGGCCGTGGCAAGTGTCGTAGAGGATGCCGAAGTTCGGTTTCGCCACCGCATCGAGAATGCGCACGACTTCACTCGGCTTGTTGAAGGCGAACCCGGGCTCGAATTCCCAGGTGACGCGGAGGCCGTGATCCGCAGCAATCTCGGCACAGCGGTTCCAGGTGGTCGCGACGCGATGGAAGGCGATTTCGGGATCGACGGTGTCGAAGATCGTCGGGGGCTGGACCGTGTCCACTCGGATCGTCTCGATGCCGAGATCCACGCAGAACTCACAGTTGCGGGTGAACTCTCGGATGTACGGAGCAGCGTCGTCCGTGTCGATGAGGTGCTCTCCCCACAGGTTGGCGGCGAGGCCGCTGAAGGCGAGGCCGTGTCCTGCGACTCGGGAGACCAGTTCGTTGCGCTGACTCTTCTCCGGCAGGTCGTCCGGATTGGGGTGCGGGGGAAAGCCGCCGAGCTCGACCCCGTCGAATCCGAGCTCCGCGAGCTTCTGACACACGGTTTCGAAATCGACAGGGCTCTTCTGGTAGGGACCGATCGTATATGCCCAGGAACCGATCGAGATCTGCCTCATGGGGCACCTCCCTCCGTGGGTGGAAGAACCACTCTGGACGGAATCATCGCCGAGTACGGGAACATCCCTTGGTAGCCGCGACGCTCCACACGGTCAAACAGAAAAGGGCGCAGGTGATGGGACGCCTCGTCGGTTGGCATCCACGGGCCGCTCCGCTATCGTCCGAAGATCACCTGAACCCGTCCTGTGGGAGAGCGGAGCCGATGAAGGCCCTCAGACGTCAAGCCAGAGAAGCGCGGGCGATCGCGATCGAGACGATCGCAGCGCCCGAGCCCGGCCCGGGGGAGGCCCTCCTCAAGGTCGACTACTGCGGCGTCTGCGGATCGGACCTCCACGTGTATCTCCATCACCAGGGATACGAATCAGTGCTCCCCCGGGTCACTCTCGGCCACGAGTGGTCGGGTCGCATCGTTTCCTACGGGGAGGGCGTGACTCGCTTCAAGAACGGGGACAGGGCGACGATGATCGCCCTCCAGGGGTGCGGCCGACCGGACTGCTTCCAGTGTTCTCGCGGAGTCACGCAACTCTGCCCGGAGCGTCGAGTGCAAGGTCTGCACCTCGACGGTGCGATGGCCGAGTTCGTCACCGTCGAGGATCGATATCTGGTGCCGCTCCCCGAGGGGATCGATCCGATCGCGGCGGCCCTGACCGAGCCACTTTCCGTCGCGTGCCACTGCGTCTTCGATTGCTCGACGATCGGGCCGGGCGATCGCGTCGTGGTCTCTGGACCGGGGATCATCGGGATTCTCTGCGCACTGATGGCCCGCAAGCGGGGAGCGGAAGTCGTGGTCAGCGGCCTCGATCAGGACCAGGCGGTCCGACTCGCGGCCGCACGCAAGATCGGGTTCGAAACGCTGACGGTCGGAGCGGACCACCCCCCGCTCGCGAAGCAGGTCGAGGCCCACTTCGGGCGGGGGGCGGACACCCTGGTCGATGCGTCCGGAGCTTCCACCGTGCTCGAACGGGGTGCAGAGTGCGTTCGCGCGGGAGGCTCTCTGTGCGTCGTCGCGCTCTATCCCCGCGAAGTGACACTCGACTTCAACGTGCTCGTCCGGAACCAGATCGCGGTGCAGACGTGTTACGCCTCTTCCCTGCCGAACTACCGGGATGCGATCGACGCGCTGCTCCGAGGGGAAATTCCGATCGCCGAATTGGTGAAGACCTATCCCCTCGAAGACGGAGTCCGGGCCTTCGAGGAGGCGGAGCGACTCGAGGTGCTGAAACCGGTCCTCGCCTGCTAGAACGGCCCCACCCTTCACTCCGCCGCATTCGTTCCCGGTGGCAAGTTCTCTTCGAGGAACCTCGCCATCATCGTGTAGAGGTGCTTCCGGGTGTTCTTCCCCTCGTGGATCCCGTGGGTTCTGTTCGGGTAGGCCATCATCGTGAACGGGCGGTCGTGCTCGATCAACTCGTTCACCAGCGCCTCACAGTTCTGATAGTGACAGTTGTCGTCCCCGGTACCGTAGACGAGGAGAAGATTTCCCTCCAGGTTCCGAGCGTGTGTGATCGGTGAGCCGTCTCGAAAGCCGTCGGGATTGTCGATCGGCAGCCCCATGTAGCGCTCCTGGTAGATCGTGTCGTAGAGCGTCTGGTCCGGGACGGGCGCGACCGAAAGGCCGACCTTGTAGAGCTCGGGTGAGCGAAAGAGCAGGTTGAGCGTCATCGAGCCGCCTCCGCTCCATCCCCAGGAGGCGACGCGGTCGGCGTCGAGGTAGGGCCGCGAGGCGAGCAGCGCCCGGACCGCCGCGGCCTGCTCCTGCGAAGCGAGCACGCCGATCTCGCCGTAGATGATCTTGCGCCACTCGCGGCCCTTCGGTGCCGGGGTGCCGCGATTGTCGACGCAGGCGACGGCGTATCCGGCGTCGGCGAGCGCGCGGTGAAAGAGCCCCCGGTCTCCCTTCCAGGCGTCGGTCACCTCGACGCCGGCCGGCTCGCCGTAGACGTACATGAGGAGCGGGTACTTCTTCGAGGGATCGAACCCCTTCGGCCGGATGATCCAGCCGTCGAGTGTCACGCCGCCGCCGATGCCGACCTGGAAGAATTCCAGCGGCCGCACGGAGAGAGGCGCGGCCGCCGCGGCCAGGGCCTTGTTGTCTTCGAGAACGCGCACGACCTCGTGCGAGGGCAGGCGCACGAGGTCCGTGACGGGCGGCTTGTCCGCGGCGGAGTGGGTGTGGATGGCAAAGCGCCCGTCGCCCGAGATCTTGTAGGCGTGGGTGCCCTTCGCGCCCGGCGGCGTGAGCCGCTCGGGGGTGCCCCGGCCGTCCAGCCGAGAGCGGTACAGGTAGCGCCGCGTCGCATCGAGCGGGGAGGCGATGAAGTAGAGGTAGCCGCCCCTCTCGTCGACGCCCTCGACCGAAAGGATGTCGAACTCGCCCGGGGTGATCAGGCGCATCGGCGTGGCGTCGCGCGGCGCGGCGTAAGCGTGGCGCCATCCGTGCTTCTCGCTGACCCAGAGCAGCTCCCCGCCCGGCAGCCACTGCCAGGATTCCACGACGTCCAGCCACGCGCGGTCCTCGTCGTGGAGCATCCGGCGCGCCTTGCCGGTCGAGGCATCCGCGAGCCAGACGTCGTTGGTGTTCTGCAGGCGGTTCATCTGCTGCAGGACGATCTCGTTGGAGGCGCCAACCCACTCCATGCGTGGCACGTACGTGTTGCGGGGGTCGCCGGGCAGCTCGATCCAGCGCGCGGGCCCGCCGCCGGCTGCGGCCACCACGCCGATCTTCAACGCGGAGTTGGTCGTGCCCGCCTTCGGGTAGGGATAGGTGGTGACGACCGGATAGAGGGTGTCGGTGTCGTTGATGAGCGAGAAGATCCCGATCCCGCTCGAGTCGAAGCGCCAGAAGGCGATCTTCTGCCCGTCCGGGCTCCAGCGGAACCCGTCGCGCAGGCCGAACTCCTCCTCGTAGACCCAGTCGGAAGTGCCGTTGATGATCGTGGCGGAACCGTCGGAGGTCAGTCGGGTGATCCGCCCGCTGTCGATGTCTTCGACCCA
>JAQBGV010000151.1:0-5594 GCA_032128395.1 Planctomycetota bacterium | reverse complement strand
GCCCAGGTCCAACCGGTGATCACCTGCATGCGTCGGTCATCGGTCGAGACGATGTCGAGGCCGGGGTATCGGCCGAGGATCTCCGAGAGCATCCGATCGGCGAGGTGATAGACCTTGAGGTCATCGGGTTCGGCGCTCTCGAGCCCCGGGTACTCGCCGAGCGGTCGGACCGGGCGCTTGTCGGTCAGGGCGATGAGCAGGTGCGGGACCGCGTGCGGACCGAGGGCGATGATCTCGGCCTCGATCTCGTTGAAGAGCCTCGGGTCGTACGGATCCTGCAGCGCGTTCAAGAGCTGCGCCACCGCCGGGTCGCTGAACATCCTCCCGGTGACGAGGTGCTCGATCATTTTCGTCGCAGCCCGCCGCCGGATGTCGCGACGAGCGAGCTCGGGGTCGGTCCGGCCGTTCATCATCGGCTCCGGGAAGGTGAAGCTCTCGGTGTCGCCCGGACCCGAGAGTTCGGGCCCGCGATCGGTGAGGGTCACCGTGAATTCGGCGTTCCACTGATTCTCGAGGAGCTGGCTCACCTCCCCGAGGTGCATCATCAGCTCCTGGTGGAAGGTGCAGGTGAGACCCCCTTCGACCCGAAAACGGGCTTCATCCTTCGGAGCCAGCTCGAATCCATGCTGCAGAAGGGCGCGAGTGATCAGCAGTTGGGCGATGTTCAGGTCGGTCGGGACCCCATCGAGCGTCTCTGCGATCGAAACGTGAATCGTCCCTCGGTCGAGCTGCCGACCCGGCGCGGCCTTGGAGTCGCACCCCGCCAGCGAAACCAGAACGAGGAAACCCAGAGCGAGGAGGCTCCAGGCGAGGGGGCCCACCTGGAGAAGATCTCGCCTCGGGTTCTCGCGTGCCCCCTTCGAAACTCGCTCCACCACGCGTATTCTCCTCCCGGTCGGGAATCGTCCTCGAGGAGGACGCGGGTACCCACGGCATCCTGCGGGGAGAGGCCTTGCGCATGGAACGCTCCCACGGGCCGTTCGTCAAGACGGACATTCCTTTCGTCAAGATGCACGGTCTCGGCAACGACTACATCTATCTCGATGAGCGCGAGGGGGAAGTCCCGGATCCCGGGCCCTGGGCCGTGATCCTCTCCGATCGACACCGGGGCATCGGCGCGGACGGCGTGATCGTGCTGCGACGCGACCCCGAGTGTCCGGTGCGGATGCAGATGGTCAATGCCGACGGCAGCCGATCGGCGATGTGTGGCAACGGAATCCGATGCGTCGCGCGCCTCGCCCGGGATCGCGGCTACGCGAAGAGCGACGCCTTCGAGATCGCGGTCGATGGGGGTCGGCGAGCAGCCCGGATCATCCGGGAAGAAGGCCGGATCGTCGCCGTTTCGATCGATCTCGGGATCCCTCGAGTCGCACCAGCGGAAGAGACGGTGTCGACCGAAGCGGGAGAGCTGACCGGTCTCGCCGTGGATGTGGGCAACCCTCACTTCGTCCATCGCCACGACGGAGAACTCGACCCGTTCCCTTTGGCGGTCCTCGGGCCGGCGATCGAGCACCACTCGCGTTTTCCGGAGCGCACCAACCTGGGGATCGCCCGCGTCGTCGACCGCAGGACGTTGGAGTTGCGCGTCTGGGAACGCGGTACGGGTGAGACGCAGGCGTGCGGTTCCGGCGCCACCGCAGCCGCCGCCGCGATGCGAACGACGGGGGCCGTCGGTGATGAAGTCGAGGTGAGAGTGACCGGCGGGTCTCTGACGATCACGTTCGACCGCGATGGCCACGCCTGGATGACCGGTCCCGCGGTGGAGAGCTTTCGGGGGACGTTCGATCGCGGTCTGGTGGAGTGAGAGCGGAGCGCTCTCCTACCCCTCGATCCGTACGCCCTCCCCCGCCACGACCTCACCGATCCTGTGGACCGTCTCACCCTGCTCGGCGAGTGCCTGGCGCACCTCGTCGGCCCTGTCGGCGACCACGATGGCGACCATGCCGATCCCCTGGTTGAAAACGCGATCCATCTCCGCGGTCGCCACCCGGCCGCGCTCTTCGATCAGCTCGAAGATCGGGGGTCGCGGCCACGCCGTCCGATCGAGACGCACGCCGAGCCCCTCGGGAAGCACCCTGGGTATGTTCTCGGTGAGGCCCCCACCGGTGATGTGGGAGAGCGCGCGGATCGCCCCGGGGCACGCCTCGATCGCGGAGAGAACCGCTCGGACGTAGATCCGGGTCGGGACGAGGAGCTCCTCGGCGAGGACCCGCTCCCATCCCTCCGGACGGGCATCGAGGGGCAGCGGATCATCTCCCTCGAGAAGAGCTCGTCGTACCAGCGAAAACCCATTCGAGTGCAAGCCGCTCGCGGAGAGCCCGAGCACGGCGTCCCCCGCCAAGACCTGGGAGCGATCGAGGATCTGATCCCTCTCGACCACGCCGACCGAGAATCCGGCGAGGTCGTACTCCTTCGGACGGTAGAAACCAGGCATCTCCGCCGTCTCGCCGCCGAGGAGTGCGCACCCGGCTTCGCGGCACCCCGCGGCGATCCCCTTCACGATTCCTTCGACGGCGGAGGGTTCGACCGCGCCGGTGGCGATGTAATCGAGGAAGAAGATCGGGCGGGCACCACACACGAGGATGTCGTTCACGCACATCGCGACCAGGTCGATCCCCACCGTGTCGTGGATCCCCGCCGCGAACGCGATCTTCAACTTGGTACCGACGCCGTCGGTGGCGGCGACCAGAACCGGGTCGCGGTAGTCGCCCCCGAGCCGGAACATCCCGCCGAACCCACCGTGCGACCCGTCGAGCACTTCGGGCCCGTGGGTGCCGAGGACGTGCGTGCGGATCCGATCGACGACCTCGTTCCCCGCCTCGATGTCGACTCCGGACTCGCGATAGGTCAATCCGTCGCGTTCAGCTTCGACCACTGACCGCCTCCTCCCGCTCCACGTCCCAGAGCCATTTTTCGTCGAGGTCGAGCCGCCGGAGCCGTCGGCGGGATCGACGGGCTCGGCGCGCGTCCCCCCGCTCGCGTGCGAAGTGCCAGTCGAGGAAGAGCAGGTCGATATCACGCGCGTCGACCTGCAGTCCGGCCGCAACCGCATCCTGTGCCGTCGCCACGTCTCCTCCGAGATACGCTTGGTGTGCGGTGGCGAGAGCGCGACTCGTCTCGCGCTCGAGTCGCGCCCGTCGGCGTCTAGATGTGAGCCGTCCGGTCCAGACCACGGAAGCCAGAGTCGCTGACGAAGCGAGGACGATGCCAGCGATGCGTGCGGGCTCCGCCCACGATCCTTCGATCAGGTAGGACCCGAAGACCCAGAGCTCCCACCCTCCGAATCCGAGGAGAAGGAGCAGGGCTCCCCCCACGACCCGCCCAAAACCGATCGCGGGAGCGCCGGGGATGAGAGCGAACAGGCACCAGAGCGCGCGCACGAGGACCCTTCTCGCGGAGTCGTCGGTATCTGCCCCGCATCGCAGATTCTCTCCGGGCACGCGGCATGTGGGAAGAGGATCTGCCGGAGGACCGGCTCGTCGAGAGTGGAGGTGTCCCTGCTCGTTCCTTGACTCCTCGGACCAAGGGTGCAGAAGATGGGACCAGCACCGCAGCACGGAGCCAGTCCAGGTAACTAGACGGATCGGAATTTCCCCCATGGACCAGACCCCTCTGCACCACGATCGGGACGCTCGCCGCCTCTTCGACGCGGTCGGAAACCGTCTCGAGGAGGCACTGCGGACGGTCGAGGACCAGCTTCGATTCCGTCACGGGCTCGAGGCGATCCCGCGAGAGTGGCGCGCCGTGCGTCACGATGTCGGCGCTCTGAGACGGGCGATCGCGGGGGAAATCCCCACCGCTCTCGCGCGCGATGTCCGCTCCGATCCGGGCCATCCGGATCGTACCGAGGATCCCACCCCCCACTCCGACCGCCACGCGGTCCTTGCGGCGAACCTCGCCCGGGCTCGGGAGGCGGCGCGATCGCTCGAGGAGGAGATCCGCGGTCGAGACACCACCCTCGCACGCGAAGCGGAGCGGATCCGGTATCGCATCTACTCCCTCGAGAGTGCTGCGCTCGGGTTCCTCCATCGCCGAGAGCGGCTCGCCGCGGCGCGACTCTACGTCCTCGTCACCTCGGCCCTCGCGAGCGGTTCTCCGGAAGAGGTCACCGAGAGGGCGGTGAACGGGGGGGCGCAGGTGATCCAACTCCGGGAGAAGTCGATGGAGGGGCGCGAGCTCAGCGCCCTCTCGGAACGTCTGCGCAAGATCACCACCGCGGTGGGCGCGCTGCTGATCGTGAACGACCGGATCGAGGTGGCGGCGCTCTGCGGAGCGGATGGGGTCCATCTCGGACAAGGCGACATCCCGCCGACACAGGCGCGGCGCTTTCTGGGACCGGACGCACTCATCGGTCTGTCGACCCACGCGATCGAAGAGGCTCGAAACGCTGCCGAGGAAGGTGCCGACTACATCGGGGTCGGCCCGATCTTCCCCACCCGGACGAAAGAACACCGGCACGCGGTCGGCCTCGGGTACATCTCGGATGCGATGCGAGCCACCGACCTCCCGGCGTTCGCCATCGGGAGCGTGAACCGAGAGACGATCGACGCGGTCCTGGAAGCCGGCGCGACGAGAGTCGCCATCTGCACGGGAGTGATCGCCGCCGAGGACGTGGAAGCAGCGGCGAAGTTCTTCCGGGAGCGAGTCGACCGAAACATGGCACCAGCGTAGGCAGAGAGCAGCAAATCCCGAAAGTGCGAACACGCAGGCAGCGATGCCGGATGCGCGAGCAGGGCTGGAAGCAAACACGGGAAGCAACCGACCGGAAGGAACGGCCGGAATTGCAAACAGGCCGGAACCAAATGCGGAAGGAAATCGCGAACAGGCCTGGAAGCGAAATGCAAAATACCAACCGAACAGGTATCGAGCCCCCCAACCAACGAGCTATTTCTGCGCCAGCAGAAATGCCAAAAAAAAACGCGAGCCGGCACGGCTCGCGTCCCTCCGGGGCCATTTCCCCCGAAGCCCCGGCAACTCCTTCATGCTTCGAAACGCATCAGAACTGCGCAAAAGCTCGTGCGGAAGACCCTATCGGCAGGGAGGGGGAGTGACAAGCCCCTTCTCGATCGGTCTCTCTTCCGCACCCCTCTTGACTTTGCGCACGATCAACGGCTAGTGGCGCGTCGAGACCGTGCAGGCCATTTCGACTCATCTGCGGAACGGAGCGATCCGGGTGTGAGTGAGATTCTCCCGTCCCCGCCGCCAACCGAGACCATCGCGCGGCCGGGACCGGTCCGGAGATTGTACGACTGGGTGCTCCACTTTGCGCACACGCCGTACGGAGCCCCGGCGCTCGCCATCATCTCGTTCTGCGAGTCATCGTTCTTCCCGCTCCCTCCTGATCCGCTCCTCATCGCACTCGGGATCTCTCGACCGAAACGCGCGCTGTGGTACGGCCTGCTGTGCACCATCGCCTCGGTGATCGGTGGTGTCTTCGGGTACATGATCGGTGTCTTTCTCTTCGACACCGTCGGCACCCGAATCCTCGAGTTCTACGGATTGACCGACTCGTACGAGGCCCTGCGGACAAACTTCAGGGAGGCGGGATTCTTCGCGATCCTCATCGCGGCTCTCACCCCGGTCCCCTACAAGGT
>JAQBGV010000150.1:0-4948 GCA_032128395.1 Planctomycetota bacterium | reverse complement strand
GATCTCGGGCCGGTCGAGGCGCGGCTCGCGGCGCTCGCGGACGAGGGCGGATTCGAGAGTTTTGCGATCCGAAGCCGCCGACTCGAGAAACGGTACCCGCTCCGTTCGCAGGAGTTGAACGTGCGCCTCGGCGCCCTGGTTCAGGCCCGCTCCGGCGCTCGCGTCGATCTCGATGACCCCGAACGCTCCTTCCACGTGACCGTTCTCAACCGCGAGATCTTCCTCTATCACCGTCGGATCGAGGGCCCGGGTGGTCTCCCGGTCGGCAGCGCGGGGCGGGTGATGATGATGCTCTCGGGAGGGATCGATTCACCGGTGGCTGCGGAGCGGCTGATGCGCCGCGGGTGCCACCTTCAGTTCGTTCACTTTCACTCGAGCCCGTTCACCGACCGTTCGAGCGTCGACAAGGCGATCGAGCTCGCCGAGACCCTCTCCGCGCACCGGATGCGAACGAAGCTCCACCTGGTGCCTCTCGGCATCCTCCAGCGCCGGATCGTCACCGACGCCCCGGCCCCGTGGCGCGTGATGCTGTACCGCCGGTTCATGCTTCGGATCGGGGCACGGATCGCCGGACCCGAGCGCTGCGTCGCTCTCGGCTCCGGTGAGAATCTCGCCCAGGTTGCGAGCCAGACCCTCGAGAACCTGGGGGTGCTCGACCGCACCGTCGAAATGCCCATTCTTCGACCACTCCTCACCTACGACAAGAACGAGATCATCGATGAGGCGCGGGCGATCGGCACGTTCGAGACCAGCATCGAGCCGCACTCGGACTGCTGCGGATACCTCCTTCCGCGCCGCCCGGTCACCGCGGGGACTCTTTCCGAAGTCGAGGCGATCGAACGAGAACTCGACGTCGCGGCGGAGCTCGCCGAAGTGCTCGAACGGATCGAGTCGATTCCGATCGGAGTGGACGTGGAAGCGAAAAAGGAGTGACGGAGAACGCACGGGGGAGGAAACGGTCCGGAGCGCAGGAGGCGTGGCTGCGCCGTCTCTTCCGCGTCGAGCCGGGAGACGGCCCTCTCCTCATTCTCTCGGCGGGGTACTTCTTCTGCCTACTCCTCTCTTATTACATCCTCCGTCCACTGCGCGAGACCGCCGGGATCGCGGGGGACGACCGGGTCCTGCACAAGCTGTTCTTCGCTACGTTCTGCGTGATGCTCTGCGCGGTCCCCGTGTACGGGGCGGTGGTGGCGCACGTCCGGCGCGTCCGCTTCATCGCCTGCAGCACGATCTTCTTCGCGAGCCAGCTGGTGCTGTTCGCACTCGCGTTCCGGACGTGGCCAGAGGAAGGAGTGAGGATCGGTCGCGTCTTCTTCGTCTGGCTCTCGGTCTTCAATCTCTTCGTCGTCTCGATTTTCTGGAGCTTGATGGTCGAGCGCTGGTCCCTCGATTCGGGGAAGAGGCTCTTTGGGCTGATCGCGGCCGGAGGGAGCCTCGGCGGGATCATCGGGTCTCGGGTGACCGCGCTCACCGCCGGGAGGCTCTCGACGGAGCAGCTCTTCCTGATCTCCGCGGCCGTCCTGCTCATGACGCTATTCTTTCTGGTGGGGATCGTGCGACGTCAACCGGTCGCGATGACGAGCAGAGTCGACGCGGAGAAGCCCATCGGGGGCGGAGTGTTCGACGGCCGACACCTGGTCGCTCACTCGCCGTTCCTGCGGAGATCGGCCGACTACCTGTTCATTCTGACTCTCTGCGGATCGTTCGTGTACCTGATCGTCTCGGAACTCGTCCGTGGATTCAGCCTGGCGGATGCCGATCGCCAGCGCGTGTTCGCCGATATCAACACCGTAGTCACGGTGCTGACCCTTCTCCTGCAGTTGTTCGGGGTCTCCGCGCTGATGCGTGGAGTCGGAGTTGGAAAGACCCTGGGGATCCTGCCGATGATCTACCTGCTCGGCTTCATCGGCTTTGCGCTCGTCCCCTTCCTGGCAGTGATCTCGGTCTTCGAGATCGTGCGCCGATCGGCGGGGTACGGGGTGACCGGCCCCGCTCGCGACGTGCTCTACACGGTCGTCCCTCGAGAAGAGAAGTACAAGGCGAAGGCATTCATCGACACGGTCGTGCACCGAGGTGGGGACATGGCGGCGGCGCAGCTCTTCGCGCTCCTCGCGAAGTACATTTCGGTGGGGACGATCGCAGCGATCACCGCACCGATCTGCGTGCTCTGGGGGTGGGTCGCGCTCTCCCTCGGTCGGCATCTCCAGAGCCGGTCGCATGCCGAGGGAGCGAATCGACTCGAGACGCCTCTTCTCAAGAACCCCGAGCGCGCCACGCGGCGAGGACCCTCGCCTCCTTCTCTGGAGTGAGTTTCCCACGCCACTCGTAGGCGGCGCCGCGATCCTCGAGGTGCCACGCGAGGGTGTCCCGGACCGTGTCTCCGACCGGTCGGAAGGTCAATCCGGCGCCGATCGCGGCCTCGTTCTTGTAGGTGCTCTTCGAGGCTTCGGGGACCCAGAGGGGCAGTTCCAGCCACGGCTGGACCTCCTGCTCGGCGAGGAACTCCTCGGAGACCCAGGTGAACTTGCAGTCGCTCCCGATGACGATCTTCGATCCGTAGAGGAGCTCCTCCATGGTGACCACGCCACGAAAGCCGACCGCGTTGAACGTTCCGACCAACCGGGCGTCGGCGGTGCGGACGATCCACTCCCCGAGGTCACGCACGTCGACGAACTGCGTCGAGGATTCGCGAACCCCCGGTGCGAGAATATCGCCCCCGCGGGCGATCCGGGCCGGCCAGTAGGTGAACCGGTCGCTGGTGTCCCCGGGCCCGACGATCAATCCGGGTCGGATCGACAGGACCTTGCCCGGCGCCGCCGCCGCTGCCGCTTTCTCACAGTGCGCTTTCATCCCCGAGTAGAACGGGAACGACTCGCGGATCGTTTTCACGCTCTTGAGGGTCTCCTGGTCGAGAACCGTCACCGGCGAGCCTTCGTCGAACACTCGCTCGTCCCCCTCGGGATACACGCTCACCGTCGAGACGAAGATGTATCGCCCGCAATTCGGGCCGAGGATCTCCGCGGTCCGCTGGACGTGCTTCGGGACGTATCCCGAAGTATCGACGACGATGTCGAAGGAGCGATCGAAGAGGCCTTCGAGCACCTCGAGGTTGCGGTCGCCGCGGATCTTCTCGAGCTCGGGGAAGAGGTGAGGATTCGTCCGGCCGCGGTTGAAGAGGGTCACCCGGTAGCCGGCCTCCTGCGCAGCCCGGACCAGCTGCGGGCCGAGGAACTGCGTCCCGCCGAGGATCAGCATCGTCTTCGCTGCCGACCCGGGCGCGTCCTTCTGAGCTCGGGGGGAAGGCGCGGCGCCGAGGGTCGGGGCGAGCGCGGCGCCCAGACCAGCCACCAGGCCCGTGCCGATGAAGTCGCGGCGATTGAGGGGCGTGTTCATCCGTCTCTCTCCATGTGCAGGGATACTGCCAGACTGCCAGAATGAGCGAGCAAGAGCGGTGAGAACCGGGTCCCCACCATCGCTCCAGAGCCATGGATCCTCCTCCGCTCGAGTCCCGGGACCAGTGTCATCCGTGTCGCGTGGAGTGCAAGAGACAGACTCCCCTCGGGGCGCCCTCGGGACTATGCTGGCGGCGTTTCGACCCCGATCGACGGCTGAGGTTCGACCGGCCCGCCCCCGGAAGGAGCGCCCCGTGTTGCCGCACGAAATCGGTTCCGCGATCGAACAGGACGTCCTCGACCGATTCTTGCGGTACGTGCAGATCGCGACGACGAGCGACGAGAAGTCACCGTCGATCCCCTCCACGCCCGGTCAGATCGACCTGCTGCGACTGCTCGCGACCGAGGCGCGAGAGCTCGGGCTCGAGGTGCGCTGCGAAGAGGCCCGTGGCTTCACGCTCGCGACCCTTCCCGCCCGCCCCGGGGTGGCGGCCGAGCCCTTCGCGGTGTACGCCCACGTCGACACTTCGCCGGAGCAGCCCGGACGGGGGGTCCGGCCGGTCTGTCACCTCGACTGGGACGGGAGCGCGATCGGGTTTTCGGACGACCCCGACCTGAGCCTCACCCCCGCGGACAGTCCCGAACTCGCGGCTCTCGGGGGCGAGACCATCATCACGGCTTCGGGGGGGACTCTCCTCGGAGCGGATGACAAAGCGGGGGTCGCGGAGATCCTCGCGGCTCTCGCCGCGCTCCGCCGCTTCGACTCTCTCCCGCACGGCGAGATCGTCGCGTGCTTCACCACCGACGAAGAGATCGGCCGCGGGACGGAGGGTCTCGATCTCACCTTGCTCCCCCGCTACGGCTATACCATCGACGGAGGGGCTCCCGGCGAACTCGAAGATGAGTGTTTCGATGCTTGGCGCATCGACCTCGCCGTCACCGGGGTCGGCGTGCACCCCGGCACGGCGAAGGGACGCCTCGTCCACGCGGGGATGATCCTCGCCCGCCTCCTCGCGATGCTCCCCGAGAAAGAGTCCCCCGAGCACACCGAGGCCCGCGAGGGATTCTTCTACCTGAGCGAGTCCCACGGTTCGGTCGAGCACGCCAGCGCCTCGCTGATCGTCCGTGACTTCGAGGCGGAGGCGAACCAGCAGAGGATCGAACGGGTGAAGGAGCTCGCCCTCGACTTCGAGTCACGCTTCCCAGGGAGCCGGATCGAGGTCAACGCGCGCGAGCAGTACCGAAACATGCACACGATCCTCCGCGAGCATCCGCAGGTCGTCGCACGTGCGGACGAGGCGATCCGCGAAACCGGCCTCGACCTGCTCCGTCACCCGATCCGCGGCGGTACCGACGGGAGTCTGCTCACCCAACTGGGGCACCCGACCCCGAACATTTTCGCAGGGGGGATGCTCGCGCACTCTCGTAAGGAGTGGATCGCCCACCGCAGTCTCTGCCAAGCGACGGAGACGATCATCCATCTCGCGCGGCGGTGGACCTAGGAGGCTGTCGGGAAACCTCGTTCGGTGAGCAAGCGGGCGCGCCCGAATCGAGGT
>JAQBGV010000149.1:0-15040 GCA_032128395.1 Planctomycetota bacterium | reverse complement strand
GATCGACCCCAAGGGGAACGAGGTGCTCACCGCGTACGACCTGGCGGGAAACGTCGTCTCCGTGACGAGCACCGAGAAGTCGGACCTCGGCGCGCCGGACCAGGTGTTCGTCACCACGTGCCTCTACGATGAACTCGACCGGCGGATCACCGAGACCGACAGCGCCGGCAGCGTGCTCGATTTCCGCTACGACTCACGTGGACACCTCATGATCGAGATGGACGCGCGGCGGGTCTCCCCCTGGGACCCGGGGAACGTCACACTCCACCACTACGACGGGCTCGGCCGGAGGACCACTACGACTCACGTGATGACCGCCGACGGCACCGGCACGGGCTTGCCGCTGGGCACCGCCACCACGTCGCTCCTCTGGGACGCGAGCTCGCGCCTCGTCGCGCAGATCGACCCGAACGGGAACACTATCAGCTACGCCTACGACCCGCTCGACCGACCGACCGCGACGACCCACGCCGACGGGACCGTGCACTTCGTCCAGTACGACCCTCACGACAACGTCGTCTTCCGCGTCGATGCGAACGGAAACCAGATCGCGATCGACCACGATCTCCTCGACCGGCCGGTCACGCTCACGGTGCTGTTCGCGGCGCCGACCACCTGCGGCCCCCAAGGGCCCGAGACCTACGAATACGACGGGCTCTCCCGGCTGACCCGCGGAGCGGACACCGACACGATCGTGACGCTGAGGTACGACTCGCTGTCGAACATCGTCGAGGAGACTCAGAAGATCATCCCCGGTCCCCCCGTGCGAGTGATCACGGGGACTTTCGACGGCGTGGGGAATCGCACCTCGCTCACGTATCCTGGCGGGCTCGTCATCGACTCGACCTACGACGAACTCGATCGCAAGAAGACGATCTTGGAGTTCTTCGCGGTCCTCGCCGAGTACCACTACGTCGGTCCCGATCGCTTCGAGCGCCGGACTCTCTCGAACGGGACGCAGCTCGATCTCGCCTACGACGGGATGTCTGGAGTCGCAGCCCCGGCCGGGGACTTCGGCGTGAAGAAAGTCATCTCGAGCGTGCACTCGCGGGTCTCGGGCGGGACGATCATCGACGAGCGCTCGTACCGGTGGGACCGCATGGGGAACAAGACCGAGCGTCGTGACTTGCGCGCGACGGGCCCGGGTCTCACTCACGCGCACGAGTACGACTCCTTGCACCGCCTCGTCCACACCACGGCGACCGATCCCACTCTGGCGGTCGTCCGCGACGTGACCTACACCCTCGACGGTGCGGGAAACCGCAGCGCCCTCGCCGGACCGCCGGAGGCGGGGAGCTACTCGATGCTCCCCCTTCTACCGGGTCCCGCCGACTACCAGGCCAATCAGTACTCGACCACGCCACTCGACGCCCGCATCTACGACGCAAATGGCAACTTGACGATGATCTCGGGTTCGACCGGCCGGTCGATCGCCTACGACCATCGCAACCAGATGTGCGAGGTCTTCGATCTCTTCACCGGGGTGACCAGCCGCTACCGCTACGACGTCTTCGGTCGGCGGGTGGAGAAGGCCTTGACCGGCGGCGGGCCATCCTCCACCGCCCTCTACTTCTATTCGGGTTGGCAAGTGTGCGAGGAGCAGCGCGCCACCGGGACTACCGAGGCGACCACCATCTACGGGAACGAGATCGACGAGGCCTTGATCCGGACCGAATACTCTCCCGGGCCGGTCGCGTATTTCTATCACGCCGATGATCTCGGCAGCGTGGTCGCGGTGAGCGACGTCACGGGCGCCGTCCTCGAGCGGGTCGAGTACCGCGATTACGGCGTGGCGCTGTTCTCCGACGCGAACGATCTGCCCGCTCCGAGCAGTCTGATCGACAACCCGGTCCTTTTCACGGGGCGTCGTCTCGATGCGGAGACCGGCTACTACGACTACCGCACGCGGTACCTCGACCCCGCGGTCGGCCGGTTCATGACGCGGGACGTGATCGGAATCTGGGGCGATCCCTACAACCTGGGGAACGGCACCGCATACCTGAACAACAACCCGACGAGCCGCACCGACCCGTACGGCCTCGGCTGGTTCAAGAAGGCGAAGAAGCGGCTCCAGAAGGCGGTGAGGAGCGTCGAGAGGAGCGTCCGGAAGACGGTGCGGGATGCATCGAAGATGCTCGCCAAGGCGGAGAGCCGGACGAGAAATGCCGCGAAGAAGTTCGAGAGCAAGACGCGGAGCAACGTGAAGCGCGCCGCGGCGCAGGGGAAGGAGACCTTCCGAGAGAAGTGGACGAACACCCTCGCGTCGTGGAATCGCGCGAGGGAATCGCTCCAGCACCTCGGCAACGTCGGTGAGAAGCTCATCCGCGTCTGGAAGGAGGCGTTCGAAGCGGGGATCCGAGGGGCGATCATCGGCGCGGCGACCGGCGTGTTCGGGGGACCGGGGGGGATCGCCGCGGGCTTCACGGCGGGGTTCATCCAGGGCGCCACCGCCGGCGCTCAGAATGCGGCGATGCGCGAATTCCTCGGGTACGAACGCGACACCGGCGGGTACTGGAATCTGCTCTTCCTGTTGTAGCCGAACCCGCCGACGGAGTCGCCCGCTCAGTCGCTCGTCCTTCGGTTCGACGGCGTCGTGACCCAGATCGGGAGCCACTTCTGCGCGGAGATCGTCACCTCGACCTCGACCTCGTAGGCGCGATTCAACGGGTGGTCGACCGGCTCGCCGTGCTCTCCGATCCGGATCACCGCGGAGTCGGTGAGGCCAGCGTAGTAGAGCGGCAGGGTGATCGTTCGGGTCAGCGCCTCTTCACGCGGGTTGTGCAGCATCGCGAACGCGCGGGTCTCGAGGGTCGGGTTCACGTGCAATAGCCCGTCCCAATCGCGACCATCGGCGCGGCGGAGATGGATCACATCGGACTCCAGGATCGCGCGGTTCTCCTTGTAGAAGTCGACCCACTTCTTCACGAGGTCCCGCGTCTTCTCGGAGTCGTAGAGCCGAGGGCCGCGCCAACACGCCTGGACCCCCGAGCCGAGGTTCACCGCGAGATGCGCCTCGTAGTCGTCGAGGTGCTCCTCGAGCGGTTCGAGGGTCGCCGCCGGGCCGCCGCCGTGGTACTCGGTCAACGGGACGAACATCCATCCCATGCTCGGGGTCTTCTGCCAAGTGCCGTCGTAGATGTTCTGACGCGCGTGGAGCAGCTGCTGCGCGCGCGGGAGGGACCAGTTCGTCTCCCGGTAGCCCATCCCGCACTTGTTCGAGCCATTCAGGTAGTAGAAGTCCGGGACGTTCAGGTACACGCCGCGACCGCGACACCAGCGGTAGAAGTCGCGGATCGTCTCCCACTGTCGCCACTGACTGTCGCCATTCCCGCGGTGACCGGGGTGCGTCGTCGAGGCGCAGAAGTCTCCTGGGTAGCTCCCATCGTGCTCGATCAGGCGGAAGTCGGTCGCCTCGATGAACTGCTCCAGCTTGCGGAAGTACTCCCTCCCCCACTCGCTCCCGATACAGGGGGCGTTCCCGAATTTCGCGCCCCCCGGTTTCCCCGTCTCGCGGTCGATGACATCGGTCTCGGGGCCGATGCGACGACTCGAAAGGAGGGTGTATCCGCCGAGTTCGATGCCGCGCTCCGCGGCGTGCGCGACCGCTTCTCGAAAGCGCGCGAGATTCGCCGCATCCTCGTTCTCGATGTCGAAGCCGCTCCCGAAGGTCAGGATCAGCATTTCGAATCCGACCTCGGCACACTGTTCGATCGCGCGCTCGAGCGACTCCGGATCGGAGTGCCGCACGTGCATCATCAGCGGGTTCTCGGTGCACCACGGTGCGATGGTGCGGTACATGCGCCGCACCGCGAGCCCCCGGCGCTCGCGGTCGCTCGAGTCGTGTACCAGCTCGAAGGTGCGGAAACTCGTGAACGTCGCCGAGGGGCCGAGGATCACGTCCGGTCCCTCGGGGGGCTTGCTCTCGAGGAGGCAGAGGGTCTGCTTCGCGTAGTTGACCTGCGTGTGGTAGTCGGGATCGGGGAGCCAGTGCGTGGTGACGTCGGAGGAGTTGCGATCCATCCCCCCGAAGCAGTAGTCGCTCTCGACGTGGAGGATCTGGGGGGTGAGACTCGCGGACGGCTCGACGGTCGACTCGTGCTCCACCACCGCGAGGATTTCGGTCACGCAGCGGTCGACTTCGATCGGAGTGTGGGAATCGTTGACGATCTCCAGCCACTTCGCGATGAGGGGTATCCCGTCGTAGATTTCGTAGTGGACGACCACGCTCACACCGGGGAGCTGACCTCCCGGCGGGATCAGTCGAAGGGTGAGTGCGCGTCCGGGGGGTGGCCACGGTCGATCTTCGTGGTGACGAATCCGGCGCCACTCGAAGGGCGCGGTCGTCGGACCGATCTCGTGCGATGAGTAGAGGAGTGCCTCCGGGTCGCCGCGCAGAGTGGCGAGCCACTCGGGGGTGAGGTACGCGAGGTCCGGTTGGCCGAGGAGGCCGCCGACGTTCCAGCTCTTCCCATCGAGCGTGATGCGCGCTTCGGGCTTCACCGCGCGTAGGATCGCTTCGCCGGTCGGGAGTCGGTCGAACGCGATCGTCGCCACCCCGGGGGCGATGCGGATGACGCGGCGGACGAGCCCGTTCTCGAGGACGACGTCGTCACCCTGACGCGTGATCTGCGCCTGGAACTGAGTGGGATCGAGGAGCCAGTCGGCGGCGATGGCGGAGAGCGGGGAGAGCGAGAGGACCAGGGTGCAGAGAAAGGCGTGGAGCTGCATCACACCGCCCTTTCCTTCGGTTCGAGCCAACCACGCGCCGCCATCAGTTCGAGCGCCCGTGCGACGTCGTCCCGCCGCCACCCCTGCAGGGCCGGACGCTGACCGGCGCGTTCGACGATCTCAGAGAGACGCCCCCCCGGGCGCGCCGCCGCCACCAGGTCGCCGGCGGGGATCGGGCCGATTCTGTCGATCGGGGGGGCGCCCGCCAGAGCGTACCCCTCGACCGTGACCAAGGTGCTTCCGCGCGGTCGGTAGGTGCTCGCGGAGCGGAGCGCGGGAGCGACGCGGAGTTCGGCATCGAGGAGCAGAGGGGGGGGCATGTCGCTCTTCTCGGGACGGCGTGTCCGCCAGAACGTGGCATCCGAGAAGCGTTCCTCGCGACGGTAGATCTCGGCGGCGCGTCGAGCGTGCGCGCGGTGCAGACCCGCTTCCCACTCGACCAGGTGCTGCGCGAGTGCTTCGTGTTCCGCCGGTCGCTCGATCGCCGACGCGATGGCGAGCGCGACCCGCTCCGCCGAGGCGAGCGCTTTCTCGACCCCCTGACTCGACAGGGGATCGATCGCCGAAGCGGCATCGCCGACGAGCCACGCGGTGCCGGTCGGAACCGTGCGCCGGGTCGTCGCGACGACTCCGCGACGGAGCGGAGCACTCCAACCCGCCGCGGGGCCGACCGCGCGGGCGATCGCCTCGCTCCACAGCTCCTCGCTCCCCCGGCCGCGCAATTCCTCGCCGTCGCAGAACAGACTGAGGCTCGCGCCGCCGTCGCGGTGGAGAATCCACCAGAGCCAACCCGCCCGGATCGCTTCGATGCCGTTGCCGGTCATGTCTGGCGGCGGGGCGGGGGCATCGGAGGAGAGGGCGATCGTCTCGGGCCCTCGCTCGGCGCCCTCGCATGCGGTCAGGCGCCCCGGGCCGCTGCGTCCGGTCGCGACGACGCGGTGACGGGCGTGGACGCGCAAGGGTCCGGTCGGAGTGCGGAGCAGGACCTCTTCATCGTCGAGCGAGCCGTCCACGCGCCCCTCGATGATCGTCGCGCCGGCGAGCTCGGCCCGGGTGCGGAGCGCAGCATCGAAAGTCGGGCGGTGCACTTGGAAGCCTTGCGAATTCGCCTCGACGGGCGCGGGCGGTCGAACGACTGGTCGCGGCTCCCCCCAGATCGCGGTGTGGGTGGGAGGGGCGAGAAAGCGATGCCATTCGATCACTTCGATGACCCCGGTGCGAGCGAGGAGGCCCTGGGCCGCAGGAACCAGGGTCTCCTCGGCGAGGCCGTGCCCGGGGCCGCGCCGCGAGACGAGGAGCACCGAGCCCCCCGACTCGGCGACGAGGGCGGCGAGCAGGGCACCGGCGGGGCCGCCGCCGATCAGGAGGAGGTCGAGGTCGCGCGGGTGGTACATGGCACAGATCCTACCCAGGGGGCTGGCTCGCAGCCCCCTCAGGGAGCGCCAGTCCCCAGACGAGCGGGTACGATCCGCACCCATGGCTCCACCCCCGATCTCCTTCGCCGGTTGCGACTACCTCGGCCTCCGCCGGGACCCACGCGTCCTTCGGGCGGCGTCGGAGGAGCTCTCGCGCTCCGGGCTCGGCGCCGGGGCCTCCCGCGCAACCACCGGGGGGCACCCCGCACACGACGCGCTCGAGGCCGCACTCGCGGAGTTCCTCGGGACGGAGGCGGCGCTCCTCCTCCCTTCCGGAATACTCGCGAACTTCGCGCTCGGGGGTGCCGTCATCGAGCCGGGGGAAGCGATTCACATCGATCCACGCTCTCACTCGAGCCTGCGCGCAGCGGCATCGCTCGCGGGCGCACGACCGCTCGAGAGACGGGCGGGCCATCGCGTCGTCATGACCGATGGCGTGTTCCCGTCGCGCGGCGAGATCGCCGATCTTCCCGCGCTGCTCGCAGCGCTTCCGGACGATGGATGGCTGATCGTCGATGACTGCCACGGCCTCGGAGTCACCGGTCCCGGCGGGCGCGGCAGCGTGCGCCACCACGGGATCGACGATCTGCGGGTCGTGCACACCGTCACCCTTTCGAAAGCACTCGGGTGCGCCGGAGGTGCGGTGGCCGGTCCGCGGGAGGTGATCGAGCGCGTCGTCCGCAGCGACTTGCATGTCGGGTCGACCGCGCTCCCCCCCGCCTGGGCAGCCGCCGGACTCGCCGCGCTCACGATCCTGCGCGACGAGCCCGAAAGACACCGCGCTCTCGTCGACGCGATCGCGACCGCCCGGGAGCTGCTGCCCGCCGCGGGGGTTTCGCTCCCCGGAGCCGCTCTCCCCGTCTTTCGCATCGATCGCAGGAACGAAGGGCGCCTCGCGATGACCTCCCGCGCGCTCGCAGAGAGCGGCTTCGACGTCCCTCACATCCGCTACCCCGACGGGCCCGCCCACGGCTACCTGCGTTTGATGATCTCGGCGGAACGCACGCGGGATGAAATCGGGGCGCTCGCCTCTCGACTCGCACCCCTGCTCGGGGAGGGGGACGACCGATGAGTCGCTTCTCACTCGCACACAGCGCAGTGTTGCTCGCTTTCATCACCGTGGGATGCGCATCGATCCGACACGAAGTGCCCCGCCAGGATGACTGGATCGAGGAGCTCCTGGCGAACCCGCCGACCCTCACGGCAATCCGCGATTCCGCCGAAGCCCACCGTTTGCAGATCCTCGTCTCCGAGGTGATCGAGCCGAAGGGGAACAGGGCGCCGCACTTGATTCGACATGCATTTCGAATCGACCAGGAGTACTTCTACCCCGCCAGTTCGATCAAGATCTTTGCGGCCCTCGGCGCTCTCGAATGGCTCGAGGAGAACACGGAGCGCCAGCCTCCACCGCATCTCTACACCCCACTGTGCATCCACCCCCTCTTCGACGACGAGGAACTCGACGAGCTGGACCCCTCGAACCGCGCCGGCGGCAAGATCACGATCGGTCACGAGATCCGCAAACTCTGCATCGTCTCCGACAACACCGCGTTCAATCGCCTCTACGAACTGCTCGGGCATCGCGATGTGAACGAGCGCGCGTGGCGGGCGGGATTCTCGTCGGTGCGCTGCCTGCACCGACTCGCCGAGTTTCGGGAGTTCGAGGAGAATCGAAAGACCCCGTCCATCGAATTCCTCGTCGGGAACGGACTGACGATCGAGATCCCCGAGCGCAATAGCGATCTCGAAATCGACAGCTCCGGGTGGTCGGGGCTCCAAGTCGGGAGCGCGCATTTCCGAGGTGAGGAGAGGATCGAGACGCCGATGGACTTCATCCGGAAGAACTCGGTCTCCATCCTCGACCTCCAGGACGTGATGATCGACGCGCTGCGTCCGGAGCTATCAGAACTCAATCCTGGCTATCGAATCTCGCCCGAACAGCGGGCGTTCATCTCCGCGGCTCTCCGGGAGCTCCCCCGGGAATCCGGGAACCCCGAGTACGATCCCGGCAACTACCCCGATGACTACGTCCGCTACCTCCTGCCGGGGCTGCGCCGCGTCATCCCCGCTGAGCAACTCGTCGTCTACGACAAGGTGGGGCTCGCGTACGGGTTCTCCATCGAGAACGCGTACGTCGTCCACCTGGGAACGGGCCGGAGTTTCTTCGTCACCGCGTGTCTCTACACGAATCCCAACAGTACGGTGAACGATGGAGAATACGGCTACGACGAGATCGCCCTCCCCTTCTGGAGCGACCTCGGCGAGGCGCTCGCGCGACGACTGCTGTTGCTCCCATCGGAGTCCCTCGAGGAGTAGCGGACGCACCGAGCCGCTGGCCTTACCCCGTAGTCCCTAGTCGCCGGTCCCCATCGTTTCCTCGAGCTGCGCATTGCGTTCGTCGGTGATCCCGTCGAGTTGCCGCTCGAGGTCCTGACCCGTCCGCAGCGCCTGGTGCCCGCTGATGCCGTCGGCAAAGGTCTCCATCGTCTCGACCCCACCCTTCGAGACGAACAGATAGGCGACGACGCCGAGGACGATCACGAGCCCCGCCAACCACCAGCGACCGTTGCGTCGCTCGTTCACACTTCCTCCACTCTCCCCCTACGACTGCCGCTCGAGATCATCCTGTTCGACATCGATCTCGGGCGGGAACCAGCGCTCCTCGACCTGAACCCCGGTGAAGTAAACCTTCTGAACGCCTTGGAGCCGCCGGATCTCCTGCGACACCGTCTCGAGGAGTGGCTCGCCGACGGGAGGACTCTCCGGAGAAGGGAGCCGGCGAAAGGTCCCGCGGAATCGCAGCGTCCCCTTCGTACAAGTCCATCGAAGGTCGGTGGGGTCGATCCAGTGCCGGGCGAGCACCCGGCGGACCTGCTCGGTGATCCGCACATCTTCCGTGCCCATGAAGGACCTCCCACCTCCCCCCTTGATCGGATGTGGACCCGTTCCACCTTGACGACTCCCCCGCCGGTCCCGAAGCTCCCGCCATGGCACCGCTCCCCTACGACTGGAATCAAGCCCTCGGGCACCTCGGTCGAGCCGATCCGAGGTTCCGTAGCATCCTTCCCCAGGCTCGGAAAGCCCCGCTCGAGATCACTCGGATGCGGAGCCCGTTCGGGTACCTCGCCCGGTCGATCATCTTCCAACAGCTCTCGGGGAAAGCGGCCGGGACGATCCACCGGCGATTCCTCGACTTGTTTCCAGCCCGGCGCGCCACCCCCGAACGATTGCTCGCTCTCCGCGCTCCGAAGCTCCGAGCGGCGGGGATTTCTGGGGGGAAGCAGAAGGCGCTGCGGGACCTGGCCGAGCACGCCGAAGCGCGGAAGATCCCCGGCTTCGCGGCGCTCGCGCGTCTCGATGATGAGGAGATCATCGAGCGCTTGATCCAAGTCCACGGGGTCGGCCGCTGGACGGTGGAGATGTTGCTGATCTTCCAACTCGGGCGACCCGATGTGTTGCCGGTCGGCGACCTCGGGGTCCGGAAGGGTTTCTCGCTACTCGCCGGGAACGAGGATCTGCCCACTCCGAAAGAGCTGGAGATCGCGGCCGAGCCGTGGCGTCCGTATCGCAGCGTCGGAAGCTGGTGCTGCTGGCGCGCTATTGGCTAGGCGGTCGCCGATCAACTCGACCGGGCCACGCCTTGCCCTCCATCACTGTCCACTCGAGGTGCCTTGAATCTCCTCCAGTCGCTTCCTCCACCGTACTGCCTGTTCGGTGTCCTCGATCGTAAGCGTCCGTTGCAGCACAGGTCCCCAGCTCGCCTAGCCCGAGCGATGATCTCCCGGCGAGGGAGGGGCGATGCCGAGCGCTCTCGATTGCCGGGTCGTTCGTCGCCGTTCCCTCGGATTGTGCGCCCAGGATGCACCATGGCCGGGTAGGTCTCCCCATCCGGCCATCACCCGGTCCTCCAGCTCCTCTGCCGCGCCGCGCCTACTCCGCGATCACGTTCTTCTCCGCGAACCAGCAGGACGGCGTCAGCTCGGCCATGCGCGCCGCCGGCGCGTCCCAGCTCTGCTCGAGCGCCCACACCAGGTACTCCCGCGGATTCGCGCCGAGCCGCAGCACCGTTCCGATCAAGGTCAGCAGGATTGCCGCCCGGACCCCGCCCTCGTCGCTCCCGGCGAAGAGGCTGTTGTTGCGAAGGAGCGCCACCGGCCGCAGCGAGTTCTCCGCAAGGTTCGTGTCGATCTCGATCCGGCCGTCATCGACGTATCGGGTCAGGATCTCCCAGCGGCTGCGCACGTACTCCACCGCCTGCGCGAGCGGATGCTTCGGTCGCAGCGTCCCCGACATGTGGTCGAGGACCTGCTTCACTGTCGCGAGCACCGGGCGCGACTTCTCCTGTCGGAGTGCGCGCCGTGCCTCGGCATCGAGGCCGCGCTCGCGCGCCTCCGCCTCGACCCGGTAGAGCGCCTGGATCAGGGCGATGACCCGATCCGCCCGGCTCTGCGCCTTCCCCCGCGCCTCCTCGAAGTGTCTGCGCGCGTGCGCCCAGCAGCCGTACTGGATGAGGTGCAGCGCGGCCGATACGAGATCGTAGACTGCGTACCCGTCGTGCTGGATCGCCCCTTCGAAGCCGGCGAGGAACTCGAGCGGACCATCGCGGCCGCGCCCCCGCCGGAACTCGAAGACCACCGGCCCCTTGGGGTTGCTGTAGGTCCAGATCCAGCCCTGCCGGCACTTCCCGGGCGCGAGCACGCGGATCGGCGTCTCGTCCGCTTGTACGTAGCCGAGGCGCTTCAGCTCGGCGATCACCGCCCAGTACACCGGGACGAGTCGATCAGTGAGATGGGCGATCTGGTCGGCGAGCGTCGACGAACTCACCTCGATCCCGTGGTCGCGACGAAGCAGCATCGCCTGGCGGTAGAGCGGCAGGTGCGCGAGGAACTTCGAGATCGCGACGTCGACGGCGAAGGAGATACCGAAGACCCCGCCCGCCACCACCCCCGGCTCGGCGCGCGTCGTGATCGCGCTCCCCTGCTTGCAGGGGCAGGCGTACTTGTGGCGCCGCTGGACGTCGAGGTAGTACTGGGCGGGGACTCGTTCGATCCGCTCGGTGGTCTCGACGCCGATACTCGGCATCACTTCGTCGCAGGCCGAGCACCGGCGATCCTCTTCTGGGATCGTGACGTCGCGCTCCTTGCGGGGGAGGTCCGCCGGGGGGAGGCGGCGAGCGGGCCGCTTGCCGCGCTTCTTCTGCTCTGGGTCTCCCTCGGGCGCGGGTCCACCCCCGTCCGCGCTGGTGCCCTCGGGAAGCTGGGGTTCGAGCTCGCTGGCGGGGACCTGGTGGTCGTCCTCGAGGGCGGCGAGCTCCTCGTCGGAGAAGAGGGGAAGCATCCCGGGGAGGAGCTCGCTCGGGTGGATCTTCTCGGAGGAGCGCCCGTAGAGTATGCGGCGGAAGCGTTCGATCTGGATCTCGAGGGAGGCGATCTGGTCCGACATGTCGATCTGATTCTCGCGGAGCGCATTGCGCTCGCTGACCAGAGCATCGCGCTCGGCAGCGAGGGCGCGGTTCGATTCCTCGAGGGAACGCAGACGAGCATGGAGATCGGCAAGTGCGTCGGTCATGGCGCACATTCTATATCGCTATGCGATATTAGCAAGCGCTCTTCGCAGATTCCTGTGCCCGAGGCGATCGGCGATACCACTTCCGTTCGCGCGCGCTGGCGATGTCGATGCCGGAGATGATGAGCTCGAGCTCTGCGCGCGTCACCTCGTGACTCGCCGCTGCCACCGATGGCCATCGAAAGGTGCCCTGCTCGAGACGTTTTGCAAGGACGCAGAGTCCGCTGCCATCCCAGTAGAGCACCTTGAGCCGGTTGCGTGATCGATTGCAGAACACGAACAGCGCGCCGGACATTGGGTCGAGCGCGAGCGCCTCCTCGACGATGCCGTAGAGCCCATCGAAAGACTTGCGTAGGTCAGTGACCCCGGCGGCGAGATAGATCCGCGTCGCGGCCCCGAGCCCGATCACGGCAGATCGAGCTCCGAGAGGATGGCGCGCAGCTCCCCCGGGCGGGAAACCCCGTCGATGGCGATGGTCACGCCGCCCGCAAGCTCGATGCGAACACTGAGCGCAGGCCGGGGCGCAAGAGAGTGATCCTCGGGCTCGCGAACGCGCAGTGGGATGAGCGCGGGGGAGACTGCGGCGTAGCGCCGGGTCCACAGAGCGAGCGTGGAGACCGGGATCCCTCGCTCGAGAGCGAAGGCGCGAACACTCTGCCCGCTGGAACGGTGCTCGGCGAGGATCTCGCGGATCTCCTCGGGGGAACGCAGTGTCCGACGTCGTGCGCGCACGTGGTCCTCCTCCGCGGGTCACGCGAAGGATCGTCCATTCCCGGATTCACGCCAACCTGTGCGCCAACGGACGCTTACCCTCGATCTGGTCGTAGAGTCCGACAAGATTCTTGACGGGGTAGGCCAACCGCGAGTCGGTCACACCGAGATCGATGAGCCCCTGGTAGGCCTCGAGGAAGAGCGGTTCCGCGCGGCCGGTGTCGCCGCTCGCAAGATATATGGTTCCCTCGGCAGTGATCAAGTGCCAGGCAGACGGATCGTCTGGCTTGGTACGCTCCTGCGCGAGACGGCAGGCCGCGAGGGCGTTCTGCCAATCCATTGCCCCGCGCAGCGCCGCTGCGAGGTTGCTGAGAGCGGACAGCGTTGCAAAGTTGCTGGGGCCGTACTCCTCCTCGCTGTA
This sequence comes from Planctomycetota bacterium, assembly GCA_032128395.1. Classification (GTDB taxonomy): domain Bacteria; phylum Planctomycetota; class UBA8108; order UBA1146; family UBA1146; genus JAQBGV01. Next base: position 2,200 of record JAQBGV010000149.1, on the reverse strand, counting down.
AGTGACGATCGGCCGCCATAGATCAGCGGACTCTTGGTATTCTCCGAGTGAGCTCAGCACGACAGCTAGACTTCGCTGGGCCCCGTGAGTTGAGCGATTCCGAGGCCCCAGTGTTCGCAGACGGCTGTCCACAACCTTTCGAAGTTGCAGTGACGACGCAGACCCCCAGGAGATCGCACTCGACAAGCTCGACCTCGCCCGCCGAATCTGCGCTCTCGGCTTGTGTCATCTCGCGGAGGATCTCCATATCGAGATCGCGGACTCCATGTCGGTGTTTGACGAAGATGCGCTCGCAGGGCTGGGGAGCGACCCAGATCTCTCGTGCACTCGGCTGTGCTCAGGCTACGGCCGTGCGCGTTGCGCGTCGCTTCATCAAGAAGGGAAAAGCTGGGCTCGAGGACCGGCGGAAGGAAAACGGCATCGCCAAGGTCGACTCCGATCTGTTGCAAGCTCTCGCGAAGATTGTTCAGCAGCACCTGAACCCGAGGATCGGACGAGACTGGATGCCGATCGGGCAGCAAAAGACGGTGGTGACCCCGGGAAGAAACAAGAAGAAGTACCTGTCGGGAGCGCTGTCGCCCGACGGAACAGATCTGATCTTCGTTGCAGGAGATCGGAAGAACACCGATCTGTTCCTTGCACAACTCAAGGAATTGAAGAGACGGAATCGGAAAGCCCGCCGAATCCACCTGGTGCTGGACAACTACACGATCCACTCGAGCAAGAGAGCCCAGCGCTACCTGGCCGAGCAACGAGGACTCTTCCAGCTGCACTTTCTTCCGCCGTACACGCCAGAGGAGAACAAGATCGAACGGTTGTGGGAGGACCTGCACGCCAACGTGACTCGAAACCACCGGTGTCGGAGTATCGAAGAACTGGTGGAGAGAGTGGAGGAGCACATGCAAGCCGAGGCGGATCGCCGGAAGCTCAAGAAGCGCCACCTACGGCGGAGACGGGCGGGTTGATGAGCACTGCTCACAATCGTGGTCTCTGATCTAGTTGGGGTGTCCAGGAAAGCGGGGGAAGCTCAGACCGGCACAGAGCAGCCATGGGACGGCCATGGACAGGATGTATGGCCACGAGCGTTTCGAGAAGGCTGCCCGGGCCGTGAGCGTGACTTCCACGAAGTCTTCGGCTACATTGACGCGCAGTACGGCCCGGCCCCTCGTCGACAAAGTGTTGTTTCCATATCACTTCAATTGGCGGAACCGGCCGTGTCCTTGCCCGCATTGTGCTCACGAGTTCACGCTACGTGGGATGGCCGAAAACCCGCGAAAGGCCAGGTCGCTAGTAATGCCAAGAATAGGAAAGCCTTCATGCTGACGCTATCGGGTCGGCTTCGCGATATCGACAAAAAACGTAGGCCAAATCGTATCGAGAAAGTGATCAAGTGGATGTCAAACGGAAGCTGAGACACATATCCACTCCATTGTTGGGAACGGTTCGCTCAGGATTCGGCGAGATCAAGGCTACCCGGGAATGCACATAACAATTCTTGCTGTCGGATCGCGGGGCGATGTTCAGCCATTCGTTGCGCTTGGTCTCGGGTTGAAGGCAAGCGGATATTCAGTTCGTTTGGCGACTCACGAAATATTTAGGGAACTGGTTGAGGGACGTGGTCTCACGTTTTTTCCCATCGAGGGTAATCCGAAGGAAATCCTGTTCAGCCAGCACGGACAACGAACGCTAAGAAGCGGTCGCAACACTCTGCGCCTTATGCGTCGGGCCGCGAAGGCATTTGAACCCGTGCTGGCACAATTGGCAGAAGATTGCTGGATGGCCTGCCAGAGTACTGACGCTATCATCTTTACTCCATTCAGTTTCTTTGGTTATGACATGGCGAAAAAGCTATCGATTCCGGCCATAGCAACTTGCTTACAACCGGCAATGAGAACTCGACACTTTCCCAGTCCTGCGTTTCCGCAGGGATTGAAACTGGGACGAACCTACAACTGGCTGACCCATGCTGTGTCTGAATATGGATTCTGGCATGTTGTGCAACCCTATCTGAACCGTTTGCGAATAGAGAAATTGGAACTGCCAGCGATCTCTGTCTGGCGTGACCATGAAAGACGACAGGCACCGATTATTCACGGGTACAGTTCATGTGTCTTGCCCAATCCTCCGGATTGGGGAGAACGTGGTCATGTGACAGGCTTTTGGTACCTCGAAAGAAAGTCAGAGTGGGAAGCTCCAGTGG
>JAQBGV010000148.1:0-24837 GCA_032128395.1 Planctomycetota bacterium | reverse complement strand
CACCTGCTCCATCTTCTCGCGCAGGTGCACGCTCTCCTCCTCGAGGAGTTCCTCCGGCACTTCGAGCAGCAGTTCGTCGTGAATCTGCAGGAGGATGCGCGCCGGGGAGCGCCGTTCCGCGATCGATCGGTGGATGTCGATCATCGCCAACTTGATCACATCCGCGGCGCTCCCCTGCATCACCGAGTTCACGGCGAAACGCTCCCCCCGCGCTCGCTCGCGAGGGAGCCTGGATTGGATCTCAGGGACCGGACGCCGACGGCCGAACAGGGTCCGGACTTCTCCGGTCTCTCGCGCCTTTGCCTTGGTGTCCTCGATGAAGGCCGCCACTCCGGGGAACTGTCTAAAGAAGTTCTCGATGAACTGCTTCGCCTCCGCTTGGGGGATCCGAAGGTCGCGCGCCAACCCGAACGCACCCATGCCGTAGAGAACTCCGAAGTTGACCGCCTTGGCTGAGTTGCGCTCCTCTCGGGTGACATCTTCCGGTCGCTTGCCGTGGATGCGCGACGCCACCGTCGCATGGATGTCCTCACCCCCCTTGAGTGCCGTCACCAGCGTCTCGTCCCCCGAGATGTGAGCGAGGATTCGTAACTCGATCTGCGAATAGTCCGCAGAGACGAATCGATCTCCCTCTCGGTTCGGGAGGAACGCGCGGCGGATCCGCCGTCCGGTCTCGCTCCGGATCGGGATGTTCTGCAAGTTCGGTTCGGACGAGCTCAGCCGACCGGTCGCAGCGACCGTCTGACGAAAATCGGTGTGAAGGCGGCCGGTCGATGGCTTGACGAGTTTCGGGAGCGTGGTGATGTAGGTCGAGAGCAGCTTCGAGAGACTGCGGTGTTCGAGGATCATCGCGGGGAGCGGCTGGTCCGGGGCGACGATCAGCAACTCCTCGAGTACATCTGCGCTCGTCGAGAATCCGGTCTTCGTCTTCTGGATCACCGGGAGCGAGAGTTTCTCGAACAGGATCACCTGGAGCTGTTTCGGGCTCGCGATGTTGAATTCCTCACCCGCCGCCGCGTGGATCTCCAGTTCCAGCGCCGAGAGCTCCTTTTCGAGCTCGCCCTGCTGTTCCAGGAGTCGCTCTACGTCGAGGGTGATCCCCTCCCGCTCCATGTCGACGAGGACCTCGACGAGGGGGAGCTCGATCTCGTAGAGCACTCTCCCGACCCCGAGTGCCTCGACTTCGGGCTCGAGGTGTTCGGTGAGCCGCAGGGTGAAGTCGGCGTCCTCGGCCGCATAGTCGCGAATCGCTTCCGGTTCGAGATCCGCCATCGAAACTTCGTCGGCGCCGCTGCCGATGACCTCCGAAATCGGGATCATGCGGTGCCGCAGTCGCTCACCGACCAGGTCATCGAGTCCATAACTGCCGCGCATCGGTTGGATCACGTACGCAGCGAGCATCGGGTCGAACGCGATCCCGCGAAGGGCGATCCCGTCGTTCGCGATCACCTGCGCGTCGTACTTGATGTTCTGCCCGATCTTCCCGATGGCCCGGTCCTCGAGCACGGGGCGCAAGCGATCGAGCACCGCGTGTCGCGGCATGCGCCCCTTACCCGGACCCTCGAGCGGGACGTACACGGCGTGACCGGCTTTCCACGCGAGAGACACCCCGACTGCGCGGTCGACGATCGGATCGAGCCCCGTGGTCTCGGTGTCGAACGCGAAGCGCCCGGCTGCACGACACTCGGCGAGGAACGAGTCGAGTTCCTCGAGCGACTCGATCAGCCGGTAGTCGCCGGCGGGGGGGGCGGGCTCGGGGGCGGGACGCGACCCGCCGACGGAGACGAAGAGTTCTCCCCCCGCATCTTCCTCGAGCTGCTTCTGGAACCTGCGCAGTCCGAGGTCACGAAAGATCGGCAACAGCGCGGCGAGGTCGGGAGGCTCGACGACATACTCATCGATCGGTCGGGGGAGAGCGAGATCGGTGCGCAACTCGACGAGCCAGCGGGAGAGGCGCATGTTGTCGACCTGATCCCGGATCTTTGCCACAACGCGGGGGGGGATCCCCTCCGGCGGCGGGTCCTCGAGCACCCGCTCGATGTCATCGACGACCGAGAGAATCTGCGCGGCCCCCTTGGCGCCGATCCCCAGCACCCCCGGAACGTTGTCCGAGGCGTCCCCGACCAGCGCCTGGTACTGCACGACCTGATCGGGGCGGATTCCCTTCTTCTGAAGTAGTTCGGCGGGGCCGTAGAGACCGCCGGACCGCTCGTCGAGAAATCGGACCTGCTCCGAGAGGACCTGCTCGAGGTCCTTGTCGCGACTGAGGATCCGGACGTCGTACCCCCGCGCCTGGGCGGCGACACTCGCGCTTGCAATCCAGTCATCCGCCTCGATCCCGCTCTCGCAGAGGATCGGGATCCGGAAGGCGGTGAGGATCTGGTCGATGTACGGGAGCTGCTCGACGAGAGGCTCGGGCATCTCCTCGCGTGTCGCCTTGTACGCTTCGAAGCGCTCGCTGCGGAAGGTCGGGCCGGGGGCATCCATCGCGATCGCCCAACGCCCGATCTGGTACTGTTTCTGGAGCCGAAAGAGCAGGTCCGTGATCGCGTAGATCGCCTTTACGGACATTCCTCTGCTGTTCGAGAGGTTCGGCCCGGGGCCGAAGAATCCGCGGTAGATCTGGTAATGCCCGTCGATGAGGTAGAGGACCCCGGACACTGGTGCCTCCTTGGGAATGGGGGGCCTCCTCGGGCAGGGGGGGATCGGGCGGAGGCACAGGTGGGCGCCTCCGGCGATGGCACGATAGACCTCAAAGATCGCGCCGGCAACGGCCACACTTGACAGTTCCCGAGGCGTTCCTACAATCGCATAGATACTGAGTTTGGGAGCGTTCGGGGGTTTCTGGATCGTCCCTCGCCGCTCCCGGTTCCATCGGGGAGCCGAACTCTCGCGGTGCACGTGACTCCGGTCGATCGCCGATGCGGTGAGCGGCCGGGACGCATCGGTTCGAGGCACACGCTCGTGAGGGTCCGGCGGATCGGTCTCACCGCCCTCGATCTCGACCGGCGACCCGGGATATTCGGTGCGGATTCACCGTGTGATTCATCCCACACTGTGCGGTACGCACTGGCACCGGGCGTGATCGGGACGCGGGACCGACTAGCGCAACATTGCTCGGTCCCGCGCACCAGAAGTGCGCGCCGTGATCGGCGCGGTGAGGAGGATTTGATGGCCAGGAGGCAAGGCGGGATCCATTTCTCGTACCTCGTGGTGGCAATCGTGATGTGTGTGGGTCTGATTTTCTGGATCGTGATCCAGAACGGCAAGCTCTCGGACGTCGCCGGTGATCGGGATGCCAAGGTCAAGGCAGCCGCTCAGAAGGATGACACCATTCGAGATCTGTCGACGAGATATGACAGACTACGGATGGTGACGATCGGCACCGACACCAAAGAGCCCGACATCGCAGAGCTCACCGCCCTTCTCGCCCAGGCGAGCGACGACGTCGCAAACGCCCTCGGCAACCAGCAGGGGGGGCAGAACTACAGCGGGCTGCAAGCGCTCTACACAGACACGGTGCAGGCGCTGAACACCCATACGGCCCTGCTCGACTCCCAAAAGAGCGCCGCGCGTTCCAAAGAAGACGAAGCCGTTGCCGCCGTGCAGGCGCGCGAGGCGATCGTCGCGAGCCTCAACGAGCAGATCGCCACACTCCGTGACGAGAGCGGCCAATTACAGGTCACCCTCGAGCGTGTTCGCACCGAAGCGCGGGAAGAGTCGGGGCGGTTGCGCGACGAGCTGCAGACCGTCGAGGAAGAGTGGTCCAGCCGGGTCTACCAGCTCCAGCGGGAGCTCGCGATCAGCAAAGGGCTGCACGACCAGTCGATCGCCCGGATCGAAGTCCTGGAGTACGAGCTCAAGAAAGAAGAGACCTTCGCGATGGTCGAACCGGACGGCAAGGTCCTCCGAGTCGAGGAGGAGCTCGGGTTCGCTTGGATCGACCTCGGTCGTGAGCACCGCGTCCGCCGTGGCCTGATCTTCGACGTATTCCAGTACGTCAAAGGGGGCAAGCGCCTCAAGAAGGGTCGGGTCGAGGTCGCAAAGATCGAGGCGGACTGGGCCGAGGTCCGCATCATCGACACCTACGACCGATTCAACCCGATCGCCGCCGGCGACCAGATCGCGAGCCCATTCTACTCCGGGGATGACGCACCAGTTTTCGTGTTCGCCGGAGAGAAGCCGGTCAACCGCCGTCTGTCCCGCGAGGAGATGGTCCGGAAGATCGAGGCGTTCGGCGGGTCGGTCGAAGAGGCGGTTCGCCTCGAGACCAACTACGTGATCGCGATCCAAGGCTACGAGGAGACTCCCGAGTACAAGGAAGCGCGCAAGCTCGGGATCACCATTCTGCGCGAGGAAGAGCTGCTGGACTTCATCGAGCAGTAGCTCCGTTCGATCACGTCAGACCGTGGCACGGGCCGGCTCCCCACGGGGGCCGGCCCGTTCTTGATGTTCCTGAAGGGGAGCGTTGGTATCCTGACGATTCGTCGTCCCCCGTGTCCGTCCCCTAGCCCTTCAGAGGAGCATCCCCGCGATGCCACGTCACCGGATCGGCGACCTGAAGGTCATGTCGTTCGGCGAGCACCTCGAGGAACTCCGCGCTCGGATCATCCGCTCCCTCCTCCTCACGCTGGTCTTCACCGCGATCGCTCTCGGCTTCCAGGACCAGCTGATGCGGATCGTCTCCGGTCCTCACCAGAGAGCGATGTCGCAGGTCCAGGGGCGACGTCTCGCTCACGAGGTCGCGGATCGCCTCGGAACCCTCCGCACGAAGCTCCTCGACGTCCCACAACGGGAGGGCGGCGCGGCGGTCGCGGAAGAGGAGCAGCGCGCTGCGATACTGGTCAGGATCGAGGAGGTGCGGGGGGGCCCGGCGGAAGAACCGCTCGCATCGGCGATCGCGGATCTGCTCCTGCTCGAGGAGAAACGCTCGATCACCGGGACTGGGATCACCGGGCGACTGGCGAGGATCAGCGAGGACCTCACCTTCGTCGAGGGGCACCACGCGTGGGGTGCGGCGGATTCGCTCGACGACGCCCATCGGCGACTCGAGGGGATCCAGTCGGTCATCGCGCTCTGGCGGGCCGAGGCGGTCGACCCCTCACCCGGAGAGCGCCCTTCACCGGACACCGCCCGCGAAGTGCTCCGCGAGGTCGACGACGAGCTCAGCGCGCTCAGCGAACTCACTCTCCGCCTGAGGTACTACGAGGACGAGAAGGTACCACTGCGACTGCTTTCCTACACCGAGGCGTTCTTCTCTCACCTGAAGGTCGCGTTCCTCGTCGGTCTTCTCATCGGACTACCGTGGATCACCTACGAGATCTGGCTCTTCATCGCCGCGGGCCTCTACCAGAATGAGCGATCTGCGGTCGCTCCGTTCCTGCCGTTCAGTTTGATGGGACTGGTCCTCGGAGGCACGTTCGCCTACTTCGTTCTGATTCCGGTCGGGCTCACCTACCTCGGAAGCTACGGGGATCCAGAGCTCGTCGACCCCGACTTCACCCTGACGAACTACCTCTCGCTGGTCTTCACCCTCTTGATCGGGATGGGGCTCGTCTTCCAGCTCCCGCTCGTGATGGTCTTTCTCTCACGCTCTGGGATGGTGACCCCCGAGCAGATGCGGCAGCACCAGAGATTTGCGATCCTCGGCTCGCTGATCATCGGAGCGTTCCTCACCCCTCCCGACGTGGTGACCCAGCTCCTGATGGCGGTGCCGATGATCCTCCTCTACCAGGCGGGGATCTGGGCGAGTTTCTGGTTCCGCCGTCGTGCCGTCACCAAGGAGAGTGAGGAGCCGTGAAGATCGGGATCATCGGTCTGCCGATGGCAGGGAAGTCGAGCCTCTTCCGCCTGCTGACCGGAGGGGAATTGGACGGCTCCCGCGCCGGCCGGGTCGAGCAGCGCCAAGCGAGGGTTCGCGACCCCCGACTCGATCGTCTCGCGGCCGACTATTCTCCGAAGAAGATCACCTCCGCGGTGATCGACTTCCTCGACTTCCCGCCGATCGGCAATCGAACCTCGGGGGACGAACGGAGTTTCGCCGAGCTGCTCTCCCCGGCGCGAGACTCCGACGCGCTGATCATCGTCGTGCGGACCTTCGAGAACCCGAGCCTGCCGCCGCTGCGCGGCCGCATCGATCCCCTCACGGATCTCGACGAGGTGATCGGGGAGCTGCGACTCGCAGACCTGGAGGTCGCGACCAATCGGAGGGACCGGATCGAGAAGTCGATTCCGAAGAAGCGCGGCGACGAACGGAAGTCCCTCGAGGAGGAGCTCCCCTTGATCGTCCGAGTCATCGAGCAGCTCGAGGCCGAGCGGGATCTTCTCGAGCTCGATCTCGACCGGGGCGCACAGAAACGACTCCGTGGATTCCAATTCCTCTCCGCGAAGCCCCGGCTGGTGGTGGAGAACCAGAGCGAGGGTCAGGAGGGACGGATCGAGGACGCGGTCCGGGGGTGTATCGCGCTCGAACTGGATCTCACCGAGCTCGACGGAGCGGATCGGGAGCTCTTCGCTGCGGAGTACGGGATCGTGGGCTCCTGCGTAGATGACGTGATCGGAGGGATCTACCGGCGCGCGCGGGTGATCTCGTTCCTCACCGCGGGAGAGCCCGAGGTTCGGGCGTGGACGGTTCCGGAGAGCGCGACTGCGGTCGAAGCAGCGGGGGCGATCCACACGGACATCTCCCGAGGGTTCATCCGAGCCGAGGTGGTCTCCTACGACGACTACGTTGCGGACGGTGGGATGGCCGGCACGAAGGAGAAGGGCCACTTCCGGCTGGAGGGCAAGGAGTACGTGGTGAAGGACGGGGATATCATCTTGTTCCGGTTCAACGTCTAGCTCGCTATTAGATCCAGTTCACCCGGGCCCGGCCCCGGGACGGGGAAAGGAAGTGACCTTCCACGTTCCCCAATCGCGGTCGGCGCGGTAGCCTGTCCGCCATGCAACGCGTTCTCTTCGCCTTTTCGGGCGGTATCGATGATGTCCTCGGGGTGCACTGGCTCAGCCGTACCCAGGGGCACCCGGTGGTCGCGCTGCTCGCAGACCTCGGGCAGGCGGACCGTCTCGAGCCCCTCGGCGAGCTCGCGCTCGAGTCAGGTGCTCAGAGCACGATCATCGTCGACCTTCGCCGCGACTTCATCGAACGATTCGCGTTCCCCACCCTCGTCTCCGGCGCTCGCTACGAGGAGTACCTCCTCTCGACCCCGCTCTCCCGCTACGCGATCTGCGCCGAACTGGTGCGACTCGCCCGCGACCAGGGGTTCGATGTCGTCGGCCACGGGGCTTCCGGCGGCGGCAACGACCAGTTGCGGATGGAGGCTTCCGTCGCCGCGCTCGACCCGGCGTTGACCGTCGTCGCACCCCAGCGCGATATGCCGATGATGGAACTGTCCCAGAAGCGGGAGCGGCTCGTCCGACTGCACCTGCCGGAGCGCGACGAGTTCGATCGCGTGATCTCGGTCGATCGAAATCTGTGGGGGTGCGGGCAGGTGTACGGCGGGTTGAGCGATCCCTGGGAGTCGCCCCCGGATGAGATCTATCAGTTGACTCGGAATCCGCTCGAGGCGCCGGATGCTCCCGTGGACGTGGTGGTCACCTTCGAGCACGGCATCCCCGTGGCACTCGACGGAGAAGCCATCGAAGCGGTTCATCTGGTCGAGCGCCTGAACGCGATCGGCGGGGAACACGGCATCGGTCGCCTGGACCACGTGGAGAACCACGTCCTCGGCGGCAAGGCGCGCGAACTCTACGAAGCCCCGGCGGCGCAGCTCCTCTACACCGCACACGGCGCACTCGAAGAACTGACCCAGCCCCGCGATCTCTTGCGACTGAAGCGCAGTCTCTCGGATGAGTACGGTCGGCTCATCTACGAAGGGCAGTGGTTCAGCGAGCTGCGGGAGGCGCTCGATCACTTCTTCCGCGCGACGCAACTCTACGTCAGCGGCCGGATCCGCCTGCGGCTCTTCAAGGGAGCCGTGACGGTGCGGGGACGCGAGTCTCCTTTCGCGCTCTACGATCACGAGGGAGCCGATTTCCCCGAGCGGCGCGGGCGATTGCGGGATGCCGCCGTCGGCTTCGTCGATTCGATCACGAGACAGCGGAAGGCCGAGGCCACCCGCCGGCAGTCGCGATGACGGTCTCGTTCATCTCGGTCGGGGATGAGCTCCTCGCGGGGCGAATCGTGGACACCCACGCCGCTCTTCTCTCCTCCCGCCTCTTCTCCCTCGGAATCGACGTCATCTCGCACCGCACCGTCGGGGACGCCCCGGGGGCGCTCCGGGCCGTGCTCCTCGAGGAGGCTCCTCGTGCGACGACCATCGTGGTCGCGGGAGGTCTGGGGCCGACCGCCGACGATCGCACCCGGCAGGAGTGCGCGGCGGCCGCGGGGGTCCCCCTCGAATGGCGCGAGGAGTGGTGGGAGCGGATCGAAGAGCGCCTCCGGAGCTACAGCGTGACGGTCGCCGAGCGGAACCGTCGCCAAGCCTGGTTCCCGGCCGGGTCGACTGCGATCGAGAATCCCTTCGGCTCCGCCCCCGCGTTTCGTCTCTCGATCGGTTCGGCGGAGGTGTGGGCGCTCCCCGGCGTACCCGACGAGTTCGAGGGGCTGATCGAGACCGAGTTGCTGCCGGCTCTTCTGGACGCCGGCGCAGGTCCGATCGAGGAGGGGGTTTGGACCTTCTACGGGATCCCCGAGTCTGTTCTCGACTCGTGGATCCTCGAAACCCTCTCCGCGCAGTGCAGCGCGGTCGAGCCCCACATCTGCGTCCGGGACGGGGAGATCGAAGTTCGAATCCGGGGGTCGTTCGACCTCGCGCCCGCCGCGCGGGCGCGGTTCGGGAGTCGTTTCCTCGGGGTGGGGGCTCTCACTCTCCCTCAGCGGGTCGTCGCCGAAGCGACGGCAGCCGGGGTGCGGATCGCGGTCGCCGAGTCCTGCACGGGGGGACGGGTCGCCGGGAGGATCACCGACGTTCCGGGGAGCTCCGCCGTGCTCGAGTCGGGGTGGGTGGCATACGGAAACGAGGCGAAGGAGCGGGACCTCGCGGTTCCTGGGACGCTGCTCATCGGGGACGGAGCGGTGAGCGCTCCCGTCGCGGAGGCGCTCGCCCGCGGTGCCCGGGAGCGCGCAGGGGTCGCGATCGCGGTCTCGACCACCGGGATCGCGGGTCCTGGTGGAGGGAGCCCGGAGAAGCCGATCGGGACCGTTTGGTTCGGGCTCTCGACCGCCGAGGAGACCCGATCGGGAGTGCGCCACTTCCGAGGGGGCCGCGATCGCGTCCGGACGCTGTCGGTCGCACAGGCCCTCGCATGCCTGCTCGCCGCGATCCGGGGAGAGGACCCCTTTCCATGGCCGACCAAACGGTCGTGACCGGGGACGGGTCCCCGACCCTTCTTTCAGCCGCTTACGGCGAGCACTACCACAGCCTGTCGGGGGCCTTTCTCGAGGCCAGGGAGCGGTTCGTGGGCCCCTGCCGGGTGGTCGAGCGAGCGCGGGCCGGCGAGGTGCGGATCCTCGACGTCGGCTTCGGCCTCGGCTTCAATCTCGCCCTCGCCTGGCAAGCGGTGCGGGCGGTCGCTCCGGGAGCCCGACTGCGCATCGTCTCCCTCGAGAAAGCCCCGATCGAACCGGACCTCTGGCGGAAACTCGCAAGCGGGATCGCTGATCAGACGATCATCGAACGAGTGGCCGACCTCCTGCGGGATGGGGAGGTCGTGGCTGGCCCGGTTTCCCTCAAGTTGTGGGTGGGAGAGGCCGAAGATACGATCGAACGGGTCGAGGATCGATTTGATTGCGTGTTCCTGGACCCCTTTTCGCCGGACCGGAATCCGGAGCTCTGGACGCACCGGTTCCTCGAGGCGGTTCGGCGCCGGGTCGACGAGGGAGCGATCCTATCGACCTACAGCGCCGCCGTCCGAGTTCGGATCGCACTGCTCCGTGCGGGGTGGTGTGTCGGGGTGGGCCCTCGCGTCGGCTTGAAGTCGAGCGGGACCCTAGCCTCGGTCGGCGAGGTCGTGCCTCCATTGCCGTCTCTTCCCCTTCGGGAGTCGAGGCGGCTCGAGCGCAAGGCGAGGGAGTCGAGACACGATGCACCGGACGATTCGAAGCGCTGAGCCATGCCTCCTCTTCTTGGCCGCCCTGGGCCTCTGTCTCATCGGCGGTGCGACCGCCGTGCGGGCGGATACCATCTACCTCCGCAACGGTTCGACGATCGACGGCCTGGTCCTCGGCAAGCACGAGGGGCACGTGATCCTGCAGATCGGCAACCTCGGCAAGATGGAGATCCCAGAGAAGGACGTCGAAGCCGTCGAGAAGAACGCTCGGACCGGTCCGATCAACCCGGACCGAGGCGAGCGGAAGAAGAAGGACGACGATGCCAACCCGGTCGGGGAGCGGGAGAAGCGCCACCGCGATGACGGGAGTGAATCGGACGAGGAGGAGGGAGGGGAGATCGATCCGGAGCTCGAACAAGAGATCCAGGAGCTGGTGTTCGATCTGACCCGTCAGCGAGCTACGGCCCGGACCCGCGCCGAGAAGAAGCTCATCACCATGGGAAAAGTGGTGGTCCCCTTCGTGCTACCGGTCGCGACGAACCCCTCAGAGCTGACTCGGATCGCCGTCTTTCGTATCTTGAAGAAGAACCCCGACGTGCAAGCGTGCGATGCGTCGATCGCCGCGCTCGGGGACGAGGCACGATTCGTCCGCAAGCTCGCCTGGGAGACTCTTCAGGAGATCACGGGCGAGAGCTGGGTCTTCCCCTGGGACGACAGCGCCACCAATCGCGAACGCGATACCGCGACAGAGCGTTGGTCCGGTTGGTGGAGCGCGGAGAAGGCTCGCATCGAGAAGGAAGAAGCAAAGAAGAAGGATCGTCGCGCCCGCGGGTGACCGCCGCTCCCTCTGCGCGACGTCGACTCCGCGCGTTCTCCGAACCGACGAGCGTGCGGGCGAGAGGGGAGTTTTCGATGCCACGTGTATTCCGGCTTCTGATGATCCCCTACGTTCTTCTGAGCGCCGTTTTCCTCCTCCCTATTTCGGTCGCTCAGGAGAAGCCTGCGAAGCCCGAGCAGACCGGCCTGTCCCCACTCGGGGATCCCGTTATCCACACCGATGATCCCGCCTTCGCTTTCGCGGTCCCCGACAAGAAGAAGCTCAAAGAGATTCGCGAACGCTGGCGGATCGTCGACCTCGAACTCCGCAAGAACGCGGCTCTCGAGAATATCGAGCGGGCGACCGCCCAAGAGAAGGGCAAGGAGACTCCGGACGACCAGCGCCTGCTCGAACTCCAGAGCGAGAGGGCGAACGTCCTCGGGTTCTATTCGCGAGCGAAGATCCTCCTCGAAGTCGACGGAGATGCTCAGGAGTGGTTCCGCATCGACCTGCAGACGAGTTCGAAGAAGAAGCTCTCGATCGCGGATGCTCAACCGCGCAAGACTCTGGAGACGAAGTGGTCGAGGGTCCAGATCCTGCAGGACGAGGAGACGACCACCACGGCCGACAGGAAGCGGAACCGCCAGTCGCACATCTTGGTGCTCAAGGGGACGCCGGAGAACTCGAAAGACCACGGGTGGTGGCGCATCGAGACCCGCCTCATCCCATCGAAGGATGGGACACAACTCTTCCAACTGACCTCGATCTACCGTATGCCGGCAGAGCGGTTCGAGAAGAACACGATGATGCAAGCGGAACTGCTGTCTCGCTGCTGGATCATCCCCTGAATGACGACCGTTTGGCCGACTCGGGACCGCCCGAAAATTTCATTCGAGATCGGGCTCGGATCGACTCGAAACCGACGCACATTTCGATCCGAGATGTGATGCGCACGCGACTTGCGTCGACGCGCTCGCGCGCTTTGACAGTGTGGATGCGCTCTGCTACGATCGCCCGGCTGCCCGACGTGGAGTGCTCTTTCGAGTAGCCCTAAGTCTAGAAACCCTGTGTTTAGAGTCCCTGTGTTTAGAGTCCCTGTGTCGAGAACCCCTGCGAGGGGGTGGTGCGACCAGGGCGCGATGGACTGCAGGTCAAATGCTCGAAGTTCATCCCCACGGAGCAGCGCTCTGATGTCCAACGACTCGGTTGGGTTGTTTCCGATGCTCCTCAAGCAAATTTGGAGCTCGGGATCACCGAGTTGCGCGGTTCTTTCTCGGTTCAACACCTTGCGGTGGCGGCATTTCTTGGTTCAACACCTTGCGGTGTTGAGACCTGGTGGCGGCATTTTTTGGTTCAACACCTTGCGGTGTTGAGACTTGGTGGCGGCATTTTTTGGTTCAACACCTTGCGGTGTTGAGACCTGGGTTCAGCAGTGGGCGGTTTGGGGACCGCTGCGACTTCGTGTTCTTGTTCAGCACCTGTCGGTCTTGAGACTTGGTGGGGTCGATCCTCGGCGGTGTTGAGACCGCTGGGTTCGACTGCGCATGGTGCATGGGGGCAAGTCGACTCGGGCATTTCTTGGTCGGGCAGTGGGGGCCTCCGGATATTCCGGAGGAGGTGGATGATGCGCTGCGGAGGCCGGTGATATGCGATCCGGCGATGGGGGAAGCCTCGCGGGGGAAGGTCGGGTGCACTCGGGGGGTACCGATCCGGCGACGCTCTGGGAGCGTCTCCGCGGTGAACTCCTCGAACAGTTCGGATCGGGACGAACCGACCGCTGGTTCGGCGGGGTAACCGCCCGGATCATCGAAGACGGGCGCCTGGTTCTCGCCGCTCCGAATGCCTTCATCGCCGAGTGGATCACCGACACGTACGGGGCCCGAATCGAAGAGATCGCCCGCGGCAAGCTCGGCCTCGACGGGGTGCGTTTGATCGTCGCGCCCCCCCGAATCGCTCCTCCCACGACTCCTACCGACGCAGCGGAGGCCGGCGGAGCGAAAGCGGATCATGGCGCACGCGGGACGAATTGTGCTTCCGATCAGGGCACGGGGAATCAGAGCACGGGGAATCAGGGCACGGGGAATCAGGGCACGGGGAATCGGGGAACGGCGGCTCGCAGTGCGTCTCCGCAGCGGAGTGCGGTTCCCGAGTCGCTCCGTGATGTCAGCCCGAGCCTGACTCTCGAGCGCTTCATCGTCGGCCGCTGCAACCGCGTCGCATACCACGCCGGACTCGAAGCACTTCGTCGCCCCGGGGGAGCGTACAACCCGATCTTCATCTACGGGGGCTGCGGACTCGGCAAGACCCATCTCCTCCAGGGGATCACCCGAGAGTACTTTCGGCAGGGCGAGCGCCGGATCCGCTACCTCCCCTGCGAGGGGTTCGTCAATCGCTTCGGACAATCGGTCCGGCACCGCGAGATCGACCGCTTCCGCGAGCGCTTTCGATCGCTCCGAGTCCTCGTCCTCGACGACATACAGGTCGTCGCCGGTAAGGAACGGAGCCAACTGGAGCTGCTCGAGACGATCGATCGGATCGCCGCGGCCGGCGGCCAGGTGGTGCTCGCCAGCGACTCCCGTCCCGCCGATTTGCAGGGTCTGGCCGAGAAGCTCCTCGGTCGCTTCATCTCCGGGCTCGTCTGTCGGGTCGGTGAGCCCGATATCGAAACGCGCCTCGCGATCCTCCGCCAAGAAGCCCGCGCGGCGGGAATCGCCGTCCCCGAGGAGACCCTCCGGTGCCTCGCCGAGCGGTTCGAAGGAAACATCCGCGAGCTGATCGGCACCTGGGTGCGAGTTCTCGCCCACGGGTCCCTCCTCGGCGAGCCGATCACACCGCACTTGGTCGAAGGGGTCCTGGAGGACGCGGGGGCTCCCACCAGTCGGGTGACGATCAGCGACATCATCGAAGAGGTCGGTCGCCGCTACGGAGTTCCACCGGTGGAGTTCCGCGGCCCGGGGCGGAGCCGAACCGTCTCGCTCGCGCGGCACGTCGTGATCTACCTCTCTCGGGTCCTCACCGACCACAGCCTCGCTGAGATCGGCGCGCTCCTCGGCGGTCGCAAACACGCCACCGCCAGTGCCGCCTACCGCAAGATCCAGCGGGCGCTGACCACGGACGAGCAGCTGCGGATCGAAGTCGAGCGGTTGCTCTCCACCCTCAGACGGGGTTGACCCCGTGTGCCGTGTCACGGAACTTTGACGCGGCGGAGGTCACCGTGCCCGGACCGGACTACCTACTCGAGAAGATTACCGCAGTGCGTGGGGTCGGTCCCCGCCGAGCCGAGGCCTTGGCGAGACTGGGCATCGCGCGCGTCGGCGATCTGATCCACCACTTCCCCATCCGCCACGATGACCTTCGCCGTCGCGTGCCGGTAGAAGCGCTTCCCGAGGGCCGTCCGATCACCCTCTTCGGGACGGTGGAGTCGATCGAACACCACCCCGGCGGGCGCGCTCGGTGGATCGCGGTCCTGCGGGTCGAACGCGACCGGGTGGCTCTGGTCTGGTTTCAGAACGGGTTCCGCGCCCCTCCGATCACCGAGGGGTGGCAGGGCTTCGCGACCGGGGCCCTCCGCCGCTACGGGGGCCCGCAACTCGTGCATCCCCGGATCCATCGAACCGACGACTCCGAGGCTCGTCCGCCGGGACACAATCGACTGCGGCCGGTGTACCGGACCACCACCGGTATCGACGGAGAGTCCCTCGCCCGGTGGATTGCGAGTGTGCTCGAGGATCCCCGCCTCGATCTCGACCAGCCGTGGCCCCCTTCGACCCTCGGTCGACCGGAGTCCCGCCCGGTGATCGCAGCCTATCGGGCCATTCACTTTCCCGAGAACACCGCCGAACGCGGCGTCGCACTGCGCGACCTCGGTGATCTCGAACTGTTCCTCCTGGCCCGCCGGCAGCGGAGGCGGCGCGCGCTCCGGGAATCGCGCCTTGCCCCCCGGATCGCCGTCGATACCGACCTCGATGAGCGAATCCGCGGGCGATTTCCGTTCCGCTTCACTCCCGCGCAGGATCGCGTCGTCACCGAGATCGTCGCGGATCTCGCAGGCGGCCATCCGATGGCACGCCTGATCCAGGGAGAGGTGGGGAGCGGCAAGACCGCGCTCGCCCTCTACGCAGCCCTGGCCACCGTCGCGGCGGGGTACCAGGTGGCGATCCTCGCCCCGACCGCCCCCCTCGCTCGCCAGCACCACGAGACCATGTCGGAGCTCCTCACCGGCGCCCGGATCTCCTCGGAACTCCTCCTCGCCGGTTCCGATTCCGACGCCGCCCTGCGCAATCGCCTCGCGGCGGGGGACGCTCCCCTCGTCATCGGCACCCATGCACTCCTCGCACAGGACGTGCGCTTCCATTCGCTCGCTCTGGCGATCGTCGACGAGGAGCAGCGCTTCGGGGTCACCCAGCGCGAGGAGTTGGCGAAGAAGGGGGAGGGGGTCCACCGCCTCCACCTCTCCGCGACGCCGATCCCCCGCACTCTCGCGCTTGCGCTCGTCGGCGACTTCGACCTGAGCACCGTCGACGGATTGCCCCCCGGGCGTCGTCCCGTTCGCACCCGGGAACTCGCGCCCGGGAGACTCGACGACGCTCTCGGATTCCTCGGCGGGGAGATCGAGCAGGGGCACCGCGTCCTTTTCGTCGTCCCCCGGATCGCCGCGGATGAGAGTCCCGATCATCCGGAGGATGGTGCAGGATCGGGCGAGGAAGGCGAGCAGGAGCGAGAGACGGAGCTGGCCTCGGTCGCCACCCTCGCTGCGCGGCTTCGGGACGGTCCCCTCGGCCGGTTCCCGGTGACCGAGCTGCACGGTCGACTCCCCGTCGCCGAGCAGCTCGAGCGGGTGGCGCGGTTTCGGAGCGGAGAGGCGCCGCTCCTCGTCGCGACCACCCTCGTCGAGGTGGGGCTCGATGTCCCGGGGCTGACGGTCCTCTGGATCGAGGGCGCCGATCACTTCGGGCTCTCCCAACTCCACCAGCTGCGCGGCCGCCTGGGGCGACGGGGGGAGGAGACTTGGTGTTTCTTCACCGTCTCGGGGGGAGCGGGGGAGTCCGCGGTCGAACGTCTCCACGCATTCCGCGAGCGTTCCAACGGATTTGCGCTCGCCGAAGAGGATCTGAGGCTGCGCGGGGAAGGGGACACGATCGGGGCTCGGCAGAGCGGCTTTGCTCCGTTTCGACTCCGTCACCCCCGCGATGACCTTCGTGACTATCAGGGTGTTCGAAGGCGAGTGGAGGGATGGTCTGGAGCGGAGCCAGAACTCTGGCAGCGGCTGGACCCGTTCTTCGGGTGAATTCCCGGGTGGTCGCCCCATCTCCCGGCTCGAAGATCGCCAGAAGTTGTTCTGCCCGGGGAGGAAGAGGTCCCTGGCGCCCTTGTCAGCTTGCTGCCGGAAGGTACAATCGCGTCGGGGTAGACCTGTTCTCCCTCTCCCGTGATTCCGAGCAACTACAGCGCACGACATGTCGGGGATCGCGCTGTGTTGCGGGGCGTGGAGACGGAACCCGAACGACAGCTCCAAAAATCGGGCTACCGATCGGGAGTCCGTCGGCGAGTGGCCCCGTTCCCAAGGCAGGGAGACTGACGGCTGGGAGTTCGACGGCGGGGAGTTCGAAGGCGGGGAGTTCGAAGGCGGGGACTCCCAAGGCAGGGACTCCCGAAGCAGGGCCGGTTCCTAGAACGCCCGGCCATCTCACCGCCTGGGCGTGGCGCGGGGGATTCCTCGTTCCGGCCCAGGCAGGATCGACCTGACGTCTCCCGGCGCGCGAGTGCGTTCCGACCGGGCCCGTCGACGGAGAGGGAATGATGATGAGCAAGCAGGGGTGGTTGACGCTTCTTCTCGGGGTCGCGATCGGCGCGAACTTGGTACTCGTCGGAATGCTCGTCACTCCACGGGTCGCCAGTGGCGAGACCGCGGATGGCACGAACGGGTTCCTGATGACGACGGGCGTGCTCCAGGGCAAGGGGCAGAGCGAAGCGGTGTACATCATGGACACGACCAATCGAAAGTTCGCGGTCTACTTCATGAACAATACTCGAATGGAATTGTTGGGCGTCCGCGACATGCAGTTCGACTGGGTCCCGCAGAGCTATTCCCCGAAGACCGGGGGCCAGGACCCGACCGTCGACCAGATGAAGAAAGCCGTTTCCGGAGGGTAGTCTTCGGAACGCGGTCGTGCCGAGCGGTTGCCCGGCGGGGATCGCGAGCGCCAGCTCGCAGAGTGGAGCCGCGGGTGCAAGCTCACGGAGAGAATGAAGGAGCGGAGAATGAGCGAGAAGCTGAGCTTCGAGCAGGCGATGGCGGAGCTTGGCCTCGGCCGGGACGAGCTCGAGAATCTCGCCGCCAGCGGGGAGCTGCGCGGTATCCACGAAGGGGACGAGATCTACTTCAAGCATGAAGAGGTCGTCGCGGTCAGGCGTTCGCGCGAGACCGAGCCGACGGTCGTCCTCTCCGACAATGAAGTCTCTCCGTTCGACCTGGGGGACGAATACCCGATCGACCTCGACCGGATCTCGACCGATGAGACCGTTCTGAACATCGAGGGACTGCTCGAGGACGACGCCGAAGGCACCACTCCGGTCCCCGGTCTCGGAATTCTCGAGGGAGATGACGACCTGGATGTCGGATCGATCGGCGAGGACACCGTCCTCGACACCGACGGCCTCGAGCTCGACGACGACTTCGACCTCGGCTCGGACGACGACACCGTAGCGGCCGGCAGCGGCGACACCTTCCTCGCCGGCGGCGGCGGCACCCAGCAGATGCAGATGATCCAGAAGCGGGGCAGCCCCGCGATGACCGTGCTCCTCGTGGCGACCCTCCTGGTCATGCTGGGACCGGCGGCGGTGGTCTTGAACCTGATCGGCGCCGAGGGTGGGGTCTACCCCGAGTGGGTCGCGACGAGCGGCGTACTGAACATGCTGAACGTCGTGGTCGAGTCGATCGTCGGCATGTTCTAGATCGACACCGATTCGCGACACGAGCGCCTCGTTCACGTGTCGTCGCTTGTGAAGCCCCGTCGGCCGGAATGGCCGACGGGGCTTCGTTTCTCTCGCCATCTCCCCGACGCTATGGCAGAATTCCGCCCTCGCCGCCCCCAGGACCGGGGCGGGCGCGAAGGGCAGGGGGGGAGCCCTCTCCACCCATCCCGTCCGTCGCGGGGGTCTCGATGAGTCTCACTCGGTGAGTTTCGCTAGATGAGCCTCACTCGTCGAGACTCAACGCGGAGTTCGAGAGAGCCTCTTCGCAGCTCAACTTGGGTCTGCCATCTCAGGAAGGTCAGGTCGCATGCTCCCCTCGAATCTGCAGCGTGACGTGTCGAAGTACACCCCGAAGGTCGCGATGTGGGCCCTCTCGCTGATCGCCCTCGTGGTGCTCCCCGCCTGCGTTCCGTACGTGAAGTACGAGGACGCGATGTCGAAGCTCTCCATTGCGAATCAGGTCAACCACGACCTCGAGCGGACTCTCCGCGATGCGCAGATCGACGAGAGCTCGACCGGCGGGGACCTCCGGGCCGCGATGGCCAGGATCGAGAGCCTCGAGACCCAGAACGGTGCCCTGTTGCGAGAGAAGGAGCTCCTCGAGGAACAGACGCGAACCCTCGCCGCTCGGCTCGGCCAACTGCCCAAGCTCGGACCGGAGACGATGGACACCCCGCTGGAGGTGAACCAGGACACCGGAGGGATCATCCTCCCGCAGGACGTCCTCTTCGCTTCCGGCAAGTTCACATTGCGTCCCGAGGCGAAGGCCGTGATCGACCAGCTCGTCGGGATGATTCAGCGCGATTATCCGAACCACTACGTCTTCGTCGATGGCCACACCGACAACGTGCCGATCGCCAAGTCCGCGAAGGTGAACAAGAGCAACTGGGACCTCGGCGCCAAGCGAGCTCACGCGGTTTGGGAATACCTGCGGGAGAAGGGGATCCCTGAGGATCGCACCGTCATCACCTCGCGCGGATACGCGCAACCGGTCAGCGGCGCCGACGTGAACTCCAAGCAGGGTCAGTCGCGGTGTCGCCGCGTCGAGATCCGGCTGCGTCCGGCCTCGTACTGATCGTCTCGACCTGATCCGTAAGAATGCGAACGGTGGTGCGGGGGGAGGGCACGCGGGGGATCCCGCGGGCCCTCCCCCCGTAGAATCGTCGCCGGAAGACTCTTTCACTGCAGATGCGACCGCCGCTGATTCGGCCGGGTGGGATCCACGCCCCCGCGCCATGGTGCTCGCCAACCTCGCCGGACGTGGGTTCCGATTCCGGCGCCGCCTCGGCCAGAACTTCCTCTTCGATCCGCAACTCCTCGAAGCATTCCTCGACGACGCTGGCATCGGGGCGGGGGAACTCGTTCTGGAGGTGGGAGCGGGAGCGGGAACGCTCACCGAGCGATTGCTCGCGCGCGGCGCCGAAGTGGTCACTTCCGAGATCGATCCGATCCTGATCGCTTACCTCGAAGAGCGCGGACCGCACCGATCCCTCCGCCTCGTTCCCGGCGATGCCCTCCGCGCTGGCGAGCGCCTCGCAGAGGGGCTCGAGGCTGCGCTCGGCGATGACCGCCGTTTCCGTCTCGTCGCGAACCTCCCCTACGCGATCGCTACTCCTCTCGTCATGCGGCTGGTCGCTCGCGAGCCCCGCCTCGCGGGGATCGCAGTCCTCGTCCAGGACGAAGTCGCCGATCGTTGGGTCGCGACCCCGGGGGGGAAGGAATACGGCCCGGCGGCGGTCATCCTCGCGCTCGCGGGGAAGGGTCGGATCGCCCGTCGCGTCCCCGGCCACGTGTTCACCCCAGCGCCCCGGGTGGAGTCGGCGTTCTTCGTGTGGCAGCCGCGCTCGAAGAGGCGACCGGATCTTGCGGATACTCTCGCCCTCGCTCGGGACCTGTTCCGCTACCGCAGGAAGATGCTCCGAGCGATCTTGAGGGACCGTCTTCCCGCAGAGGATCCGCGCTGGGACCAGGCCGGAGTGGACCCCAGGAGCCGCCCTGAGGAGCTCTCTCCCGAGCAGTTCGTTGCCCTCAGACTAGTCCTGTCGGGGGATTCGCAGTGCTCAGAGTAGCGGTCCCCCCCCCCGGACGGTAGCATCCCCGTCGATGTCCGGGACCGGCCCAGGCCCGGCGGCCGATGACGGCGAAGCTCCGCGGTGCTTCTCGAGTGAGGAAGCTCCGTGAGCGACACAACGAAGACGGGCCGCAGGGTTTTGCAGGGAAATTTCGCCGACTGCCCGCTCCGGGCAGGTGTTCCCCGTTGGGGAGTGCCCCAAATGGGGTGCATGGCGGGATGAAGGCATGGGGCGAACAGGTACGCCCCGTGCCGACCCACCGATGATCCAAACGGATGACCTCCCCGGCGGGAGCTGAGTCTTCTTGCTCAGCACTTCGACGGGGTGGTCGTGAGGAGTGTCGGGAGGGGTCAGTCTCATGGATGGAGCGGGCTCGGGGGGGCCCTTCGCCTCGTGCGAAGTCGGCGGGGAACTCGCCGCTTACGGGAGGATGGAGTCACCCCTCGGTGTCCGCCAGTTGGATTCCGGGGGGGAATCGCGATGCTGAATTCCCCGATCCGAAGAAGCCGTGGTGCCTCGTTCGGCACGGGGGCCCCGATGCGTACGGGCACCTCGCACGGCGCCGGTGGGTTCGACGGGGGCACGGATCGCGAGCGGATCCGGGAAGCTTCGCCGATCGAGACCATCGTCGGCGAGTTCGGGGTCTCGCTCCGGCAGGAAGGCCGGAATTTCAAGGCTCTCTGCCCTTTCCACCGAGAGAAGACCCCCAGTTTTTATGTCGATCCCGAGCGCGGGACGTTCCGCTGCTTCGGGTGCAGTGAGCACGGCGACGTCTTCTCGTTCGTCGAGAAAATGGACTCGCTCGATTTTCGCGGAGCGCTGCGTGTGCTCGCGGAACGGGCGGGGATCGAGCTCACGGGAGTGAGGAAGGGCGCGAGCTTGCGCCCGGATGAGAAGGATAATGACCACCGGCTGCTCGTTCGGGCGGCGCGGTGGTTCGGGGAGCAGAGACAGGGACAAGAGGGTGAGGCGGCCCGCGCATATCTCACCGATCGTGGATTCGGCGCTGAGACACTCGATGCGTTCGGGGTCGGGTATGCCCCGGCTGGATGGTCGCATCTCGCCGATACGATCCGCGCCGAGAATCTGGACGTCGAGCGTGGGGTCCGGCTCGGACTCCTGAAGTGCTCGCCGGAGGGGCGCGTCTACGATGCCATGCGGCAGCGGGTGGTGTTCCCGATTCGGGATCCCCGTGGCCGGGTGATCGGGTTCGGAGGTCGGCACATCGACGTTGCCGACTCTGATTTCAGCCCGAGTGCGGGCGTGGAGGAGAGGAGGAGCGACCCACCGCCGAAGTACATCAACTCGCCGGAATCGGAGCTCTTCCACAAAGGAAAGGTTCTCTACGGCCACTTCGAGGGGCGCGACACGATCCGCTCCGAGCGCCATCTCCTCCTGATGGAGGGCTACACCGACGTGTTGATGGCGCACCAGGCCGGATTCCCCGGCGCGGTGGCCACGCTCGGTACAGCGCTCGCCGAGGCGAACGTCGATCGGATCACGCGCCTCGCCGACCGGGTGACGCTCGTCTTCGACGGAGATCGGGCGGGGATCGATGCCGCCCGGAAGGCGGTGTTGCTGTTCGCGCCGAATTCGATCGAGGTGCGAGTGGTGATCCTCGATCGCGGGGAGGACCCGTGCGATCTCCTCTCGCGAGCGGACGGGGCGGAGCAGTTCCGGAGTCGAATCGAGAGTGGGATCGAGGGACTCGACTTCGTGCTCGAACGTTGCTTCGTCGATGAGGATCCGGCAAGTGCCGGGGGACGGGACCGAGCGGCGCGTGCGTTCTACCCGTATGTGGAGCGACTCTCGTCGGAGATGCTCCGGGGGACCGCACTCGAGCGGCTCGCTTCGCGCATCGGGCAGCCGTTCGGACGCATCGAGCGGGACTTCGAAGCGACGCGGAGATCCAGCCGCACGCGGTACGTCGGGGAGAGCGCCGATGCTGGCCCCGGCGGGGCGCGCGCGTCGGATGTGTTGCCTCATGAGGAGGAGGGAATCCTCCTCGCGGCGCTCACGGGAGCGGCGGAGGCGGCGGTGGTGCTCCGATTGCAGCGATTCCGAGATCCGCTCCTCGCGAGACTCGCGGAGCGGATCGCGCTGGAAGGACATGAACTCGATCCGCTTCGGATCGATGCCGCGGATGAAAAAGCGAAGGCGCTCGAACTCGTCGAGCGTCACAGAGAACTTGGAGTCGATGAGGACGCCGCGATGCGTCTGCTCGTCGAGCTCGTCCGTCGGCACCTCCGAGCACTCGCCCTGGAGGGCCAGACGGGATCGAGCCAGGCTGGTGAGGCCCAGCCTGCTGACACGGGATGGATCCGGCGGATCACCGAGATTCGCAGGGCAGGGGCCGAGCTGGGTGCTCGACCTCCGCACGACCCGCAGGCGCTGGTCGAGATTCTCGATCGATTCGGGCCGGTCCGAACCGACTGATCTCGAAATCGAGTCAGGACTCGAAAGAGGCGACCGCGCCGGCGTGAGCAGTTGGAGAGCAACTCGGTGGGGCGGACTGGCAGGGTCCCCTCCCCGAAACCAAAAGCGTGGAGCGTGCTGCAGGGCCGCGCCTCGTGAACGCAGGGTAGGAGTGGTAGATGAGCATCGATACCCATGAGGGATGGGACATCCAACCCGACCTCGTCGCCCGCGAGGGCGGCTGGCAAGAGGACGGCGACTTCGAGGGCGGCGACGATCAGGCGATCGAGGTCGAGGTCGAGGACTCGGACGATGAAGAGGAAGAGGAATTCGAGGAAGAGGAGCCGGACGATCCGCCTCCTTCCGAACCACACGATCCGGATGAACGGATGCCGCTCGAGGAGATCCCTCGGATCGCTTCGGCGACCGACCGCTCCTCTTCGCCCCGTGAAAAGATCTCGATGGCGGAGGGTCTCCGCCGATTGATCGAGAACGGCAAGAAAATCGGATTCATCACCTATCAGAGCTTCAACTCCTTCTTTCCGGAGGAGTGCAACACGCCGGAACGGATCGACAAGGTCTACGACACCCTGGAGAAGTATGGGATCGAGGTCCGGGATGATCCCGTTCAGATCGACTCCCTCGGTGCCGAGGACGGCGAGGCGAGCGACGAGAAGATCGATGACCCGGTGCGGATGTATCTCACCCAGATGGGGGAGATCCCACTTCTGACCCGGGCCGAGGAGCTCTTGCTCGCGAAGACGATCGAAACCTCGCGCGAGCGCTACCGCACCTCGGTCTACAGCTCGGGTCTTTGCCAGGCGCAGCTGATTCGGCTGTGCCAAGAGGTCCTCTGCGGAGACCAGTCGATCGACAAAGTGATCAAGCTGACCCCGAGTTCCGGTGAGCCGAGCCGCGAGGACATGATGCAACGGATGAGCCAGAACCTGGCCACCGTCGAGCGCATGTTCCAGGAGAACCAGGGAGAGTTCGAGAAGCTCTTCAGCTCCAAGTTCACCGACCGCTACAAGGACCGTCTGAAGGAGAAGATCGAGAACCGCGCCAAGAAGATCGGCGTGCTGCTCGGCGAGCTGGTGTTCCGACGCGAAATCCTCGACAGCATGCGCGACCGGCTCCGCGGCCACCGCGCCCGGTTCCGTTCGATCCAGGACCAGACCGCGCGGCTGCGCCGACGCAAGCGCGTCAAGACGTCGGATGAGCAGGAACTCGAGGAGATGAACGAGCAGGTCTCCACGCTCGAGCAGTTCGCCCTCGAGTTCAAGGACCCGGTCATCGAACGCGTCGTCAACATGAACAAGTGGTTCGCCGACTACGAGCAGGCCAAGCGGAAGCTCTCCGCGGGGAACTTGCGGTTGGTGGTCTCGATCGCCAAGCGCTATCGCAACCGCGGCCTCTCCTTCCTCGACCTGATCCAGGAGGGAAACACCGGTTTGATGAAGGCGGTCGAGAAGTACGAGTACCGACGTGGGTACAAGTTCTCCACCTACGCGACGTGGTGGATACGCCAGGCGATCACCCGTTCGATCGCGGACCAGGCCCGGACGATCCGGATCCCGGTTCACATGATCGAGACGATGAGCAAGGTGCGGAACGCGACCAAGAAACTGATGCAGAAGCTCGGGTACGAGCCGTCGATCAAGGAGATCAGCCAAGAGCTCGATATCCCCGAGGAGGAGACCCGCAAGGTTCTCAAGATCTCGAAACATCCGATCTCGCTCGACCGCCCGATCGGCGATTCGGACGATGGATTCTTCGGCGACTTCATCGAAGATGTCTCGGCGGAGTCCCCGATCCACACCGCCACCCACGAGATGTTGAAGGAGCGCCTGCGCGAAGTCCTGAAGACTCTGACCTACCGCGAGCGCGAGATCATCAAGCTCCGCTACGGACTCGAGGATGGCTACACCTACACCCTCGAGGAGGTCGGCAAGATCTTCAAGGTCACTCGGGAACGGGTGCGGCAGATCGAGGCGAAGGCGGTGAAGAAGTTGCAACATCCGATCCGCGCACGGCATCTTGAAGGCTTTCTAGACAAAAATCCTTAGCGGGCCGGTGGTCGATGAGGCACCGTCTGCTGCGTTGCGGGGCCGAGCCCGATCCTCAACGACCCGAGGGGGTCGCCTGCGGTCGGGCTCGGCCCCGCGCCTTGCATCCGGTACCTCCTCGACCACCTTGACGTTTTCCGTGGTGCTGGGAGGGAGCTCGCCGCTTCGCGTCTCGACGGCGGCTCGCACCAAGCGGGGGAAGAAGTTCGGTCACTCCCTACCGAGCCAAGAGTGGTGAGGGTGCCCCGGATGTCGTGGATCGAGGCCGGACTCGACCGGAGGCGGGGCCTTGCGCCCCGTTGAGGATCGGTGCGTCCAGCATGACCAGCGAAACCGGAGGTGAGCACACGGGTGCAAGTCCTGTCCCGGGGCCCTGACGGAGGGAACCCGACACCGATGAGGCAAGGGCGTCGCCGGGGAGCACCCCGGCGGGTCGGGGGTG
>JAQBGV010000147.1:0-33961 GCA_032128395.1 Planctomycetota bacterium | reverse complement strand
GCCTCATCGATCGTTGGATCCCCCGCCCACAAATAACCCACCCTTACCCCAACCAGCGACTGCGCGTCCGACCTGCGGGAGGAGCCGTATGAGTTGACGCACACGTACGGATCTGTGCGGGGGGTCGGGGGAAACCCCGATCCCTACCGCGACCGCGGCTCTGCCGTGCTGCCTGTCCCGGACGCTGGCGTTGTTCGAGAACGGTGGAGCGGCGGTCGAGCGTCCGGAACAGGCATCACCTTCGGCGAGCCAGTCCCATCATGGATGCGGTATGCCGCAGGCGGATGAACGGATGAAGAGCGGATGAGCTGACGAACGGATGAACGGATGATGGGACTGGCTCGCGGCTCTGCCGTGCTGCCTGTCCCGGACGCTGGCGTTGTTCGAGAACGGTGCAGCGGCGGTCGAGCGTCCGGGACAGGATGCTCACCTTCTTGCAGAGCGTCGAGCCATCGGCCGCCCCGGTCCGATTGCGGACTGCTCTTCGATCGTGGTTCCGCTCGTGTCCCCGTGGCAGGGCACACTGGACCTGCTATCCTGCTCCCCGGCGAGCGAACCCCGCGTCGAACGGAGTACCCGATGCCCCGAACGAGACGACGCACGCATTCCACCCTCGCACTACTCGCGCTCTTCCCTCTTTCCATCCCCGCCCTCGCCTCCATCGAGGCCCCCGGTCCCGCCTACGTCGATTGGAAGCGCGGGATCGAGAAACAGACCCAGGCGGCGAGTGCCGCGAAAAAAGAGGTCGAAGCCGGCGCCCCGGCGGCCGTGCGTGCACTCGAGCTGCTCGCCGACACCTCCGGATATGTTCGCGACGCGGTATTCGCGACGCTCCTCGAGAAGTGGCCGGAGGAAACGCTGCTCGCCCTTGCTCCTGGGCTCATCGCTGGAGAGCCCCTCATCGCGGAAGCGGTCGGCGAACTGTTCGGCCGCCGGAAGCCCGCTGGCGGCGTCGTCCCGCTGGTGCGCTGCTCCTTGACACATCCTTTCGAAGACGTGCGGGCGATGGCGGTCTGGGCGCTCGGGGAATACGACGAGGCTGCCGCAAAGCAATCGATCCGGAGCACTCTCTCGCGCGACAAGCACTGGCTCGTGCGGGCGGAAGCGCTGGTGGCCCTCGCTCGACTCGAGGGTGTGGCAGCGCGCGAGGCCATCGATTCCGCTCTCGCCGAGAAGAAACTCCTGCCGCTTCGCATCGCTGCCCTGCGAGCGCTCGAGCAATTCGACGGAGCCGGCGCATTCTCCGCTGCCCTCGAGCAACTCGCCGAGCCGCCGAAGGATCGCCAGCAGATCTGGGGGCCGCGGGTCGAGATCGCGGCACTCACGACACTCGCACGCGTCGACCGCGCCGGCGTTTCGGTCGAGATTCAGAAGAGCGCGATCGATGCCCTTCTCGAATCTCTGGACGACGCCACCGGCCGCGCCCGTCGGGCTCGATTCGAAGCGCTCGGGGCGATCACCGGCGAGGCGATGCCCTTCGAGGCGTTGAACTGGCGCGCATGGTGGTCGGCCAAGCGTGAGACGTGGCAACCACCCTCGGCGGGAGTCCCCGGCAAGCGACCGGCGCAGAGCGGCGGCGGAACTTCCGTCGTGAGCTTCCATGGCATCCCGGTCGACTCCGAACGGGTGACCTTCCTGCAAGACCTCTCCGGCGGGATGTCGCGCACTCTCTCGGGGGAGCAGGGGGGGAGCGGCCCGTCGCGCCTCGATCACGCCAAGGGGGAACTCGCGCGCGTGCTCACCGCCCTCGATGACCGCACCTGGGTGAACGTGATCACCTTCGCGAGCACCTACTTCGCCGCACACCCGGAGCCGCAGCGCCTCGAGCGGGCGCGAAGGCGTATCGTCGAGTTCTGCCAGACTCAGGAGATTCCGACCCAGCCCGGCCACGCCCGCGGAAACGTCTACGATGCCCTCGCGTTCTCGGCGCGGAGCCCCTTCGTCGACACGATCTATCTGGTGAGCGAGGGCGCGCCGACCGAGGGGAAGTACCACGACTACGACCGCTTCCTCTGGCACTTCGAGAGGTTGAATCGGTGGACGTGCGCCCGGGTGCACGTCCTCCTCGTCGCCGAGACGGGGGGCCGAAACCGCGCATTCGTCGATCGCCTCGCCGAGCGCTCCGGGGGTGAGGTTCGGGCGGTCACCGCCGGGGAGTGAGCGGAGACGCGTCGGTACACCAGTTGCACGAGATGCAGATGCACAAGATGGGGGAATCGATGAAGTATCTCCTCGCCCTCGATCAGGGCACCACCAGTTCGCGGGCGATCGTTTTCGACTCCGACGGGAGGGTCTGCGGCGTCGGTCAGAGAGAGTTCCCCCAGTACTTCCCGAGGCCGGGGTGGGTCGACCACGATCCAGAGGAGATCTGGGAGGCGCAGATCGCGACGGTGCGCGCAGCGATCGACAGCGCGGGAATCTCTAGTTCGGATGTGGCCGCGATCGGGATCGCCAATCAACGCGAGACGACGGTGTTGTGGGAGCGCCGGACCGGTCGCCCTCTCGCGCCCGCCATCGTGTGGCAGGACCGACGCACCGCGGAGCACTGCGATCGGCTGCGGGCCGATGGATACGCGGAGACGATCCAAGCGACGACCGGCCTCGTTCTCGATGCATACTTCTCTGGCACGAAGCTCTCCTGGCTCCTCGACCACGTCCCCGACGCTCGGTCGCGTGCGGCGGCGGGAGAGCTCTGCTTCGGGACGATCGACAGCTGGCTCCTCTTCAAGCTCACCGGCGGCGCGGTACATGCAACCGATCCGAGCAACGCGAGTCGGACGATGCTGTTCGACATCCACGCAGGGGAGTGGAGCGAGGAGCTTTGCGGGATCTTGAACGTCCCGGTGGAGGTCCTCCCCGAAGTGCGGACCTCGTCCGAGATCTACGGTGAGGCGACCGTCGACCCTCTGCGCGGCACGCCGATCGCGGGGATCGCCGGCGACCAGCAGGCCGCGCTGTTCGGACAACACTGCTTCGACCGTGGGCTCGCGAAGAACACCTACGGCACCGGCTGTTTCTTGTTGGTGAACACGGGATCGGAGGCGGTGGCGAGTCGGAATCAGCTCCTCACGACCATCGCCTGGCAGCGTGGAGAACGCACCGAGTACGCATTGGAGGGGAGCGTGTTCGCGGGTGGCGCGGTGGTGCAGTGGCTCCGCGATGGGCTCGGCATGATCCAGGATGCCGCCGAGGTCGAGTCGCTCGCCGCATCGGTCGATTCGAGCGAGGGGGTGGTGTTGGTCCCGGCATTCGCGGGCCTCGGAGCGCCGCACTGGGATCCGTACGCGCGGGGCGCTCTCTTCGGCATGACGCGGGGCACGGGTCGTGCACACATCGCGCGCGCAGCACTCGAGAGCATCGCCCTGCAGGTGAGGGATCTGGTCGCGGCGATGGAACAGGACGCCGGTTTCCGATTGCGTGAGTTGCGAGTCGACGGAGGCGCGAGCGCGAACGACTTCCTGATGCAGCTCCAGGCGGACCTCCTGGGCATTCCGGTGGTGCGCCCGGAGGAGACTGAATCGACCGCCCAAGGCGCGGCGTACCTCGCCGGACTCGCGGTGGGGGTGTGGGACTCCACGGGCGCGCTGGCGGCGACCGCGGGGGAGGAGCGCGTGTTCGAACCGGACGGTGACGCCGACACGGAAGCGCTCATCGAACGGTGGGGGAGAGCGATCGAGCGCGCCAAGCGGTGGGAAGAACCGACTCCCGTTTCGTGAGCGATCCCGCGACGTGGTCTTGCGGATGGGACTGGCATCACCTTCGGCGAGCCGGTTCCATCGATGCCCCCATCGGCGACCTGGCCTACAAGAGAAAGATGCGTTCGAGGCGCCAGAGCGCCTCTCCCTCTTGGTACGACAGCTCGAAGATGTCACCGCTCCCCACCGTCACCGTGAATCCGTGCAGTGCGGGGGAGAGCGTCCGGTCGATCCAGCGTGCATTCAGTTGCTTCACCTGGTAGTTCCTGCGTCGCCACTGGAACGAGACCGGCTCGATGCCGCGTCCGTCGAAGCGGGCGAGCAGCGCCCCGACCGGTTCATCGATCGATTCCTCGTGCAGTTCCATCGGATCACTCGAACATCCGGACGACTCCGACGAGCCGTCCAAACACCTGGAGCTCGCCGGAGCGTCGACCGACGGCGATCGCCTCGAATCCGCGAGAGCGGGGTTCGAGGGTGACTCGCCGCCCGGTCCGGCGCCAGACCTTGAGCGTTCCTTCACCGTCGAGCGTCACGGCAGCCACCGCGCCGTTCTCGACCTCGGGTTGCCGGCGGATGATCGCGAAGTCCCCCGAGAGGATCCCGGCCTCGCGCATGCTCTCCCCTTCGACACGCAGCGCGACGATGTCACCGGAGCCTGCGAAGGCGCGGGGGGAGAGTCGAAGGGGATCTTCCTGGAAGTCGACACTCTCGATCGGTTCGCCGGCGGCGATCCGTCCGACGACGGGGATCGTCTCCCCGCCGCGTCGGCGAGTGCCGCTGGATCCGGCGAGTCGCCACCTGCGCGACCGCCCGTCCTCCTCGCCGGTGATGCGACCCGCCTCTTCGAGCGTGCGGAGTTGGCGGTGCACGGATGCGGGAGACCGAAGCCCGACCGCCTCACCGATCTCGCGAACGGTGGGAGGGGAGCCGCGGCCGGAGCATCGCTCCAGAAACGCGATGATGGCGTCCCGCGTGGGTTCGCCGGATGAGCGCGAAGGGGTCATGGGAATGCCCTCCAGTCGTGGGGGAGACGGGATCACCATAACGAACATCTGTTCGTGTGTCTACCCCTGGATGGCGGCGGGGGAGGCGGCGACGGGAGAGTCGCAGGCGAAACGGGTCCGGTTTGGATGCTAGCCCGCCCGGTGCTCTACCACGATCCGAGGCGTGATCCCCCCGCGGACCATGAAGGATCCGGTGACCCGCATCCATCGCGGCGAACAGGCCGCGACGAGGTCATCGAGGATCCGATTCGTCACCGCCTCGTGGAACGCCCCTTCGTCCCGGAACGCCCACAGATAGAGCTTGAGCGACTTCGTCTCGATGCAGAGCTGATCGGGGGTGTACTCGATCTTGAACGCGGCAAAGTCGGGTTGCCCGGTGATGGGACAGAGACAGGTGAACTCGGGGCAGTCGAGTTCGATCGTGTAGTCCCGGTCGGGGGCGGGGTTGGGGAAGGTCTCGAGGTCGCGACTCGGTTGAGTGCTCATGGGAGAGGCCTCCGGGAATGTGGACACCGCGATCCTACCCGAACCCCAGCTGCCGAAAAGGGATCCAGCTGGGGGGGCTGCGGACCGATGTGAACGGTGCAGGGGAGCCCGCCGAACGATACAGTGGAACGTTCGACCCCCTATTGGGGCGCGGTGCGGGGGGAGGCCCGATACTTCGGGTCCCGACCGTGGAGGAGCTGCCGGCGACCGCCGGCTCGGGAAGGACCGTCCATGCCGATATCGGGCACGCCCTCCGGGGCGATCTTGATCATCGGGGCCTCCCTGGAGGCGGAGCGGATCGTTCATCTGATCCGACAGCGCCCGAACCCGGTCTCGATCCTCGGATTGATCGCATTCGATCCGACGACCGATCGAGTCGGTCGGCCCGTCGCGGGGCTGCCGGTGCTCGACACCATCGAGAATCTCGGGCGCTATCGCGATCGGATCATCGGAGCGGTCCCCGCGGCCTCCAGAGCGGAGGACCGCGAGATGATCCTCGCCACCCTCGAGGGAGAGGGGATCCCAGCGCTTCCTCTCGTCCATCCACAAACCTGTACCGGACACGGAGTGCAGGTGTGGCCGGGGGCAGTGGTGCACGCGAACGCGGTCCTCGATGTCGGGGTGCGCGTGGGGCGCGGAGCAGTGATCGGCTGCGGCGCGATCATCGGTGCCCGGACTCGAGTGGGCGACTACGTCGAGGTGGCTCCCGGGTCGGTCGTCGGTAGCGCGGTGCGCATCGGCGAGCGCGCCTACCTCGGCCTGGGGTGCCGGGTCGTGGACGGCGTGCTCATCGGACCCGACTCCGCGATCGGACCCGGTTCTCTCGTCACGAAGGACGTGGCGGGCGGGACGGTGGTGGTCGGCGTTCCGGCGGAAGTCGTGGAGCGCATACGGCATCCGGAGGCGGACCCGGCCTAGCCGCCCGGTTGCGTCGATGGGATCGACCTGCTCGAGCTTTCTGCTCGGGGGTCCTGACCTGCCCCTCCCCCGTGACGGATGTAGCGCCGATCCGACCGCCGGCGCGCTCTCCTGCGCGTCGCCGGCCTGCCCCCGAAGCCGCCGCTGGTCCACTACCGCGGCGGAGAACCCGCGACTTCTATCACCCCCGACTCCGAATTCGCCCGCACGTGCGGCAGGTACATCGCCTCCACCGTCGCCGGGACGGTGCGGTACCGCCCCGGTCGTTCCGCCCGCAACTCGATCCCGATCGTCGAGCTTCCCTCCGGCAGTCGGCTGACGAACCACGCGACCTTGTCGTCACGGAGTTCCCGGTAGCCGTACACCCCGCCGATGAACCCGCTCTGCTGCGCGACCGTCTCGAGTCCCGCGGGTTTCGGGCTCTCGACGATCACGTAGCGGAATTCGTTCGCGCTCTTCACCTCGAGCTCGACGAGGATCCGATCGCCGGTCGAGATCACCGCACCATCGATGAGCGGTCGTCGCTCGCGCTCCCACACGAAGGTGGTGCGGATGACCGGCTTGCCATCGATGACTTCACGTTGCTGCTGCGGCCGTTTCACGTCGACGAGTTTGAACGCGCGGCGCGCGATCTCGACGCGGTTTCCTCCCGCGGGGACCGGGTCTTCCCGGCTGTAGAATTCGAGACCAGCGCTCCAGTAGAGGGGTCCTCGACCGCCTCGGCGGATCTCGAGGCGATGTTCGCCGGACTCGAGCATCGCGGCTGGGACCTCGATCCGTCCGCGCGACCGAAACAGCGACTTCCGATCGACCGCGTAGCTGCCGACCGGATTCCCGTCGACGAAGATCTCCGCCTGGAGATCGCAGTCGAGCTCGCCAGTCTGGCGCAGGTATTCCGTGAGGGCGAGCGCGACCGTTGCGGTGGATCTCGTGGAGTCGTAGTGGTTGCCGGCGCGGTTCTCGATGAGCCAGCGCACGGTGGGGGCGATGCGGAAGTCGTCGGGGGCGATCGCGAGCATCGCGCGGACTGCCCAGGCGGTCGACTCGACGCGGTGGTCGTACCACGCGAGCGCGTCGTTCCTCCCGAAGAACACCACACCGAAGCGCTCTGCGCCCAGGTTCTGGATCATCACCCGCGCGCGACCGGAGTTCTCCGGGAGCCCGGAGTCATGGAGCGCGAGGGCGAGGAGCGCTTTCGACTGGTCCCCGACGCGGGCGCGGACCCCGTAGAGGAACTCGAGGAGAGGGGTGAGTCCGTCTGAGTCATCCTCGATCGGGATCCGACCGAGTTTTCCGGCGTGGAGGAGAGCGCGTGCGACCCACACCAGCTCCTCGAGACCGGGGCGCTCGTAGATCTCGAGCTCGCCCGCGAGGTCGCGGCCGAGCACGTGACGCTGAAGCCAGCGCGTTCCGGCATCGATCACCGACCAGTCGACCTCGATCCCGACCTCGCGCGCGGTGCAGAGGTGCTCGACGACGAGAGCGGTGATGTAGGGGTCACCGTCGTAGCCGTGCCACCACCCCCAGCTCCCGTCGCCGTTCTGAGCCTGACGCAATTTCGCCTGACCGACCGACAACAGGTGCGCGAGGTCCTCGGGGTGGAAGAGCTCGAGTGGGCGCTCCGCGAGATGCCCCCAGAACCCGATCGGGAACTCTGCCGATCGGTCGGGGAGGATCTCGGCGAGGTCGACGCCGGTCCGCTTCAGCGTCTCCGCGACGACGAGTGCCGGCACGAACCGGTTCAGGGTCTGCTCGACGCAACCGTAGGGATACTGCACCAAGTAGGGGAGGCTCTCGATCAGCGCGATCGCCGGGGACGGAGTGAGATCGATGACGAGGGAACGAGACGCGGGGTCGCTCTCCTCCGGCACCGCGAAGCCCCAGCCATCGGTGGTGAAACCGTCCGCGTCGGCCGCGACTCCCGCTCGGCCGAGGTACCGGTCGAGGCCGTAGGGGAGGACCGGCAGGATGCGCTCGAGACCGTCGGATTCTCGCGGGGTCGCGAGGAGCGCGATGAGCGGCGCTTCCCCGGGGCTCCCGACCGCGAAGGGAAGGTCGACGGTGGTTTCCCCCTCGGCCGGGATCTCGACCTCGACGGTGACCACCGCGCGGCCGGCCTCGCGCTGAGCCACGGGGACTGAAGCGGAAAGGGACGCGAGCTGCACCGTCGGGTAGTCGAGGCTGATCTGCCCCTTCACCGTCTCGTCGAATTGATTGCTCGCGACCAACGAGAGCACCACCTGGTCCCCTTCGCGGAGGAAACGCGGCGCCGCGAGGCGGAGTCGGATGTTTCGGCGCGTGCGGACCTCGACGCGGGCCTCGAACGTCCGGCCCTCGCCATCGATGCCGCGGGCGATCCCTCGCCAGGCGGTGAGGGAGTCCGGCATCGTTACCCTCAGCGTCCCGCGTCCACGCTCGTCGGTGCGGAAGTTCGATTCCCATGCCGCGGTCTCAGCGAAGTTCTGCCGGATGCGCACCGGGGCGAGCTGCGCGCCGCCATCGTCGTCGGAGAGTATCCGCTCTGCCCCGGCGGCACGCCCCCGGCTCTTTCGACTCGGGGGTGGCTCGGCCGCCAACGAGGCGGGAGCGGATCGCGTTGCGGTTTCGATCGAACCAGCCTCACCCGGGACCTCGGCTCCGAAGAATTGCCGCGTGCCGTCGGGGAAGAAGCTCTCCGCGAGGAACGAGAAGCGACGCTGCCACATGCGTTGCAAGAGGTCCGGGAGGGGATGAGTCGGGCGGTTCGGCGGCTCTTCGTCGGCGAACCAGGAGAAGCTGCCCTGGCTACGCCACCCGAGGGAGGAGCCGGAACGCATCGTGCGCCCGAAGCGACGCTCGTAGAAGTGCTGCGCGGGGGTGACGGTGATCTCCGGCTGGATCGAGAGCAGTGCGCGATCGAACAGGGTCAGGCTCCAGCTGCCCGCGACCGGGCGCCCCTCGGGGTCGGTCAGAGTGAGGTCGAGTGCCAACTCCTCACCGGGAAGGATCTCTTCCGCAGCTGCGGTGAGGGTGCCGGTGAGGAAGTACGGATCGGGAGGGACGGCGATCTCGGTCTGCGCACTGTGGAGGGTCCCATCCCAGACCGCGTACACCTGGACGTAGAAGTTCGGGGACTCCGCGTCGCGTACGGAGAAGCGCAGCTGTGCGACCTGCCCCTTCGCTTCGACGACATCGAGTCCGAGAACACGACCCGCGGCGGAGCGCAGGACGAGAATCGTCGCGTCGGGACGCTCGGTGACCACCGCCAGTCGCGCCTCATCGCCGATCCGAGCGATCGGGGTCGAGGTCACCAGTTGCAGTCCGTCGAGCCGATAGTCACGGCCGGTGAAGCCGGGACCGACGACCCAGAGCTGGCACGAACCCTCGAACTCCTTTCCCCGGTCATCGCGGGCTCGGAAAGTGAATCGCAACTCTCCTTCCTCCTCGGCGACCTCGCGAAAGATGCCACCGCCAGATTCGACTCGAAAGGGGACCGTGCGGAGCGGCTCCCAGTCGATGACCGGGACGAGCGCTCCGTCGCGCAGCTCTTCGCGGTCCACTCGGCGGGCGATCTCGATCTCGCCGACGGCGGAGTGTCCCCCCTCGTCCGCGTCCATCGCGCGCACCTTGATCTCGATCGGCTCTGAAGGAGCGATCAGCTGATGTTGCGGCTCGAGGTGGGCGAAGAGCGCGGTGGTCGTGATCGGGAAACTCGCGACGGCGGACTCTTCGCGCTCGGAAGCATCGGTGAGCCACGCCTCGACGTGATACCGGCTGTCGAGGCCATCGCCGCGCTCCATCGTCGGGATCTCGAACTCGGCGATCCCTTCCCCGTCGAGGGCCGCGTCCCCCGAGAAGACATCTTCGCGCCCCCACCCGCCGCGGTCGGAGCGATCGGTGCGCCATGGATAGGGCTTCGGTGGCTGGTACGCGAATCGGTGCGGAGACCGTTGCACGCGGATCCGTACCTTCCCGCCGCGCACCGGTTCTCCCGAGAGGAAGTTCCCGCGGACGGTGACGGTGAGCGGATCGCCGTAGAGGACCGTTCCCCCCGGCGCGTCGATCGCAACCTCGAACTCGGGTCGGCGGTATTCCTCGACCCGGAACGCGGCGCGCTGCCAGTTGCGCGGGGGGATCTCGCTCCCCGCGTGCGAAGCGTGGAGCGTGCACATTCCTAGTGTCACCTCGGAGGAGAGCGTGAAGTCTCCGGAGAGCACCCCCTCCTGGTCGACCCTCGCGGTACGCTCGAGGAGCGGGGTCCCCTGAGGATCGAGGAAGCGCAGTTCGATCTCGGTCTTGCGCTCGGGGTTCGCGTAACGCTCACCGTCCCAGTGCCGCACCGTCACTTTGAAGTGCACCGTCTGTCCGGGTCGGTAGACCGGTCGGTCGGTCTCGAGGTAGGTGTACAGGCGCGGGCGACGGCCGGCGTCGAAGCGAGGCGCGAAACCCGGAGCGGGGGAGATCTCGTCGCCGGAGCGGGCGACGGCGGAGAGACGGTCGAGATTCCACCCGTCCTCGAGGAGCGGGATGAATCGTTCGGGATAGCGCCAGCGGACGAGGCCATCTGCGTCGGTGACGAGCCGTGTCGTCCAGCTGCGGCGCTCCTGTCGGCGACGGATGTCGAGTCGAAGGAGGACTTCTCCTCCCGCGACCGGTCTTCCGTCCGACCCCCCTACCAACCACGCGAGGGCGTCGTCCGATCCCCCCTCGACGTGGAGTGCGAGTCCGGAGATGAACACGGGGACGTCGACCGAACTCGTCACCCCTTCGACCCGCACGCGATAGGCGCCCGCGGCGTCAGTGGGGAGCTCGATCGCCACCCTCTTCGACTTGTGGTTCGCCTCGCAGTGGGTCTCGATCCGCCAGGTCCGTTCCGGAGCGCCGCTCACGAGTGACACCGGTTCGGTGTCGAGGGCGCGCTCCCCCTCCACCCGATCGAGGTAGTCGGGGATCCGCCACAGGGAGATCGCCAGCTGGGACACGTTGCGAGCCTCGAACTCGATCAGGGGTGCGGTGCCCACCGGGAAGACGCGGGGCCGATCGACGAGGGCGATTCCCTCGCGCACGATCGCCTCTGCGCGCCCGAGCGCGTCCGATGACCACGGACTCTCCGGGTACTGGCGCAGCAGCGCGCGGTACTCCCGCTCTGCCGCGACGAGCTCTCCGAGCTGCGTTTCGAGCGCCCACGCGATCAGGAACGCGGCGTCGTCGGCGCGACCGTCGTTCGGGAGCTCGCCGATCAGAGTTCGCCAGTCCGTGATCGAGACCTGGGCTCGCGCGTGCCACTCCTCGAGGGCGGCGGCTTCCGTCTCTCCTTCCGGTTGCGAGCGAAGTTCCTCGATCAGCCTTCCGACTTCGAGAGAGCGGAGAGGATCGATCCCCGGGACTGCACCGATCGCGATCAGCCGTCGCATCCCGCGTTCGAGGAGCGCGCGCGCCCTCGGTTCTGAGCCCGGCGCGAGTTCGATGATGCCCGCGAACAGGCGCTCTGTACGCTCCCAGCGGCGGCGGTCCTCGGCGAGTCCTCGGCCCCGGCGCCACGCCTCGTAAGCCTTGTTCCGCTTCTCCGGATCGTCCGGGACCGCCTGCTTCTCCCACTCTTCGGCGGGGATGTCGTGTTGCCAGTTGACGGAGATCCCCTCGATCAGTTCGAACGCGGTCGAACACCACTCGGCGTGAAACGCGGGACCACTCTCCTCCCACAGCGCGAGGGCGCGCTCGAGCGGCTCGAGCTTCTCCCACCCGCCCCAGAGGCGGGCTCGGGCGCGCCCCTCCGTCTGGGCGAGAATCGCGCGGTGGGGGAAGAGGACCCGATCGATCTCTCGTTCGTAGAGGGCGCGCAGTTCCTGATGTTCATTTCGACTCTCCGCGGAGAGCGCCCACAGCGCGATGCAGCGCGCTCTCGCATCGCCCTCGAGCAGGTCGACCGCTTCGCGACAGAGATCGAGCGATCGCTGGGTCGAGCCCTCGGCGTAGGCGGCCTCGATCTCGGCGAGTCGATCGTCTGGGGTGGGGGCCCGCCCGAGCAGGAAGGGGGAGGAGAGAATCCAGAGGAGGAGCGCGGCGATGAGGGGGGAGAGACCGATTCGCCAGGGCATCGGGAGTCCTTTCCGAGGTTTGAGCGTGCATCTTGGTCGGAACGGGTGTCCTGGGAAAGGTTTCGGCTCGATGTGAGAGTCTCGTTGCTCGCCCGCCGGAAAAATCGGCGATACCATGCAAGGGTCCTCGTCGTCCATCCGGGACCTGAGCGGAGGTGCGTTGTGACTGATCCGAGCTCTCGCGCCACGAGCGCGCCGGTCGTGATCGTCTCGCTCCTCGCGATCGGTCTCGTCGGTACTGTGGGGTGGATCCTCCTCCGTCAAGAGAACGAACTCTCACGTCTGGAGAGCCGCCTCGCGCGTCTCT
Source organism: Planctomycetota bacterium (assembly GCA_032128395.1). Lineage (GTDB taxonomy): Bacteria > Planctomycetota > UBA8108 > UBA1146 > UBA1146 > JAQBGV01. Next base: position 21,471 of record JAQBGV010000147.1, on the reverse strand, counting down.
CCGGTCCCGAGGATCGCGTGCGCACCTCCGAGGAGATCTCGGCGCTCCACGCACAGATCGAACGACAGTCCGCTCGGCTGCACACCCTCGAACAAGCTGGACCCCCGCAGACCGACGACCCCGAGGCCGTCGCGCTCTGGCGTGTTGGGTGGCAAGCGGAGCTGGCGTCGCTCCGTGCCGAGCTCGATTCCCTGCGGGTGAATCCGTCGGGATCTATCCCTCGCCCTGATGGCATGGAGGCCTTGAGGCTCGATGGATTTCAGCTTCTCCCCTTCACCTTTCCTCTCCGGGGCAACAACTCGGAGGTTCCCTCATGGTCCGCCGATCAAGCGCTCGGTCCCCCCGACACCGAAGGGTTGGGGGATTTCCCGACGGCATGGGCGAGCAAGCTGCCGGATGGCGGGATCGAGTGGCTCGAGGTTCGGTTCGGGGCGGCGATCGCGCCGGAGGGGATCCTCGTCGTCGAGAGCTATCACCCCGGGGCGGTGGTGAAGGTCGAGGCAGCGGGTCCTGGCCGAGGGTGGAGTTCGATCTGGTCGGGGAAGGACCCATCGACCGAGGAGGCGAACGAGCTGTACGTGGGGTTCTCCCGCGGTTTCGAGGTCGATGCGGTGCGCGTCACCCTGGACACTCGACTCGTCCAGGGCTGGAACGAGATCGATGCGGTCGGGCTCGTGGTCGGGGACGAGACGATCTGGGGGAGCGAATCGAGCGCGAGCAGCACCTTCGGGGCACAGTAGATTTCGATCCCGATGACGAACTCCAGAGAGGCACTTTCCCGCTCGGCTGCTAGACTCCCCGCATGACACGAGATGCGACCGGTCGCGGCGGACCTTTCGAGAGTGGTGATATCGAAGGCGGTGCCACCGAAGGGGCCCGCGCCCTCGAGGATCTCCTCCCCGGGACCCAACCCTACCCGCTCTGCTTCGACCACCCGGATCCGGTGCAGGTCCCGCGCATGTATCCCGACCTTCCCCAGGTCGGCGGAGTGATCCGCACGATCTACGAGGACTTCGAGGTCGAGGAGATCCCCCGTTACGCATTCGCGGGCACCGGCGCTCATCTCTTCCTGACGGTGCGGAAGACCAATCGCACGACGCTCCAGGCCCGTGACCACATCGCGCGAGCGTTCGAAATCCGCCCCGACGACGTCGGCTTCGCCGGCTTCAAGGACAAGCGGGCGGTCGCGCAGCAGACCTTCTCGGTGCCGACCGAGGAGACCCCGGACTTCGCCGACTTCGAACGCCCATGGCTGAAGCTGATCGCGGCGACCCGACACAAGAACAAGCTTCGGACCGGGCATCTCTCGGGAAATCGCTTTCGAATCCGGATCCGCGAGGTCGACGAGACCGCGCTCCCCGTGGCGACCGAGGTCATCTCTCGAATCACGCGCGACGGCCTGCCGAACTTCTACGGTCCCCAACGGTTCGGGATCCACGGGAGCGGCCATCGCATCGGGGCCGACCTCCTCCGACGCGACATCCAGGGTGCGCTCACCTGGTTGCTCTTCCCCGTCGAGGGGGTGGACGAACCGTTCCGCGAACTCGCTCGTGACCAAAAGTACATAGAAGCGCTCGAGGCGCTGCCTCCCGGTCGAACGGCTGAGGCGGCGCTCCTCCACTCGCTGCGCCGGCACCCGGGGAACCTCCGGGTCGCGGCTCGCCGGATCCCACGGCAGCTCCGCAAGATGTACTACTCCGCATACCAGTCCGAGCTGTTCAACTGGGTGCTGCGCGAGCGGCTCGAGTGGGGACCGGACGCGTTGACCCGGTTGTGGGAGGGGGATCTCGCGACTCTGCACGATCGCGGTGCGAGCTTCCTGGTCGAAGACCCCCTAGGCGAGCAGCCGCGCGTCGATGCACTCCAGATCTCCCCGTCGGGTCCGATGTACGGGAAGAAGATCCTGCTGGCCGAGGGGGAGATGGGGCGGCTCGAGCGCTCGGTGCTCGCAGCGGAAGGACTGCGCCGCGGGAGCTTCGTCTCGCACGTGAAGGGACTTCACCTCGACGGGGGACGCCGGCCGCTCCGGGTTCCGGTCACCGAGACGGCGGTGCGGTGGGAGGCGGAGGAGCAGGCGCTCCTCGTTTGCTTCACGCTTCCGCCCGGCTCGTTCGCGACGATCCTGCTCGAGCAGGTGATGGGAGCCGGTCGCGTGCGGGCATTCCCCAGTGCTCACTCGAAGGAGGCGCCGCCGCCGGAGTGGCCGGCGGAAGAGTAGCCGGTCCGCCGGGTCGCTCGTGCTTACCCTCCCGCCTTCCCGACCGCATCCGCAGCCTCGTACCGAGCGATCGACTCGAGAAGCATGGCGATGGTGCCGCTCGGCAAGTCGACGCAAAACTCTTCCCCCGCTTTCTTCTGCCAGACCGCGCGTCCCATCGGAGAGAGGTAGCTGATCACCCCTTCGTCGGGGGTGCCGTCCCACGGTCCGAGCAGGGCGTAGATCTTGCGATCGCCGGTCTCGAGGTTGACGAGGGTCAGCTGAGTGCCGAGGTTTGCGACCTCGAGATTTGCCTCGTTCGGATCGATCCGGCTCGAGCGGTCGAGTTGTGCCTGCAGTTGGAGAACACGCCGATTGAGGTTCTCCCGCTCCTCGATCGCGCTGGTGAACTCGGAGTTCTCGCTCAGGTCCCCGAGAGCCGCGGCATCGCCGATCGCCTTGAAGATCGCGGGAAGCTTCTCGTTACGGATCTCCTCGAGCTCGAGGTGCTTCGCCGCGATCCCGGCGTCCGTCGAGTAGATCACGTTGTCATCGAGGGTCGCCTTCGTCGACTCCTGCTTACCGACCGTCAGCGCGTTCGGATGGGCGCGAAGGATCGTCGCGAGGACCCGCTGCTGCGCCCCACCCGAGAATCCCCGGGAGGCGTTGACCGCGAAGTAGATGTCCCGCGCCGCGCGGGGGGTCGATCGCTCGAGAACCTTCCGCAGGAGTGGCATCGGTTTGCCGGAGAGATGGTGGCGGAACCTCTTCACGCGGATCTCCGCCGAGGTGTCCCTCGAGTTCTCCAGCTGCAGGGAGAGTCGGTCGAGCAGAGCGACCGCTTGGCGGAAGAGATCGGCGGGGGAGAGATCCGCGAGCGATGGGAGGGACGCATGGCCTCCATCGGCGGCAACGCGGACGAGCCAGAGAAAGAACATCGGCGCGTTCTGCGGGACCCGTCGCACTTCATCTGCGAGCGCGACCAGCTCACCGGTGCGCCCATCCGCTCCGAGCAACTCGAGGAGGATCTCCCTTGGCCCGTCGCTCGCGGCGAGGAGCAATTCGATGTGCAGGGTGGGCCACTCCTCGGGGTGCGATTCTCGCAACATCTCGATGACCTCCCGCTGGTCCTCGATCCGCGTGAGCGTATTGATCGCATCGGCGAGTCGATCGTGCTCGGAGATCAGCGCCGCCACATCGGGGAGATTTTCGAGACTCCCCTCCTCTCGACGGAGGAACAGAAGCGCCTCGAGGCGGATCTCCGCCGCGCCATCCCCGCGCTTCAGGTCCGTCAGCAGCTTCCTGAGGTGCGGGGTGAGGGTTTTTCGATCCTCGATGGAGACTTCCTGGATCAGCTCCCGGAGCACCCGAAGCCGTTGTTTGAAGTCGAGACCCGCGAGCCGCCGCTCGAAACTCTTCGCGACCGCCTCCGGGCCATCGAGCAGGAAGAACTCGCTCGACCGGCCGCCACCGACCCCGATCGTGGGCTCCTGTTTGATCGCATTCCTCTGCCGCGCCCACCACCTCGACCAGTCGGAGACGGGGATCACGCTCTCGGTCAGGAGTTCCCGCATGCGGGAGAGAGGGAGCGGGCGATCGGTCGTGGCGAGGACGCGGTGGATCAGGTCCATCGGTGCGTCTTTCGCCATGCGTTGGAGCTCGCCCGGCTCCCGCCAGGAGAGGACGAGGAAGTGATCGCGCGGGAGCGGCTGGCAGATGTCGGGGAGCGCTTCGAGGAGGACCCGGTGCCCCGGCTTCTCCTGGAAGTCGATCTCGGCGGCTCCCTCGACCGGATCGAGCCGAGTGATCACTCCGACCCCCCACCCGGACTTGTGGTGCACATAGCATCCGGTCTGGTAGTGGATCATGCGGAGGAAGAGCTTGATCGAGTCGGCCGGGCTCTTCGAGTCCTTCAATTCGGAGGTCCGAATGCACAGTTCGAAGCCGTCGATCTCGCCGAACTCCTCACGGTAGATCTCGATCAACGCGTGGCGCTGGGGACGCTGCTTCGGCAGGCACTGCACTATCGTCTCGAAGAAGGCACGTCTGGCCTTGTGTCCGAGCGACCTCGCCTGCGGTTCGAGAAGTTCGAACACCTTCCCCGCGCGTTCCCCGTGCCCGGAGGTGATCGACTGTCGCGCCGCCTGGAGGAACTCGGGGAAGGGGAGCTGCTCCTTCTCGACTGCATCGAGCCAGAGCTCGTCGTACTCGTCCCAGTTGCCTTGCCGGACCGCGTGCTCCAGCGCCTTCAGGAATTCGGACATGCTTCGCTTCCGTTCCCGTGCCCGCTTCGGTTCGAAGCGGTGCCCGTCTCTGTTCGGACCGTCCTCAGGCTCCGCGAGCCAGCGCGCCGATCCCGTCGTGGACGATCCGCCCCGCGGCGATCACCGTGCGGGGCAGTTGATTCTCGAACTCGTAGCAAATTCGACTCTCGTGGGAGACATCCCAGAGCACTAGATCCGCGGAGAGACCCTCGACGATCCGACCGCAGACCCCTTCGAGCCCGAGGGCGCGCGCCCCCGCCACCGTCGCGGCGCGGAACGCTTCGAGGGGTGTCATCCCCATCCGCAGACAGGAGAGCCCGCAGATGAACGCCATGCTCTCGATCGTCGATGACCCGGGGTTTCGATCGGTCGCAATCGCGACCTCGAGGCCGGCATCGAGCAGTCGCCGAGCGGGCGCGTAGTGCGCTTTCCCTAGAAAGAAGGTGGTCCCCGGGAGCAAGGTGGCGACCACCCCGCGCTCGCGGAGCCCCGCGATCCCGGTGTCGGTGATGTGCATCAAGTGGTCGGCGCTCACCGCTCCGACTTGGGCCGCGACCTCGGAGCCTCCGGAGGCCGCGAGCTCGTCGGCGTGGACCTTGGGTCTGAGTCCGGCCGCGGCTCCCGCCTCGAGGATCCGCTTCGACTCCTCGGGGGTGAAGACGCCGCGCTCGCAGAAGACATCGTTGAACTCGGCGAGACCCTCCGCGGCGACGGCGGGGATCATCACGAGACAGACGAGATCGACGTAGGCCGTGCGGTCGTGGCGGAACTCGTCAGGAATCTCGTGCGCACCGAGAAAAGTCGAGACGATGCGCGCCGGGGACTCTTCCGAGAGGCGCCGGATCACGCGGAGCATCCGGAGTTCGGTCTCGAGGTCGAGCCCGTACCCGCTCTTGATCTCGATCGTGGTCGATCCGAGGCGGAGCATCCGTTCGAGTCGGGGGCGGGCAAGGTCGGTGAGTTCGTCCTCACTGGCGGCTCGGGTCGCGCGCACGCTCGCCCGAATCCCACCTCCAGCGGCTGCGATCGCCTCGTAGTCGGCGCCACTGCAGCGCATTTCAAATTCGGCGGAGCGATCCCCCGCGAACACCAGGTGCGTGTGCGAGTCGACGAACCCGGGGGTGAGGAGGCGTCCGCGACCGTCGAGAGAACTCCGGGCAGAAAAGCGGCCGGCGATTTCGTTCGCCGGCCCCACCGCTCGGATCCGTCCCTCGTCGATCGCCACAGAGGCACGCTCGAGGACCGGTCTCCCCTCCCCGGAAGTGTCCCCGGGGAAGAGCAACCGGTCGAGGTCCTCGATCAGGAGGTCGATTTTCTCCGTCAAGGTCGACCTCCGCGCATCGGGATCCACAACCCTTCCGCCTTCGCGGCTCGCTCGGCTTGTTCGTAGCCCGCGTCGACGTGTCGGAAGATCCCCATGCCGGGATCCGCATCGAGGACACGCTCGAGGCGAGCTGCCGCTTCCTTCGTTCCATCCGCGACGATGACCATGCCGGCGTGGATCGAGTTCCCGATCCCCACCCCGCCTCCGTGGTGCAGGGAGACCCAGGTGGCTCCGCAAGCGGTGTTCAGCATCAAGTTCAAGAGAGGCCAGTCGGCGATCGCATCGGAGCCGTCGAGCATCCCCTCGGTCTCGCGGTTCGGCGACGCCACCGAGCCGCAGTCGAGATGATCGCGTCCGATCACGATCGGGGCGGAGATCTCGCCCTTCGCCACCAGTTCGTTGAGGTGGAGACCGAACCGTTTTCGCTCCCCGTATCCGAGCCAGCAGATCCGAGCGGGCAGGCCCTGGAATTCGACCCGCTCGCTTGCCATGTCGATCCACTGACGGAGGTGGGCGTGATCGGGGAAGAGTTCGTGAATCGCCTGATCGGTGCGATGGATGTCCTTGGGGTCCCCGGAGAGTGCCACCCAGCGGAACGGTCCCTTCCCCTCACAGAAGAGGGGACGGACGTACGCGGGTACGAACCCCGGATAGTCGAATGCGTTCTCGAGTCCGGCGTCCTGCGCCTGCCCGCGTAGGTTGTTGCCGTAGTCGAACGCGATCGAACCGGCGGTCTGCAGTCCGATGATCGCCTCGCAGTGATCGCGCATCGCCGTCATCGAGCGACGGATGTACCCTCGAGGATCCGCTTCGCGCAGCGCGAGGGCCGCCTCGAAGCTCAGTCCGTTCGGAACGTATCCCTCGAGCGCATCGTGGGCGCTCGTCTGGTCGGTGACCATGTCGGGCACCACGCCGCGGGCGAGGATCTCGGGGACGAGGTCAGCGGCGTTCCCGAGCAGTCCGATCGAAGTCGCTTCCTTGTTGCGGCACGCTTCTTCGACACGGGCGAGAGCAGAGTCGAGGTCTTCGAAGCTCTCGTCGAGATAGCGGGTCTCGAGGCGTCGAAGCATCCGAGTCCGATCGACTTCGATCGAAAGCGATGCCGCACCCGCCATGCTCGCCGCCAGGGGTTGGGCGCCTCCCATGCCGCCCAGACCGGCGGTGAGGATCCATCGGCCGGCGAGTACGCCGCCGAAGTGTTGTCGTCCCGCCTCGACGAAGGTCTCGTACGTACCCTGCAGGATCCCCTGGGTGCCGATGTAGATCCACGAGCCCGCGGTCATCTGACCGTACATCGTCAGCCCGAGTCCCTCGAGCCTCCGGAACTCATCGATCGTCGCCCAGCGGGGGACCAGATTCGAGTTGGCGATGATGACGCGAGGGGCGTCGGGGTGGGTCCGCGCGACGCCGACCGGTTTCCCGCTCTGCACGAGGAGGGTCTCGTCGACCTCCATCGTCTGGAGCGTGGCGATGATCGCCTGGTAGCACGCCCAGTTCCGGGCGGCCCGTCCCGATCCTCCGTACACGACCAGCCGATCCGGATCTTCCGCCACCGCCGGATCGAGATTGTTCATCAGCATCCGCATCGGAGCTTCGGTGAGCCACGAACGGCAGTGGAGGGTCGAGCCGATGGGGGCGTGGATCGCAGGTCGATCGGTCGTCACAGAGACAGATTCCTCCCTCCGCGGCGATCTCTCGCAGCGGCGAGTCGGGCGATGGGCGCTTCAGGTCGAGCCACGATTTCAGCAGAAGCACTCTGTGCCTGCAACCGGATGCGCGGGGACACCGCCACCTCGGCTGCGGCGACCCGGTCCCGCTCCCAACCCCGGGGAATGGGCCCGGGGACGCGTGTTACTCAGGGGCAGGCGGGGTGGGTGGGGCATGCGAGCCGCTCCCCGGCCACCCAGCCGCACTCGGGAAACGGCGCTGGGAGCTCGAGGAGCTCGCCTCCCAAGTAGAGGAGGAGAGTGACCGCGTCGGCGTAGTCGATCCTGCCGTTGCCGTCGAGGTCGGCGGAGGAGGGGCAGAGGAGGGGGGTTCTGAAGCGGAGATGCTCGAGGAGCGGGAACACGTCGGTGCGCTCCACCCGGTGGTTGCCGTCGATATCGCCGCGAATCCACTTCGACGGCTCTACCGAGTGGCTCACCCGCCAGACGGAGTCGCCGGCGGTGAACCAGAGCGAACCGTCCGGGGCGACTGCGAGGGCGTACACCGGCGCGGGTCCACGATCGAGGAAGATCTCGTCCTCGACCACCCGACCATCCGCCGCATCGAAACCGAGACGCACGATGTGGCCGGTCAGGTATTCGCCGAAGAAAAGGTCGCCGCGGTACGAATCGGGGAAGTCTCCCCCGTCGTAGACGATGACTCCCACCGGCGCGGTGGTCGGACTCCAGGTGCGGATCGGATCGACTCGATCCTCACGTCCGCTGACCCCGGTGAACTCGGGCCAGCCGAGGTGTGCTCCGGCTCGCACCCGATTCACCTCGTCGTCCTCGGACCTGCCGTTGTCGGTCGCGATGAGGGTCACCGGTTCCTCCGCGGAAGAGTTCGGGAGGAAACTCAGTCCGAAGCAGTTCCGGACCCCGCGGCAGAACTCGGTCCGACCCGGCCACGGGTTGTCCTCGGGGACGGTTCCGTCGAGCTGGATGCGGTGGATTCGGCCGGAGCGGCTCGCCGGAGGGATCGTGCCCTCCGGATCCCCGAGGTCCCCGATGCTGAAGTACAGGTGCCGGTCGGGGCCGATGGCGAGCGCCCCCCCGTTGTGGGAGGGCGCGGCAGGAAGGTCGTCGATCAGCGGCTCGAGAACGGCATCGCCGCTTGCGGTGAACGTGATGCGCACGATCCGGGCGCGCTCGGGGCCGGGGGTGTGGTAGGCGTACAGGACCAGCTCACCGGTGGGCGAGCGGTCAGCCGCGAGTCCGAGGAGCCCGCGTTCTCCCGATGAGACCCCGGTGAGAGTGACGAGCGGATCGGGGAGCAGGACCCGGTTCTCGATGACCCGGATGCGCCCACTCTGCCGCTCCGCGACGAAGATCCGGCCGTCCGGCGCGGCTGCGAGAGCGACCGGTCCGGCAAGGCCGCGCGCGACCACATCGATCTTGAATCCGTAGGGGTCCGCGACCTGGGCGCTCCCGATCGCCGGGGCGCCGAGCACGATGAGGGCGAGGAGAAGACCCAAGGGCCGATATTCGAGGAGTGCGATCCGCACCCATCCCTCCTGTTTCCAGAGCCCCTGTTCCCAAACCCCGGCTCGCTGCTCGCCTCGTTCGCCGGTCACTGGAGCACCTTCTCTTTGCCAGTTCCCGCTCGCCGGGTCCGGGCGGGGGATCGGGACATGCTAGCCGGGAGACTCCCGACGGCAAGATTTCCTCTACCTCGGCTCACCGGATCTCGCGCCTGCAGCGAATCCGGCTGCGGGAGCCCCTCGATCAGTCCGATGGAGACGATGGAGAGGAGTCTCGATGGCCGAGTCATTCGGAACGGTTCATCCCCCGGTACCCTCGACTCCGATCCCCGCCGGCAAGGAAGGGACCCCGGAGGCCTCGGCACGACGGACGATCCCTGCAACCGTGGTCCGGGTTCTCGCGACCGAGGGGGGCGTGGTTCAGCACGAGGTCCAGCTCCCCGGCCGGATCGCTCTCCTCGGCGCCCAGGTGGCGATCGAGGTCGGAACGGTCCTCGAAGTACTCGCCCGCCGGGACGCGGTCGGATGGCGCGCATTCCTCCCCCGGGTAGCCTCGGTCCCGAAGGCCAGGTCGGCACCCGCCGCGGCCACTTCTCCGGTCGGCGGCGGCACTCCGCCGACGACCGCTGAGGCGGATCTCGTCGGTGGTAGCAGTGGCAGGGTCTCGGGAGCGAGGCACGCGACCTCGGCTGCGGATCGGGCGGCGCTGCAACTGTTCCGCCGGGGGCTCGAGCCGACTCCGCCGCTCGTCCGGGGGGGGGCGCGCATCGACGGTGCGCCACCCTTCGCCGATCCGGTGGGGACTGCCACCTCCCTCGCCACTGCGATCACCCGTCTGCTCGCACCGCTCTCCCGCGCTCTGCCCCCGGGAGATGCGATTCGCGCGGAGCTCACCTCGGTGCGGGCCGTCCTCGGCGAGCCGGATCTTCCTTCGGAGACGCTCGCGCGGATTCCTGAGCGGATCGTCCGCGCGATCGCCGAAGCGATCGAGCGCGTCGTCTCGAGCGATCCCCGGATCACAGCTCTGCGCCAAGCGATCTCGGCGCTCCTCTCCGGTCGCTCGCCGGTCGATCTTCCCGCCTCCGCGCGTGGGCTCCTCACCGGCGGGCAGGTCGCGAGCGAACTTCCCGATGGATTGACCACGGCGGCGCGAGCGAAGGGACTCGAGACCCTCCGCGCCCACGAGGTGCGCGCGATCGAGGAGCACTCGATCCTCGCCGGTCTTCGACCTCTCCTTCGGGAAGTGGTCGAGCAGGGGGAGTCCCTCGCCTACCGACTCGCGCTCGAGCTCGCCGATCCCGACCGGGAATCGCGCGAAGCGACGATACGCGAGTGGGTGTTGGGGACGGAGGAGAAGGCAGCGCGGGTGCGGTGGCGGGCTCGATCGAGGGGTGAAGCGGGAAGAACGGAGGAGACGCGGTTTCGCCTCTCGACACGGTGGCCGCTCCTCGGCGCGATCGAGGTGGAAGGGACGCTCCGGCGTTCTCCCGTGACTTCGCTCGACTTGACCTTCGCGGTGGAACGCTCGGTCACCCGCCGCGCACTTCGCGGGGAGCTCCCGGCGTTGGTCGAGTCGTTCGAGGGTTCTGGGACGAAGACGAGCGCCGCTCTTCGACCTTGGCGGAAGAAAACGGCCCGCCCAGCCAGCGCCCCGCGGCGGGCACTCGATCGAAAGGCGTGATAGAGATGCACAGAACCCTCGCGATCGCCCTCGGCTTTTCACCGGAGACCGATCTCGCCCCGAGAGTCGTGGCGAGCGGGGAGGGGAGGTGGGGGGAGCGCATCCTTGCCATCGCGAAAGAGCACGGCGTCCCCTGCGAGCGGGATGCGCAGCTCGCGGAGCTCATCGCCCCGTTCGAGGAGGGCGAGGAAATCCCCGAGGAGCTGTATCTGGTGATCGCGAAGATCTTCGCCTGCCTGGAGACCGTGCGGGAGAAGATGGAGGGGTAGCCGGAGCTTCGCCCCCACCCTCATCGCACCCGCATTCCGCGGATGTAGACCTCCTCGACTCGCGCCCGATGCCCCCGATGGATCAGCATCGAGAGCAACTCGCGTGGCTCCACGCTCATCACCGGGCGGCCGGCGAGGATCTCCTCGACGTCGAGGACGATGAAATCCGCCTCCTTGCCGGTCCGGAAGTTCCCGATGTGGTCCTGCCAGCCGAGAGCTTGCGCCCCCCCGAGGGTGGCGAGGTAGAGGAGGAGCGCGGGATCGACCGGCTCGACCTGCATGTAGTTGGTCATCTTCATCGCCTCGAGCAGCGACCACGATGTCCCCGCTCCGATATCGGTGCCGAGTGCGATCTGGAGACCTCGAGACCGTGCCTTCGCGAGGGGGAATCGACCCGAGTGGAGGAAGAAATTGCTGTCGGGGCAGTGGACCGCACAGGCGTGAGCGGCGGCGAGGCGATCGATCTCTCCATCCTCGAGATGGATGCAGTGCGCGAGGATCGTGCGCGGGCCGATGAGTCCAGCCTGCTCGTACACCTCGGTGTAGTCGCTCCGCGACGGGAAGAGATCGGCGATCCGACTGAGCTCATCCTTGTTCTCCGAGAGATGGGTCTGGATCGGAACCCCGGTCATCGCTGCGAGCCGTCCCGCGCCCTCGAGCAGAGCATCCGTACAAGTGATCCCGAACCGCGGGGTCACCGCCACCTCGAGCCGCCCCTCCGCCGCACCGTGCCAGCGGGAGATCAACCCGGCCGTGGCGTCGAGCGCATCGGTCGGGTCCTCGAGGAGGTTGGCCGGCGCCTCCCGGTCCATCAGCACCTTGCCGATCACCGCTCGGATCCCGGCGTGTGCGGCCTCTTCGAGCGCGATCTCGGTCGCCTCGGTGTGTCGCGAAGAAAACGCCGCAACCGCCGTGGTCCCCGCAGAGAGCAGTCGCTCGAAACTCCGCCGAGCCCGGTCCCGGGCGATCGCGGGGTCCTCGTTCTCGGCCTCGGCGGCGAAGATGTGGTCGGTCAACCACTCGATCAAGTGACTCGAGGCGATCCCGATCACGTCGATCTGTGGGATGTGAAAATGAGCATCGACCAGCCCGGGGAGGATCAATCGTCCGGTGCGGTCGACGAGAGCCGCGTCAGGAGGGGGGGATTTCGAACCATCCTGGAGCGCGACGATCCGTCCATCCGGCCCGACCACGAGCTCCGCCTCGGCGCGAAGCTCGAAACGGTCCGGCGCGAGAGAGTGGAGGACCGTTCCTCGGTACCAGGTCGTCACAGTCGCCCCCGCGTGGTAAGAAGCCTGCGTGGTAGAAATCTGCGAGCGGCTCGGTCATCGGAGCCCGACGGATGTCGAAGCCCCATGGATGTTAGGTCGAGCGCGCCCGGATTGCGACGGAGATGAGACCGGAGTCCCCTTGAAGATCAGCCTCGCGCGCGCGCTCGGGACCTGCTTCGGGGTCCAGGATGCGATCGATGCAGCCCTCGACCCGGCGTTCCGGGGCAATCTGACGATCGTCGGGCAGCTCGTCCACAACCCGCAGGTGGTCGAGCAGCTGCGCGCGAACGGGGTCGAGCTGGTCGATTCGTCGGACGCAGAGATCCGGACGCCGAACGTGATGATCACCGCCCACGGCGCCGCGGGCTCGGTCAAGTCGGGTCTCGAGGCGCGGGGCCTGACGGTCTACGACGCTTCCTGCCCTCTGGTGATGAAGGTCCACAACCGGGTCGCTTCTCTCGTCGAGCAGGGATACTTCCCCGTGGTGGTCGGCCAGCGGAATCACGTCGAAGTGCGTGGGATCGTCGGGGACCTCACCGACTACGAAGTGCTCGGGGATCCGAGCGAGGTCGAGCGGCTCGCCGGACACGACCGGATCGGCATCGTCTGCCAGACGACCCAGCAGGTGGAACACGCCCGCAAGATCGTCGAGGCGATCCATGCCAGGTTCCCGGAGATCGAGGTGCAGTTCGTCGACACGATCTGTCGCCCGACGAAGGATCGCCAGGAGGCGGTGAGTGAGCTGGCCGATCGGGTCGACTTGATGATCGTGGTCGGCGGTTACAACTCGTCGAACACCAAGAAGCTCAAGAAGGTCTGCGATGACCGGGGGCTCCCGGCTCATCACATCGAGAAGCCCGAAGAGCTGCAACGAGAGTGGTTCATCGGGGCGGAGCACGTCGGGATCACCGCGGGGACCTCGACCCCCCACGGGGTGATCGATGCGGTCTACCAGGCGATCCGGGGGATCTCGGAACAGCTCGACCGGGCGTCGGCTTCGACTTAAACTACCGTGATCGATAGAGTTCGGGTTGTGGGTGGGGTTGTCGGTGATCGTGGGGCACCCCCGGCCGCGGCCGCTATAATGGAATTACGGATCTGAACTCCCAAACGTGACCGCTGGACCGCCCCCCCCTGCGAGGGAGGGAGCGCCATCGTGAGCCAGCAGGGCCCTGTTCGCGCTCGTATGGGGATGACGAAACCGCCCGGGACTGAACAATTCCGAGGCTCGGGCGGTCGAGGAAGAGATGGGACACCGCTTCCGGTCGGCGGAGCGGCGTGAACGGAATGGACGAACGATGCGAATTTCGGGATCTTGTCGACTCCTCCTCCTCGTCGCCGGCCTTTTCATGGGGGCCCCGCTCCCCGTCGATGGCGGAATCACTCCTCTGAGCACGCGGCGGATCGCACTCGGCGTGCCCCAGGTGCTCTTCGTCACCGCTCCCGAGGGGGACTACCAGCGGCTCTTCATGGTGCAGCGGACCGGGGCGATCCGGATCTACGACATGGTCAGCGGGACGATGTTGCCGACGCCGTTCCTGAATATCGCGAGTCTGCTGGAGACGGGGTTCAACGAGCAAGGCCTCCTCGGTCTCGCCTTCCACCCGGACTATGCGACCAACGGGTTCTTCTACGTGAACTACACCAGCAGCGCAGGAGGGCAGACCCGGGTCGCGCGCTACAGCGTTTCCGCGGGGAACCCGAACGTCGCGAATCCGGCGAGCGCGTCGATTCTCCTCACCCAGGCCCAGTTCGCGGCCAACCACAACGGCGGGATGCTCGCCTTCGGCCCCGATGGGTACCTGTACATCGGTCTCGGGGACGGCGGGAGCGGGAACGATCCGCAGGGGAACGGTCAGAACATCAACACCCAGCTCGGGAAGCTCCTCCGCATCGATGTCGATGGCGCGGCCCCGTTCACCAGCCCTCCAGACAATCCGTTCGTCGGCGTCGCGGGACTCGATCAGATCTGGGCCTACGGCCTGCGCAATCCGTGGCGCTTCAGCTTCGACCGCGTCACCGGAGACCTGTACATCGCTGACGTCGGTCAGAACGCGTGGGAGGAGATCGATTTCCAGCCCGCGAGCTCCCTCGGCGGTGAGAACTACGGTTGGAGGTGCATGGAGGGGAACTCGTGCACCGGGCTCACCGGCTGCACCTGCAACTCCCCGACCCTCACCGATCCGATCCTGGCGTACTCACACGCCGGCGGCGCATGCTCGGTGACGGGGGGGTACGTCTATCGCGGTTGCGCGATGCCGGACATGCACGGCCTCTACTTCTACGCCGAATTCTGCGCCAACACCATCTTCTCCTTCGAGTACGACGGCGTGAGCCCGGTCGCTCCGGCCCCGACGAACCGCACGTCTGAGCTCGTGCCTCCCCCCGGGAACGGTGGGATCAGTTCGATCTCGAGCTTCGGCGAGGATGCCTACGGAGAGATGTACATCTGCGATCTCAACGGCGAGGTGTTCAAGATCGTCCCCGCCGACATCGACCAGCAGGACTGCGACGGAAACTTCGTCGTCGACGCCTGCGAGATCGCGGTCGGTGCAGTAGTCGACTGCAACGGCAACGGTCTGAGCGATATCTGCGACATCACCTCCGGCGCGGACACCGATTGCGACGGCAACGGGGTGCCCGACTCCTGCGAGGTCCCGACCGCCGATTGCAACGGCAACGGAATCCTCGACGCCTGCGACATCGCCGGCGGCACCGAGACCGATTGCAACGCGAACGGCATCCCCGACGCCTGCGAGATCGCGGCGTTCGACTGCAACGCGAACGGCCAGCACGACTCCTGCGAGATCGACGCCGGCACCGCCGGTGACTGCGACGGCAACGATGTCCCCGACGAGTGCCAGATCGCGACTTCCGACTGCAACAACAACGGAATTCTCGACGCGTGCGACATCGGTGCCGGTCAGAGTATCGACTGTGACCTCGACGAAACTCCGGACGAGTGTCAAATCGCGGCGGGAACGTCGGAGGACTGCAACGGCAACCAGCTCCTCGATGCCTGCGACATCGATCTAGGCCTCGCCATCGATTGCGACTTCGACGGTCGGATCGACTCCTGTCAGATCAGCGAGGGTTCCGCACCGGACTGCAACGCGAACGGCGCGATCGACAGCTGCGACATCGCCACGGGCGGCTCGGAGGATCTCGACGGCAACGGTGTCCCGGATGAGTGTGAAGCGACGGAGTTCATCCGGTCGGACTGCAACGCTGACGGCGCCGTCGATCTCGCCGACCCGATCCGGGCCCTCGGCGGTCTCTTCGGCGGTGTGGGCGTTCCGGCCTGCAACGACGCCTGCGACAGCAACGACGATGGTTCGGTCGATCTCGCGGATCCGATCCACACGCTGACGTGGCTCTTCTCGAGCGGTCCGGACCCCGACGCACCCTTCCCGGCGTGCGGTACCGATCCGACCGATGATCTGCTTCCGTGTGACGAGTTCGACGGCTGTCCGTAGAGCCGGGACGATCGCCTGAAGACGGCCCCGGGGGGAACACCCCGGGGCCGTCTTCTTGTCTTCATCGGGCGGCAATCGCTTCTTCGTTCGGGGACGGGGACCGGGGAGGGTGGACCGAGCCGAGTGCTATAATGGCCACTCCGCCCGGCTCCCCCCACGAGGACGACGATGACGACCCAAAGACTCCGTGCCCAGGCCGCGGCCACCGTGATTCTGGTCCTGGGACTCCTCCTCCTCGGCCCGCTCCTCTACCTGCACGATCAGTGGCTCTCCGAGGGGGTGCGGCGAGCCCATCTGATGAGCCAGCTCTCCGGGGTGCGGCAGAATCTCGCGAAGGGACACCTCTGGTTCGAGGAACACCTCGTGGGCGACCCCACCGAGACCGACAAGAAGTGGCGGAACTACTTCAGCGTGGCGACCGAGATCGCTTCCTCATACCTAGAGTCTCTAACGGAGATCGATCCCGAAGTTCTCGGTCGGCCGATCTTC
Source organism: Planctomycetota bacterium (assembly GCA_032128395.1). Classification (GTDB taxonomy): domain Bacteria; phylum Planctomycetota; class UBA8108; order UBA1146; family UBA1146; genus JAQBGV01. Next base: position 5,313 of record JAQBGV010000147.1, on the reverse strand, counting down.
GCCGTGGAGGACGCGCCTGATTCGGAGCTATTCCGCATCAGGATCGAGGAGGGAGCCACCCACAGCGACTTGGTCGGGCTCGTCATCGAGACCATCGAAGAGATGATCGTCGCCGCCGAGGGGCGGATCGCGAAAGGGAGCAGGCCCGGGGACGACCTCGATATCAGCTTCGATGCGCTCAATGCGAGGGTCGACAGCTACACGATCTTCCTGGATACGGATTGGCAGACCATCGGGGAGGAACGACTCTCCGAACGGCAGAGGATCCACGATTTCGCGATCCTCACCTGGGGGAGCTGTCTCGCGGGATTCGTCGTCCTGCTCGCCTTCGTCCACAGTCGGCGTCGGGTCGCCGAGGAAGAGCAGCGACGGCTCCAGGAGCGATTCCAACAGGCCCAGAAGCTCGAGAGCCTAGGAGTCCTCGCGGGTGGGATCGCCCACGACTTCAACAACCTGCTGATGGGGGTCCTCGGCAACGCCAGCATGGCCCAGCTCGAGCAGGGGGTCCCCGAACCGGTGGCCCGTCAGCTCGCGGAGATCGAGCGGAGCGCCCGCAAGTCGGCCGACCTGACCACTCAGCTCCTCGCGTACGCCGGGAAGGGAAAGTTCTCGGAGGAGGTGATCGACCTCGGCTACCTCATCACCGACCTCGAAGGGCTCCTGCGCGTCTCGCTCGGCGCCAACGTCGTGGTCGAGCACGAATTCGCCGTCGAGCTCCCCCCGGTCCGAGGGAATTCGACCCAACTCCAGCAGGTGTTGATGAACCTGATCATCAACGCCTCCGAGGCGATGGGCGAACTGGGGGGGAAGATCATCGTCCGCACCGGCTCCGGAGAATTCGAGACGGCAGAACTCATCGTCGACTCTCAGGGTATCGACGACCCCGCGACGGGGCGTTACGTGCACCTCCAGGTCGAGGACGAGGGGCCGGGGATGGATCCCAGCACGCTCGCGCGCTGCTTCGAGCCCTCTACACCACCAAGTTCACCGGTCGTGGCCTCGGACTCGCTGCGGTCGTCGGGATCGTGCGTGGTCATCACGGCGTGATCCGGGTGGAGAGTCGACCGGACCAGGGTACGCGCTTCTCGATCCTCCTTCCCGCCATCGCCGGCGAGGCAACGCACCGGGCGGGTCTCGTCGAGTCCCACCGCGTGGAATGTGGAACCGGGCGTCTTCTCGTCATCGACGACGACGAGAGCGTGCGCCTGCTCGTCGACCGTATGCTCCGCCGCTGCGGCTACGACGTGGTGCTCGCCGCCAGCGGTGAAGAGGGGCTCGCACGATTCCGAGGCGAACACCAACGACTGCGTGCCGTGCTCGTCGACATGGAGATGCCTGGCCTCAGTGGGGTCGAGACGGGTGCCGCGCTCCGGAGGTTCGATCCCGCGGTGCCCGTGATCCTGACGAGCGGATACAGCGAGGATCTGCTCCGTGAGGGGGACGGCTTCGTCGGGTTCATCCAGAAGCCGTATCGAATCGAGGATCTGTCGACGCAACTGATGAGAATCCTGGGGAGTGAAGCGGAGAACGGGGAGAACGGGGGATAGGAGCGTCAGATCCTGATCTCGAATCGGACGGACCGTTCACGCTCCGAACCACTTGCTCCGGAAGACGAAGAACACGGCACCGACGATGCAAAAGCTAGCCCACAGGTAGTCGAGTTTCAGCGGCTCTTTCAGGTAGTAGATCGCGAACGGAACGAAGACCATCAGCGAGATGATCTCCTGAAGCATCTTGAGCTGACCCACCCCCAGGACGGTGAATCCGATCCGATTCGCGGGGACCTGGAACAGATACTCGAGGAGGGCAACCCCCCAGCTGACCAGGGCTGCCACGATCCAGGGTTTCGATCGAAGTTCCTTCAGGTGTGCGTACCAGGCGAAGGTCATGAACACGTTGCTGATCACCAGCAGACCGGTGGTCGTCAGGATCGTCCTCAACTGTGCACTCCCTGCATCCGATGCCCGATGATCCGCTTTCGATCTACTCTTCCTTCATCTCCCAAACCTTCCCCCGCACCGCAGTCATCCGCACCGTCGCGGGCAGCGTCACCCCTTCGAAGGGGGACCACCCCGCACGGCTCTGCACATCATCCGCGCTGACCGTCCACGGCAAATTTGGGTCGAGGACGACGTAGCTCGCGACCGCGCCGGGGGCGAGCACTCCGAAGCGACCATCGAGGAATGGAGCGAAGAGTTCTGCGGGTCGACGCGCTGCGCACTCGATGAGGCGCGGCCAAGAGAATCCCTCGTTCGCGGCGAGCCAGGCGAGGAACGGGGCGAAGGTGTCGAGGAGCGGGACGCCGCTGATTCCGCCCGCATTCTCTTCGATGGAATGGGGAGCGTGGTCGGTGGCGAGGATGTCGATCTCGCCCGAGCGCAGCCCATCGATCAGTGCCCGCCGGTCTTCGGGGGTGCGCAGCGGCGGGTTCATCTGGAGCCACTCCCCACGGGGATGGTCCACACGGTTCTCTCGATCGAAGAAGAGGTGGTGCGGTGCGACCTCGCAAGTCACCTCGAGCCCGCCCCGGCGCGCGAGTCGGATCTCCTCGAGCCCTGCCCCGGTCGAAAGATGTGCGATGTGGGGGTGGAACCCGTGCTCTCCGGCGAGCTCGAGTATCCTAGCGATGGCGACCCGCTCCGCCTCTGCGGGACGCCGGTCCTCGTGACACGACTCATCGCGAGAGGCTTCGAGGATCGCCGGGTCCTCGGCGTGGAACGCGACCCACTCTCCTCGGAATCCTGCGAGCGCGGTCCCGACTCCCTCCCGGTCATGGAGTTTTCCGACGCTCGGCCCGAAATAGCACTTCCACGGGACTCCGGGGAGGAACGCGCCCCCGCGCGCAGTCACTCCACCGTAGACGACGACGTCGATCCCCGCGCGCTCGGCGGCGAGGGCGCGCTTTCGGAGGTAGCTCTGCTCGTCGACCGGTGGCTCCGGATTATTCGGCATGTCGCCCACCGCGACGACTCCACCGTGGACCGCGGCGCGGGTCGCCGAGGTGTAGTCTTCCTTGTGACGCTCGCCCCCGCTCGGGTCATCCCTGCAGTGCACATGGAGATCGAGGAACCCCGGGAGGATCCAACACCCCGGGGGAACCCAGGGCGCGAGGGGGAGATCCCCCGGATCTGTGAAGGACCCGGACGAGGGGTCGACCCCGAGCCGAACCTGGCGAAGACCCTCTGGCGTCGGAGTGGGGCCCTCGATCGCGTACGGAGCGGGAATGGGCCGGGCGCGAGGCCGATGAGGTCCGGTCACGATCGATCTCCCGACGATGGGGAGCGGGGCTGCCCTCAGGGTCCCCCGGCCCGGGGCGATCCTTCTGTGGGCAAAGTTGCGGCCCCAAATGGCGCATGTTAGCTTGAGCGGCTTCCGGGGGGGAGCGGTCCACGGAGAGAGTTCCGCCGAGCCCCTACCATCCGATCGATCCCGCGCCCCGCCCTTGTTCGAAGCACCGGCTTGAGTTCCAGGCGCGACCCGCTCGCGACCCACTGGGAACACATTCGGATGCCGTCGAGACGCAAGGGCCTGGAAAGGAATTTCAGAATGCTCACTCGTCCTCTGGCCCTCGCGGGGGCGCTCCTCGCTGGCCTCGCGGCGACTTCCGCCATTTCCACCGCTGCTCGTGCGGATGACGTTCACCTCGCCGACAGCACCGTCTTCGTGATGTCGACGGGGGACTGGAAGGCGATGAAGACAGCGATCGACGCCTCCGACATGGGGCGGTTCCTCGCCGATCCCGAGATTCGACGCATCGGGCAAACCCTCAAGACGGGAATCTCCGGACTGATCCAGAAGGGGATCGAAGAGGCCTCCCACAGCGCCGGCGAGGCGACCGACGGCGCTGCGATGAAAGAAAAGATGCACGGGTTGCTCGCCCTCGGGAAGGACTACTGCACTTCACTCTGTGAGGACATGTCCGGGCGGGTGTCCTTCTCGATCGGGATGATGATGGACCCGGAGCAGGGCGAGCCGCAACCGAACATCATCTGCGAGTTCGGCGGAACCGATCGAGTGCACGCGATGCACGAGCAGTTGATCGGCAACATCATCACGATGAGCGAGGGAAAGGCGACCCGGACCCACTTCAGCTCCGGCGGCTATGATTTCTCCGGAATCGAGGAAGAGGGGCTGGGCCTCTTCTTCGGGCGCAAGGGCGATCGATTCCTGCTCGGTGTCCATCACGCGGGAATCGTCGACTATCTCGACGCGGTCGCGGGAAGCACCGTGCGCCTCGGCAACGTGCCGTTCTACAAGAGTGCCACCGCTGCGACCGGTCGCGGACAGCTGTCGAGCTTCGTCAACCTGACCCCGGTCTGGCAGATCGCGATGGGACTCCTCGCCATGATGCCGGTCAGCGAGGGAGATCCGAATCCCGCCGCGGTGATCCAGGCCCTCGGGCTCACCGACCTGCAGGGGATGGCGTCGACCGTCACCTGGAGTCCCAAGGGCGTTTCGAACAAGACGTTCGTCGGGATGGTGGGACGCCGCGGGCTCCTTCGGTTGGTGCCGACGGAGAACAAGGCGCTCGCCCCTCCTCCCTTCGCCCCGACCAGCGTGCTCTCCGCGAACACGCTCCGGCTCGAGCTCGCTCAGATCATGAACGTGGTCCGCGATATTCTCGCGCTCGCTCCCCCCGAAGAGATCGCGGAGTTCAACGCGGGGCTCGCACAGGCGTCGGGGATGTTCGGCTTCACCGTGGATGAACTGCTCTCCGATCTCGAGGGGTCGGTCTTCTATGCGTCACCGGCCGGCGCCGCGGCGATGAATCCGATGGCCATGATGATGGGCGGGGGGATGGGGCTCGACCTGAGCTTCGGGATCAAGCTCGTCTCGAAGGAGCGGTTCCAGAAGCTTCTCGCGACCATGCTCAACCCAGAGCTCACGCAAGGGATGCTGACCAAGCAGGAGGTCTCCGGGCGTGAAGTCTGGTCGATGATGGTTCCCGCGGGGCCTGCGGCGATGCAACTCGCGGTCGCGTTCGAAGGAGACTGGCTGATCTTCGCTACCGGCACCGAGACCCTGAAGAAAGCCTTCTCGCGGGTGGACAGCGGCGAGAATCTCTCGGGGAACACCGCGTACGGATCGCTGATCGAGATGGTCGGGGGAAGCTCCGGGATGATGCTGAGCTACACCGACTCCGGCAAGTCGACCGCGCAGATGCTCGAGATGATTCGTCCGATGCTCGGAATGATCCCGCTCTTCGTCCCGGACGTTCAGCAGAATCCAGAGCTCCTCTTCTTCTTCGACCCGGCCAATCTGCCGAGCGGGGGCCACGATCGAGAAGTACTTCGGAACGACCGTCACCCGCGG
>JAQBGV010000146.1:0-21395 GCA_032128395.1 Planctomycetota bacterium | reverse complement strand
GCGTGGCTCCAGTCGCACCTGAGGAGGTCTGCCCCCATGCCCGATCCGCGCCAGCAGCTCGAAGACTTCATGTCCGGAGTCGAACGGCGAAACCCCGGGGAGCCCGAGTTTCTCCAAGCGGTCCGCGAGTTCGCAGAGACGATCCTCCCGTTCATGGATGAACATCCTCAGTACCGCGAAGAGAGTATCCTCGATCGGATGACCGAGCCGGACCGGATCATCATCTTCCGAGTCTGCTGGGAGGACGACCTGGGGAACATCCGGACCAACCGCGCCTGGCGGGTTCAGTTCAACAACTCGATCGGCCCCTACAAGGGTGGACTCCGTTTTCATCCCTCCGTGACCCTCAGCATTTTGAAGTTCCTCGGCTTCGAGCAGACCTTCAAGAACAGCCTCACCACGCTTCCGATGGGAGGAGCGAAGGGGGGATCCAACTTCAATCCGAAGGGAAAATCCGATCGCGAGGTGATGAGGTTCTGCCAGTCGATGATGATCGAGCTCTCTCGTCACATCGGCGAACACACCGACATCCCGGCCGGGGACATCGGCGTCGGGTCTCGCGAGATCAGCTACCTCTTCGGCAAGTACAAGCAGATTCACAACCGGTTCACGGGGTTCATCACCGGCAAGGGGCTCGCCTTCGGCGGCAGCTTGGTGCGGACCGAGGCGACCGGCTACGGCTGCGTGTACTTCGCGCAGGAGATGCTGAACCACCGAGGGGACTCCCTCGAGGGCAAGACCTGCCTCGTCTCCGGCTCGGGGAACGTGGCGATCTACACCATCGAGAAGGCGATCGCACTCGGCGCCAAGGTGCTGACCGCGAGCGACTCGAGCGGGTTCATCCACGACCCGGATGGGATCAACGAAGAGAAGCTCGCCTGGCTGAAGGACCTGAAGGAGGTGAGGCGCGGCCGCATCTCCGAGTATGCCGAGAAGTTCGGATGCGAGTTCCACGGGGATCTCCGCCCCTGGGGAGTTCCCGCGGATGTCGCGTTCCCGTGCGCCACCCAGAACGAGATCTCGGAGCACGATGCTCGGGTCCTGCTCGGCAACGGGATCCAGTTGGTGTGCGAAGGGGCGAACATGCCGACCGAGCTCCCCGGAGCGCACGCTTTCCTTACGGCCGGGATCCTCTACGCTCCCTCGAAGGCGGCCAACGCCGGCGGAGTCGCAGTCTCCGGTCTCGAGCAGAGCCAGAACGCGCTGCGGTTGAGCTGGACACGCGAAGAAGTCGACGCGCGCCTCCGCGACATCATGCGCAAGATCCACCTGCAATGTGTCACCTGGGGATCGACCCAGGGGGAGAGCACGATCCACTATGTGCGCGGCGCGAACATCGCGGGGTTCATCAAGGTGGCGGATGCGATGATCGCCTACGGGTGCGTTTAGCGAACCCCGGCACTCTCCCCGAGCACCCGCCAGATCTCCCCGCCCAACCCCGGCGTCCACGAGATCCTCAACCCCTCGTCGTGCCCCACGGTGCTCGCGCGCAACGTTCGCATCTCCTCCGCCGTTGCACAGAACCTGACGGGCGCGATCCGGACCACGCTCTTCCCCTCCGCACGCAGTTCATCGAGGACCGCAGGAAGATCGCGCACGGTTCCGGTCTCGGCGACGCGGAGCCCGACGAAGCGGCTCCTCTTGCGGGTGACATCCTCTTCCTCGAGACGGTGCCAAGCGGCGCTGCGGTCTTCGGAACGACCGGGCGGTAGGACGAGCACCACCGTTCCCCCGAAGGGGCCGGACGGGAGCGGGATCCCCACGCCGGAGGCGAGGTCTTGCGCGGAGAAGATCGGCCGCAGCAGCAACACGAGGTCCGCGTCGGCGAGACTCTCGGCGGCGAGATCCGTCTCGAGGCAGATCGAGCCGGCGCCGAGACCGTCTGTGAGATCCACCCCGCCCACCGACAGCACGTCGACTCGCCAGCTCCCCCCGAGCTGCGCTGCAGCGAGCGCCGCCCACTGCCGCGCCAGAGGCGAACCGTGCGCGATCCAAAGAATCTTGGGGTCCTCTAGTGCCTCGGGCGATACGAGTCCGAGAGCGGTTCGCACCGCGTCGACTCCGTCCCCCCCCGCCGCGAGTTCGACGACGCGGCCGGGGAACCCGACTTCGATCCGATCAGCGATCTCCGATTCCCAACTCTCCAGGTTCGCAGACGTCGCGAGCACCCGGAGTTCCCCGCCGCGGAGCTCCTCCGGATCGGAGAGTCCGCCCTCGATCAGACGACCGAGTGGACCCGGTGCGATCGCGAGTGCCGCCGGACCATCACGATCCTGCCACCGCGCAGTGGCCACGACTCGCCCCCCCGCCCCGATGCCAGCGTAGAGCACGCGACCTCGATCGATCGGGTGCGCCCTGGTGATCGCATCGCGCACTCGGGCGAGCCCCGAACCGATCGCTCCGAGGTCCTCGAAGAAGGTCTCGTCCCAGCTGAAACGGCCGCTCGCGTGGAGGTCCTCCTCGATGACCGGGTAGGGATGCTCGACCACAGCGATGGCGGCGTCGTCCCCGATGAGAAGTTCCCATCGCTTCGCTTCGTCGGGAGCCCCCGCTCCCTCATCCGGACACCAGATCAAGAGCGGCCACGGTCCTTTTCCGTCGGGAACGTGGAGGCGGTAGCGGAGTTCACGGCCGACGATGACCGCATGGGTTCCTTCGGAGAGCCCCCGCGCCCTGGTCTCGGCGTAGACGACGAAGTCCGCGCTCTCCTCTCCCGACTCCGGGTCGACCGCCGGTAGATCACCGACCGGCACGATCTGTACCGTGGCCACGTGCGCGTCCGGGGCTCGGAGACGGAGCTGCTCGGCGGTCCCGAGACCGCGCCAGGAGTGGAAGCCACCGTTGACGTGCACGACGAGGTGGCCCGGATGCGCCGCGAGGGCACGCGCGCACGACTCTCCCATGGTGTTGTCCCAAAGGCTCTGGATCGAGTAGAGCCGCGCCTCGGGGTCGGTCGCACCCGGTCCTCCCATGTGCCCCCGCAGCGTGCGGTCGAAACGCTCCCAGTAGTCGGGTGAGTTGGGGAAGAGCTCCGCCGCAGCCCCCTGCCGCTCCAGGTCGGTGAGCGCCGCGAAGGCCTCGCTCCCGCCGAAGGCGAGTTTCCGCCGGAGGGCGGATGAGAGGTTCGAGCCGACGACCGGAACCCCCGCTCGGCGCGACGACTCGATGAGCGGCCGGTAGCCCGTGTGGTAGTTCGCCCATTCTTGCGCCTCCGCGAGGAACGTGGCTTCGTCGATCTGTCCCGCGAGATAGCGATCGAGAGCGGGTTGGTCATCCCTCGTGAACATCTCCATCGCGAGGACCACCCGTCCTCGCTTGGCATCGATCAATCCCTCGAGGATCGCGTGCTCCGTGCGGTGGGTCACGTCATCGAGGTGCGTCTCGCCGAGGAAAACGACGTCCGCCGAAGAGAGTGCCCGGATGAGCGCGAGGAGGTCGATCTCCTCACCGCTCGCGCCCCTCGAAGACCCGCGTCACTGCGGCGAGAGGCGGTGGGGTCGGGTCCCACGAGGAAGCGCGACCTTCGTCGACGACCCGCGTCGAGCTCCCAGCGCACCCCGAGAGCAGCGCGACACCGAGGGCGAGTCCGCTGGAGAAGCAACCTCGGAGTTCGTTCATCGCTCAGATCCTTCTTCTGGGTGGGTCGCTCGGTGTTGAGTGGCGATCCATCGCGCGGCCTCCTCGATCTCCCCGACCGTCGTTTCCGCCGCGATTCCGATCGGCAAGGGCTCGCCCCCCCGACCGGTGCCGACACGCACCGCTCGAATGGCGAGTCGCTGCGCCGCCTCGATATCGCTCGGAGCATCCCCGATCATGAACGAGCCCTCGAGGTCGAAGCCGAACCGAGCCGAGGCGCGCCGGAAGAGCTCGGACTCGGGCTTCCGGCAGGCACAGCGATCATCCGGGGTGTGGGGGCAAATCTCGATCGACGAGATCGGTCCTCCCCAGCGCGCGGCGTCCGTCGACAGTCGCGCGTGGATCGCCTCGACCGCGGCAGCCGTCGTGTACCCCCGCCCGATCCCCGACTGATTCGTGACGACCACGATCGGGAGCCCGATCTCACCCAGGATCCGAAACGCCTCCGCGGCGCCGGACTCGTACTCGAAGTCGGCCAGGGTTCTGACGTAGTCGATAAGGTAGCGGTTGATCACCCCGTCCCGGTCGAGGAACACGCCCCTCGAGGTCACCCGCTCTCACCGAGCGCAGCACGAACTCGGTGTCGGAAGCCATCGATGATCAGGTGCACGATCACCATGTGACCATCCTGGGCGTTCTGCATCGTGCCGACGTCGACGTGGAGCGCCACGTCGACCAATTCGCGCAGACGGCCACCGTCGAAACCGGTCATCCCCACCGTCGGGCAGCCGATCCTGCGGGCCCGCTCGATCCCTGCGATGATGTTCGGAGAGTTCCCGGAGCCACTCATCGCGATCACCAGATCCGCCGGACGCGCCCATTGCTGGATCTGTTCCGCGAACACTTCTTCGAAGGAGAGGTCATTCGCGAGAGCGGTGATCACCGAAGGACTGTCGGAGAGGGAGAGCACCTGCAATCGCCGCGACTCCGTGAAGGGGATCGCGTAGGTCGCGAGGTCCTCCGCGAGGTGGGATGCGGTCGTCGCACTCCCCCCGTTGCCGAAGACCAGGACGCGGCGATCGTCGCGGTACGCCTCCTCGATCATCGTCACGACGCGAGCGACCAGCGGGAGTTCGATCGTCGTGAGGGCTTCGCGGGTGACGGTGAGGTAATTCTCGAGGCGGGCGAGGAGGTCGGTCGTGATGTCGCTCGATGACATGGCGCGATCCTCCTCCCACGGTCGGAAAGCGGCAGTCTACCGTACATGGGGGGGTCCGGTCGCCGTTTCCGAAATCGGGCGCGGCCCGGGGCCGAATTCTCCCCATCACCCTGCTCCTCAGTCCCGCCCCCGCCGCCGAGCATTCCCTGTATCCTCTCCCCCAGAGGAGTCACCACCGCATGATCGCACTCTCCACATCCTGCCTCGACCCCAACGACGGAGACGCGGATTCTCGGATCGCCGAGTTGCTCTCGTACGACGTCGAGGGGTACGAGTTCAGCTATCGGATCACCGCGGGAGAGATCGAACCGATGGGACGGGCGATCCGAGCGGCTGGGCGGAGCGTGGCCAGCCTTCACAGCTTCTGCCCGGTCCCCAGTGGCACGTCGCCGAGGGGGCTCCGCCGGCGATCTCCTGCTGCTCACCTCGGAGGACACCACCCTGCGCAACCGCGGGGTCGCCGCCACGATCGAGACACTAGAATGGGCCGCCCGCCTCGAGGCGCGGTTCGTCGTCTGTCACTCGGGACGGACCCCCATCGAGTACCCCAAGCACCGCATCCGTGAGCTCTACGACGGTGGGAAGTGGCCGATCGGAGAGGGCGAGACAGTGATTCGAAAGATCGCGCGAGAGCGCGCCGAGACCGCGGAGCGCTGCCTCGATCTCCTGAGGCTCTCGCTCGACCGTATCCTCGTCGCGGCCACACGGCTGGAAGTCTCGCTCGGTCTCGAGAATCGGGTCTATCCACACGAGATCCCCAATCCGGCCGAGTTCGGAAGATTGATCCAGACGTTCGAGGGGGCCCCGCTCGGAACGTGGTACGACACCGGTCACGCGCGCTACCAGGAGGTCCTCGGATTCGCAGCTCCCCAGGAGACTTGGGATGCGATGCGATCCACTCTGCTCGGATGCCATGTGCACGATGTGATCGGGATCCAGGACCACCTCCCCCCGGGTGAGGGAGAGCTCAACCTCTCGGCCCGGCTCCGAGACCTTCCCGAGGAGCTACCGCTCGTGATCGAGTGCCGCCCTGGGCAGGGCCACGAACGCATCGCCGCCGGAATCGATCACCTGCGAACGTTGCGGTTCGGGGATGAGAACGCGCCGGCGGATCCATTCCTCCTCGGTTGAGGAGAGGGCCCGACGGCGCGGAAAAGGCAAGAAAAAGAGACCCAACCCGAAAGGGGGAAATTAGGGGAATGTTCCGGGCCGGGTCTACAGGTTCAGTTGTTGTCGTCCCCGCCACTCCAGCGGTGGAACCGGCACCGGTCCCCGCACAGCGAGAGTAAGCGGACATTACGGGCGAGTCTCCACGATCCGTACTTGTGGGTCCAGGGAAAACGCGCACTCCCCGTCCGAAATCTTGACGGAACACCATGATTGTATGGCCCGCCCGGGCGTTGTCAATATTTTGTACGTTCGCGCTGGAAACTGGCAGTCCGCCTTGGAGCGGACTCACGTAACCCGTATCATCCGGCCTATCTGCGGCATTCGGCCCCGCACGAGGGGTGTGAGCGCGATCCGACCGCCACGCTCCGAACCGGCGGCCGCTCCTCGATCACTGTGCTCCTCGATCACTGCGCCCCTCGATCCAGGGGCCTCTGCGATCCCCGGGAAGTGAGACCGACCGATGCCGATCTCTCGCAGCGTCTCCGAGGCGCTCGAGCGCGCCTCCTGGATTCGGCGCATGTTCGAGGAGGGGGCACGCCTCAAGCGTGAGTTCGGCGAGGACTCCGTTTGTGACTTCGCCCTCGGCAATCCGATCCTCCCACCCCCTCCCGCCCTGCTCGACCGCCTCCGCTCGCTCCTCGATCAGGAGGGGATCCACCGCTACATGCCGAACGCGGGGTGGCCCGAGGTGCGCGAGAAGATCGCGTCTCACCTCACGCAGAGGACGGGGCTGACCTACGGGGCAGGAGATGTGGTGATGACGGTCGGGGCCGGGGGCGCGCTGAACGTGCTCTTCCGCGCGATCCTCGATCCAGGGGACGAGGTGATCCTCCTCAGCCCCTACTTCGTCGAGTACGGCTTCTACATCCGGAACTCCGGCGGGGTCCCGGTCGAGGTCTCCACGACGGAGGACTTCGGTCCGCCGCCGGCCGAAGAACTCCTCGCGGCGATCACCCCGCGCACCCGCGCCGTCGTCATGAACTTCCCGAACAATCCGACCGGTCGGATCTACTCCGAGACGGAGCTCCGAGCCTTCTGCGACGCGCTCCGCGAAGGATCGCTCAAGGCCGGTGTACCGATCACACTGATCACCGACGAACCGTATCGAAAGATCGTCTACGAAGGCTACGAGTGCCCGGAGGTGCCGCCGGCGTACGAACACACCGTACTGATCACTTCGCACTCGAAGGACCTCGGGCTGGCGGGGGACCGGATCGGATATCTCGCGATTTCGCCCCGCTTCGATGGCGCCGAGGCGCTCGCCGCCGCCTGCACCTTCTGCAACCGCACCCTCGGATTCGTCAACGCCCCGAGCCTGTTCCAGTTGGCGGTCGCCGACTGCCAGGATCTCGCCGTCGACATGACCCTCTACCGAGAGAACCGGCAGATCTTGCTCGACCACCTGACCGAGCTCGGCTTCTCGATCACACCGCCCGGGGGCGCGTTCTACCTCTTCCCCCGCTCGCCGATCGAGAACGAGGTCGAGTTCGTCGGGCGCCTCGTGAAGGAGCGGATCCTCGTCGTCCCCGGTCGCGGTTTCGGCACGCCCGGACACTTCCGAATCTCGTTCGCGGTCTCCCGGGAGATCGTCGAGCGTTCCCTCCCCGGCTGGACCAAGGTCGCGCAGGAGTACCCCCACCTCTCACCCGCGGGGGAGAAAGCTCAGTGACCCTTCGGCTCGACCTCGGCGGAGCACTCCCCGCAGACCTTGCGGAGGAGGCGACGGCGGCGCGCGCCCAGCTGCGCAAGATGGTCGGGACCCTCGCCGCCCACCCTCCGGGTTTCATCGAGATCCTGGAAGAGGGAGACGCGGTCGCGGACCGCTGTCGAATCGGGGCAAGAGCGCTCGCCGATTTTCAACATGTCGTGCTACTCGGCATCGGAGGCTCCGCTCTCGGCGCCCGTGCGGTCCGCGATGCTCTCGCTCCCGGACAGGCCGAACGCCTGATCGTCATCGACAACATCGATCCGGACACGATCGCTCGTACCCGCGATCGACTCGATCCGGCCCGGACCGGATTCCTGGTGGTGTCGAAATCCGGCTCGACCGCGGAGACCGCCGCCCAGCTGCTCTACTTCGCCGACTGGCTGCGCGAGGGGGGAATCGATCCGTCCTCACGGATGGTGCTGATCACCGATCCAACGAACGGCCCACTGCGGGGGGTCGCGTCGCGCGATGGACACGCTACCTTCGACATCCCACCACGCGTCGGCGGACGCTTCTCGGTGCTCACCCCCGTCGGACTCCTCCCCGCCGCGATCGTGGGAAGCGACCCCGCCGAGTTGCTCGCAGGCGCGCGGTCGCTCTGGCACGCAGTCCGGGACCGGGAAGACCATCCTCTCCTCGACTGGGTGGTCGGGCACGTTCTCCGGGCCGAGCGGAGCGGCCAGCGGATCCAGGTCCTGATGGGGTACGTCGATCGCCTGAGCACCTTCGGCGACTGGTTCGCCCAGTTGTGGGGGGAGAGCCTCGGCAAGCGGCTCGACCGCGCCGGCCGAGTGGTCCACCGGGGAAGCACGCCGCTTTCCGCGCAAGGTGCGACCGATCAGCACTCGCTGGTGCAACTCTTCGTCGAGGGTCCGGCGGACAAGCAGTTCCTGATCCTCGGACTCGATGCCGACATCTCACCGGTGACCCCGCTCCCCGCCGCAGGCGGGACGCTCCATCCGGACTTCGAGTATCTGGGTGGAGGGAGCATCGATGCGCTGTTCGAGGCGGAGCGGATCGGCACGGGGCAATCCCTCGCAGCGGCCGGGCGACCGGTGTCCCGCCTCCAGCTCTCGAGTCTGGATGCCCGGACTCTCGGGGCACTCTTCGCGTTCTTCGAGCTCGCGACGGTCCTCGCGGCGGAGCTGCTCGAGATCGATCCCTACGACCAACCCGGGGTCGAGCTCGGAAAGTGGATCGCTTTCGCCCGGATGGGTCGAGAGGGTTTCGAAGAGAAGGTGCGCACGGAGATCGGTGAACTGGGGGATGTGCCGGACGGAGTCGAATTGCTCTGAGGCGGTCGCGCCCCGACTACCGCCCGCGCCCCTCGATCTTCTGCACCATGTCGTGGTACTCCCGCGCGGTGATCACGCGTTTCTCGATCAGCAGCTCGATGAGTGCCTGGTGACGGGTCGCGATCGTCCGGAGGTTGAGCGGTCCGGAAGGAGCGGCGGCCTTCGGCGAGGTCTGCCCCGCCGGTGGAGCACCACTCTTCGAACCGCTGGAATGCGAGCGCGGAGCGGTCTGCTTCGCCCCTTTCCCATCATCCTTGCCCATCACGAATTCCAACGTCACGCCGAAGAAATCTGCGCACTTCCGCAGCATCGACTCGGTCGGCAAGGAGACCCCATCGAGGATTTCTTGGACGTTCTTCTGCGAGAGACCGGTCGTCCTGGCGAGCTGCTGCGCAGTCACGTTGTTCGTGGAGATCAGGAACTGGAGCTTGCGCAAGATTTCCCGCGGTGAGCTCTCCCACGGAACTTCCCGGGTCGTTGAAGAGTCCTTCGTCGCCATCGCTGCTCCCAAGACCCGGGGGACGAGCGGGGAACCGGGTCCTGATCGAATGATCGGCTGCGAGGGGGGGCGAACTGAAGTCAGACAGAGACCCGGGGACTCCAAATCACCCGCCCCCATCGAGGCCGCCGAGGAGTGTTCGGATGGTGCGTCCCGACCGGAGGCGACCCCCCCGGCCCCCCGAGGATCGGGAAGAGCCCCGCAACGCAGCAGACGGGCCCTCATCGGCGGCCGGGCGAGCTAGTAGGTTGATCTGAGGTATACGGCGTTGAGGAACAAGCCAGTCAAGCCGTGCCAGAAGCCGCGGAAGTTGGGGTCCCCTGCGAAGAGCACCAGGTGACCCTGGCCGAGACGCTCCTCCGCCAGGTAGACCCGACGGCGGACCTTCTCGACGTTCTCCTCCGAGATGAACCCGCTCGCCGCGGGATCTGCGGTGAACGCCGCAACATCGCCCCCATCGCCGGCGAGCGCGAAGGTGCGGGTCTCCTCCATGAATGCGAAGAGCTTTCGCGGCTGCCCGAAGGCGAGCGGGTGGTCCGGGTCGAGTTCGATCCGGAAGATGTTTCCAGGGACCTGCCGCTCCTCGCGCTGCTTTCGAAGACTCGCGATCGTCTTCCGTTCGGCTGGAGTCTCTGCGTCGTCCTTGCGTGGAGGGGGCTCGAGTTGCGTCTTGCGACCGGAGAGTTTCGCCCCCTCTTCGCTGATCGCGAACGCTGCACCGCCGAGTGCGATCACGGTGCCGCCGGCGCGCACCCATCCGCGGAGGTGCTCGGTCGTGGCTTCGTCGAGTGCATTGCGATACCCGAATCCTTCGGGGAGGATGAGAACGTCGTAGTTCGCCAGATCGACTCCACCGAGGCCCTCGAGCTCCACGGCGCTGAAGGGGACGTCGAGATCCTGCTCGAACAGACTCCACACCGCGCCGAAAGAAAGGCTCGAGACGCCGGAGCCGGTCACCACCGCGATCCGCGGCGGGCGTAGAGCGGACACCTTCTCCGATCCGAGGTCGATCCCCTCCTCGGTCCACCCGGAGTCGACGGCCCGGAACTCGACGCCGCAGAGCGCTGTCACCTCTCGCACCGCCGCATGCGCGCCCTCGCTCCGCGCGGGGATGACGAGCGTGCCCGGGGCGTAACGGTGTCCGGCGATCACGATCTTCTCGGGGACGAGGCGGACCGGGATCCCCCGGTCGTGGAGCGCCTGAAGGGCTCGCGCCGAGCGGATTCCGTTCCATTCGAGGAGATACGCGTAGCGCGCCTCCCCTTCGATCCGTTCGACCCGAATTCTCGGTGCGAACGGCACGGTCGTCGCTTCGATCCGGATTCCGGAGAGGTACCCGTCGACCGCCATCGCCATCGGCAACGACCACGCCGAGACATCGTAGAAGTAGGCGTCGGTCACCTCGGCGCGGGGCTCGAGCAGGGCGCTGGCGAGCCGCCCGCTCGGTTGGTCGAGAGCGACCGAGAGAGTTCCCGCGGGAAGACGCACCACTTCGTGCACTACTCCGTGGAAGTCGGTCAACCCTTCAGCGACCAGCTCTGCCGACAGTATGCCGACCTCGATCCCTTGGGCGGCGAGGAGCGCACCCAAGTGCTCGAGTCGCTCTCCATGGCCCGGCGGGAAGAAGTACTGCCGAACCTCGCCTGCCTCGGTCGACCCGGTCGCGCCGTGCCGGAAAGTGTGAAAGTCCTTCTGCAGTGCTTCCTTCCGCTCGACCGCGGCGAGCAATGTCGCCATCCCCGCGACGTGGTGGTGATGCAGTCGATCGGAGAGTGTCAGTTCGACGCCATCGCGGCGACGATAGCGGAGCCCGCCACTCCCCCCTCCTGCCTGCTCGTAGGTCATCCCGATCGCCCCTTGGAGAGAAGGCCAGGAGTCGCCGTACCCAGGATAGAAGAGGTCGAAGGCTTCGGCGGTGTAGTAGAGCCATCCGAAACTGTCGAACGCCGTGGCATTCGCGCGTCCGATCGTCTCCGCCCAGCGGAGAGTGCTCTCGGGGACGTTCCGGTTGATCGGCTTCTCCGGGGGGAAGAAGAAGAACGTCGACTCCGGGGACATCTCGTGGAAGTCGACGTGGACGAGGGGCCACCACCGTCGGTACTCGGTGATCCGCGCGCGCGTCTCCGGCTGACTCTGCCACGCCCAGTCCCGATTGAGATCGAAGAGGTAGTGGTTCGCGCGACCGCCGGGCCACGGTTCATCGTGCTCGCGACTCTCGGGGTCGGGGTTCCCCCCCTCCATCGCGACCTGGTGATACCACTGGCGGTATCGCTCGCGACCGTCCGGGTTCAGGCAGGGATCGATGATCACGAGAGCCTGGTCGCGAATCGCGCGGGCCGCGGAGTCGGTTCCGTCGACCAGCTGGTAGACGGTCCACAGCGCCGCTTCCGTCGCCGAGGCTTCGTTTCCGTGAACGTTGTACGAGAGCCAGAGGACCGCCGGCAGTCGCGGCAGCAGATCGCCGAGGTCCTCGGCCCCATCCGCCGATCGCAACCGAGGATCTGCGAGCTGCCCTTGGAGCGTCGCGATCTCGCCGAGCCGTCCGATGCTCTCCGCGCTCCCGATGAAGCAGAGCACCAATTCGCGTCCCTCACCGGTCCGTCCGTACGACTGGACGGTGATCCGATCCGATCGCTCCCCGAGGGCCCGCAGGTAGGCGAGCGTCTCGTGGTGAGGAGTGAATCGACTGCCGAGTGGAGTCCCGAAGTACTCGTCGGGGGAAGGAACCTTCCCTTCGACCGTATCTCCGACGCGGAACGGGAAGCGGTTCTCCTGGCCGCCGAGAGGTGAGGCTGTCAGGATCAGCAGCAACGCGGTGAGTCCGGAGAAGCGTGCGCGAGAAAGGGTCATACGAGCGAGTCCTTCCGGTCGGGAGAACGACAGGTCATCGGTGATATCGGGCTGCCCAGACAACCGCTGCTGCGGATTCTGGCAGCTAGGAGGCGGTTGGGAAACATCGTTCGAGACGTCGCGTGCGGGTCGCGTCCTGTCGGATGGCGGCTCAGGTCGATCGGAGCGGTGGAACCCTCGATCTGAGCCGCCGTCCGACCGGGCGTGAGCAAGCCGGCGACATCCGAGTCGAGGATTTCCGACCGCCTCCTCGCTAGCTGTGGGACGGGCGGGAGACCCAGTTGAAGAAGCGTGGATCAGCAGGCGAGCGTCCGGGACAGGCATCACCTGCGGCGAGCCAGTCCCATCCACTCTCGAGCACCATCCCGAGGGGCCCCATTTGAGTGAGATTCGAGTGCTGACCCAGCTCGGCGTGCCCGTCGCGCTGACCCAGCTCGGGATGATGGCGATGGGGCTCGTCGACCTCTACATGGTCGGCCGCATCGGACCCGTTCCCCTCGCCGGGGTAGCACTCGGGGACCTCTGGCTCTTCGGAACCACCTCCATCGGGATGGGGATCCTCTTCGGCCTCGACCCGATCATCGCGCAGGCCCACGGGGCGGGTGACGGCGAGCGGATGGGGCGTGCAGTGCAGCGCGGCCTCGTTCTCTCGGTCGGGCTCGGGCTCGCCATCGGGACCCTGCTGTTCTTCGCCCGACCGGCGATGATGTGGTTCGGACAGGACGCTGGCCTCGCCGAAATCGCGGAGCGCTACTGCTCCGTCCAGTGGTGGAGTATCACGCCGCTCTTCGCCTTCATCGCGCTCCGTCAATTCCTGCAGGGACGAGGGATGATGCGCCCGGCGCTCTGGACGATGCTGCTCGCGAACCTCTTCAACGTCGCCGCGAACGAAGCGCTGATCTTCGGCCGCTTCGGGTTCCCCGAACTCGGGATCGAGGGAGCCGGGATCGCGACCGCACTGACTCGGGTATTTCTGCTCGCGGTCCTCATCGCTTGGATCGTCGGGTTCCGCCTCCATCGTGGAGCATGGACGCCGTGGCGGTGGGCGAACCTCCACTTCCGGGGATTCCGAGAACTCCTCTCCTGCGGGATCCCGATCGCGTTCCAGTTCGGAGCCGAGATCTGGGCGTTCCAGACCGCGAGTTTGTTCGCCGGACACCTCGGGCCGGCATCCCTCGCCGCGCACACGATCACGCTGAAGATCGCGAGCTTCAGCTTCATGGTCCCCCTCGGAATCGGCACGGCGGCGGCGACCCGCGTGGGGAACCTGATCGGTCAGGGACGGGCCGATCAGGCACGCCAGGCGGCGTGGACCGCCATCGCGATGGGCGCGGGAGTGATGGCGGTGTCGGGCCTTTCCTTCGTGGTCCTTCGCCATCAGCTCGGCCGCGTCTTCACGAGCGAACCCGAGGTGCTCGCCCTCGTCGCGACTGCGATCCCCGTCGCCGCGGCCTTCCAAGTCTTCGATGGCGTGCAGGTCACCGCAGCGGGCGCGCTCCGGGGCGCCGGCCGGACCTTCGTCGCGGCGATGGCATTCATCGTCGGCTTCTACGCGATCGCCCTACCCGTAGGGTGGCTGTTGTCGCGCACGATCGGGCTCGCCGGACTGTGGTGGGGGCTGTGTCTCGGGCTGGCAGTGGTCGCCGTAGTATTGTGCAGGGACATCCGGCGGAGCGGGCTGGGGGGGAGTGAGCGCGTCTCCTGAACGAGCGGAGTCGCCCCTTCTTGCAGTGGGGGCACATCGGCACTGACGTCGGGAGGAACGCAGGAGGGAAAAACACGTGGACGTGATCCGCCGTCGCCTCCACCATGGACGGTCGTTCGGCTGATCCTGTGGCTGCCGCGGCGAGTCCCCGGAGCTCCTCACCGGCAGGATCGGGGGGCGTAGGAGCCTCGGAGGGAATCGAGGCGACACGCATCGCACTCATTCGTCGACAGGAGCACGGATGTTCGTTCCAGGCAGTGAGGCCTCCCAGTGGTAACCCGACTCGCTCGGAATCGTACGGTGGAAGCCGCCCTGGCCTCTGCCTTTCACCTGCGCTCGGTCCTCCTCCTCCTCCTCGGACTCCCACTGCTGTTGTCGCTGTTCAGCCCGTCCGCACCCCAGTCACAGGGGTGGGAGCTGGCGGTGGGGGCTGGCCTCACGGCCGTCGGCGTAGCGCTGCGGTTGGCATCGATGCGACGTATTGGGAAAAAGGCGCGGGTTCGCCGTTGTGCCCCGGAGGTCTTGGTGTGCTCCGGGCCGTTTCGATACACGAGGAATCCGCTCTACGTCGCCAATCTGGCGATTCTCCTGGGAATGACCGTGGCGGGCGGAGCGCGAGGGTCCGCCGTCGTCGCTCTGCTCTGCGGTTTGGTGATCTACACGCTGATCGTGCTCCACGAGGAGCAGCGGCTCGAGGAGGAGCTGGGCCAGCCCTACCTCGACTACAAGTCACAGGTTCCTCGCTGGTTCCCGCTCCCTCGGCGCCTGGCGCCAGCGACCCCGGGCGAGGCGATCTTCAGCTGGCGCGAAGTGCTCTCCAGGGAACGATTTCTCATCCCCGGAGCCGGCTTGGGGTTCGTCGCGGTCTGCCTGATTCGGCAAGGGAGCATCCCCCTCGTGCGCTGGGTCGAGAGCGCGAGTGGCTGGTTGCGACTCGAGCCGCGGCTTCTGATCACCATCGTCCTCGTCATCGCCGCCGTTATCCACGGAGTGCACTCGGAGCAGCAGCGCAAGCGGCGCGACGCAAAGAAGCGGGCTCAGTCCGCAGGCGGCGTGGCCGACGTAGTTCGTTCCTCCGCAGTCTCGAGCGGCAGCGACACGATCGACCCGGTGGCACCCCACTCACCCACCGCGGAGATCCAGAGAACGCACGGCGGACCGGGATCCGGCAGTTGAGCTCATGGCGTGGGTGGGGGTCCGAACAACGAGCTGAGTTGTGCGACCTGCCCCGCGGCCATCCAACCCGCCATCCCCGCGCACCAGACGAAGGTGTCGCGGACGAGACGACCCTCTGAGACCATCGCGCGGAGGTGATCGAGCGTCAGGGGACCGATGCTCTGCCCCCCTTCCGCGACGTGCCAGATCGTCGCCGCCGCCGGCGGGGGGGGCGGCGCCATCGCAGGGGCAGCACCGGCCGCGCCCGCGGCTCCCATCCCATGGACCATCTGGTTCGCCATCGCGAAACCCATGCCGAGCCCCATCCCCTGGGCCGCGCCGCCGCCGGCCGGATTCTGGGCGGCTTGGGTCATCGCCTGCCCGAACTGGTACTGCTGGAAACGACCCATGTCCCCGATGATCCCCATCGAACTGCGGGTATCGAGCGCCTTCTCGACGTTCTCGGGGAGGGAGATGTTCACGATGAAGAGCTGCGGGATGGCCAGACCGTACTCGTCGTCGACCTTCTCCTCGACGGCGGCTCGCAACTGCGCAGAGAATTCCTCGTAGTTGCTGGCCAGGTCGAGCACCGCCACATGCGAGCTGGCGACGAGATCGGCGAAGGTCGTGTTGATCATCGAGCGCATCAGCTCGGCGACCTCATCCGAGCCGAAGGTTCCGTCCGCGCCGACCAGCTCCTCGAGGAGCGCCTTCGGGTCGGTCGCCTTCAGGGAGTAGCTGCCGAAGGCCCGGATCCGAACCGGGCCGAAGTCCACGTCGCGAAGCACGACCGGGTTCGGAGTCCCCCACTTCATGTCCGTGATCTGTCGGGTCGAGACGAAGTAGACTTCTGACTTGAAGGGGCTGTCGAAGCCGTGCTTCCAACCCGCGAGGGTCGAGAGGAGCGGCATGTTCCCCGTGGTCAGCTCGTAGGTGCCCGGCACGAACACGTCGGCGAGACGGCCCTGGTGGACGAAGATCGCCTGCTGGCCGGGGCGAACGATCAACTTCGCGCCGTTCTTGATCTGGTTGTGGAAGCGCGGGAAGCGCCAGACCAGAGTGTGGCGGCTGTCGTCGATCCATTCGATGATGTCGACCAGTTCCCCGCGGAGCTTGTCGAGAAGACCCATCCGCCGCTCCTCCCTCCCCCGGCCCGCCGGGGGATCATCGACGATTCTCGGTGGCGGAGTCGCACACCGGACTCCTCGGGTGAGATTATCGCGGAAGGTCGGAGCCAACGCGAGCGAACGAGTGGCCCCGAGGAAGGAGAGCGCCCGTGCGGGAGCCGAAGCGGATCGACTCGGCGCTCATCGCCGTGCTGCGCCGGTTCCTCCCCCGTGACCGGATTCTGACCGACCCGGGAGAACTCGCGCTCTACGACACCGATGGGCTCGCCCTCCACCGGGGGACACCGGGGGGGGTGTTGCTCCTCGAGAATTCGGACGAGGTCGCTTCGGCCGTTCTCGCCTGTCGAGGCAAGGGCGTGCCGTTCCTCCCTCGCGGCGCGGGAACCGGGCTCTCGGGGGGTGCCGTCCCGCTCGATCGGGCGTGGCTGCTCGATGTGACGCGACTCGATCGAATCCTCGAGATCGATACGCTCGACCGGATCGCACGGATCCAGCCCGGCGTGGTGAATCTCGATCTCGACGTCGCAGCTGGTGCCCACGGATTGCGGTACGCGCCCGATCCTTCTAGCCAACGCGCCTGCACCCTCGGCGGCAACATCGCGGAGAACGCAGGCGGGCCCCACTGCTTCCGCCACGGGATGACCACTCGGCACATCCTCGAGCTGCAGGTCATCCTCCCCGATGGCACGCGGACGACCCTCGGGGACCGGAGCGGCTCGGTCGACGGCCCGGACGATCGAGGGCTCTTCGTCGGATCGGAAGGGACTCTCGGGATCGTGGTCGAGGCGACCGTCGCGCTCGTCCGCCGACCGGAGTGCGTACGCACGTTCCTGGCGAGCTTCTCGTCGCTCACCGCATCCTGCCGTGCGGTGGCGCGGATCATCGCGAGCGGGACGCGACCCGCAGCGCTCGAAGTGCTCGATCGGCAGACCATCGCCGCGGTCGAGGCGAGCGTGTTTCGCGCCGGCTACCCGAGCGATGCGGATGCCGTTCTCCTCGTCGAGGGGGAAGGCTCGGCCGCGGAGATCGCGGAGGAGACCCGAGCGATCCGCGACGCGTGCGAGGCGGAGGGGGCGATCGCGTTCGAGGAGGCCGAGGATTCGGAGTCGCGCGCCCGCTTGTGGCGGGGGCGCAAGGGGGCGTTCGGGGCGATGGGAAGGATCGCGCGCGACCTCTACGTCCTCGATGGGGTCGTCCCGCGGCGGCGCCTGGCCGAGGTGGTCGATGCGATCGCCGAGATCGGGCGTCGTCACCGCTTGCGTCTGAGCAATGTCTTTCACGCCGGAGACGGAAACCTCCACCCCAACATCAGCTTCGATTCCCGCGACCCGGACGAGACCTCCCGCGTCGTCGCCGCCGGGGCGGAGATCCTCCGACTGTGCGTCGCAGCGGGGGGCGCTCTCTCGGGGGAACATGGGATCGGGATCGAGAAGCGAGAGTTCATGGGGCTGATGTTCACCGAGGAGGAACTGGAGACGCAGCGGCGAGTGCGGCAAGCGATCGACCCGCTCGGACTCGCGAACCCCGGGAAGATCCTCCCCGGCGGACGCGGCTGCGTCGAAGCGGGACATCGGGGCCCGGGGCACGCAGATCGGACGGAGCGGATCATCGGATGATCGAGATCGCGCGGACCGACCAGCTCCCGGCGCTCTTCCGCGGCCGCGCGCCATCGGCGCCACCTCTCGGGCCGATCGGATGGGGAACGCGTTCCGAACCGCTCCCCGCGGCAGTCGAACCGCTGTCGCTCGCTCGACTAGCGGGGATCGAAGAATTCGACGTCGAGGAGATGGTGATGACCGCGCTCTCCGGGACCCCGGTCGAGGTCGCCGCACGGGCAGCATTGGAGGTGGGGCTGATGCTCTGTCCGTTGCTCCCGGTCGGGATGCATGGCACGCTCGGCGGACTCTACGCGAGCGGAGAGGAATCGCCCGCAGCTCCCGGAGAAGGGCGCATCCGCGACGCGGTCCTCGGGATCGAGGGAGTGACCGGAGATGGGGATACGCTCCGTGGCGGGGGGCGCGTGGTGAAGAACGTCACCGGCTACGACCTCACCCGATTCCTCTCGGGGTCTCGCGGAACCCTCGCCGTGATCACCCGAATGCATTGGCGCCTCCGAAGGCGCCCGGAGTGCTGGCGCGAAGTCATCACCCGCCGCCCCGCGCGCGAGATCGAGTCGCTGCTCGTCGCGATTCGAGCCGGTCCGGATCCGACGGCGCTCCGAGTCGACCTCGAGGGAGGGATGGTCACGCTCCACGCGCTCATCGAGGGGAGCGAGGCGACTGCTCGGGAACTCGGGGAGAGGATCGCCGCAGGAGTAGACGGAATACTCACGCCGGAGCCGATCGACTTCGAGGCGCTCGCGTCCTGGCTCGAGCTCGGCGAAGGAGGGGTGGAGCGCCGGCCGACGCGCGGCTGGTGCGAGCGGATCGCAGAGCTCGGGACTCTTCCAGCGGTCCGTGCGGTGGTCCATCCCTTCATCGGGGTCGGGCGGATCGAGGGTGTGGTCGCGGGGTCGGTCGCCACCGAGCGGGCCTCGGAATTCGGCTCACTAGTGCGTGGAGCGTGGGACCGATCGGGTCGCCTCTGGTGCGGGGACCCGCGATGAGACCGACCGATCCGTACCCCGGCCTCGACGACTGCGTCCACTGCGGTCTCTGTCTCCCGGTCTGCCCGACCTATGCGGTCGACAAGCGGGAGTCCGAGAACCCACGCGGTCGGATCGCGGCGCTCCGAGCGGTCGAGGAAGGTCGGGCTCCTCTCTCGGACAAGCTGCTCGCTGGGCTCGAGGATTGCCTGGTCTGCCGCGCCTGCGAGAGTGCGTGCCCCTCGGGGATCTCGATGGAGCGATTGATGCTCACTCAGCGGGAGCGCACGCGGCCGGTGCGCGCCGATCTCGCCTCCCGGCTCGAGCGATGGCTGCTGTCCGAGGTCATCGCCCACCCGGAACGACTCGAGCGCGCCCTCGGATTCTTGCGGTTCGCGCGACCGGCCATCACCGCGCTCCGATCGGCCGACCTCCCACACCGGGATCGATTCCGCCCACTCCCGCTCCCGTCCGAGCTCTCTCCGCGCGGCGCGGAGCGCGGACGGGTGACTATTCTGCGCGGCTGCATCGCAGATCGTCTCTTCCGGCGAGAGACCCTCGACGCGGCGCGACTCCTCGCGCACGTCGGCTATCGCGTGACCTTCCGATCCGCGGGGTGCTGTGGTGCGCTCCACCGGCACGCCGGGCTCGTGACGGAGGCGACGTCGCTCGCGTCGGCGCGCGCACGCGATCTGCTCGCCGATCGTCCCGACCACCTCGTCATGGACAGCGCGGGCTGCGGGGCCGCGATGGCGGAACCACTCGACGGAGATCCCGCCGTGGCGGAGGTCGCGGAGCGTCTCACCGACACCCCGACCCTGCTCCTCGACGCCGAACTTCCGACTCCGGTCGATCCCCCCCGCGGGCCGATCGCGTTCTTCCCGCCGTGCCATCAGGAGCACGGAACCCGTACCACGATGGCGACCCGCGCCTTGCTCACGCGGGTCTTTCCCGCCGGCGTGATTTCGCTCCCGGGGGAGGAGCGCTGCTGCGGTGCGGCGGGGCTGTACCTGCTCAGGCGTCGCGGTCGCTCCTCAGAGATCGGTGCGCTCGCTCGAGAACGGTGGGTCCGTGCGGGGCAACCAAACCTCGCCACCGGCAATCCGGGTTGCCTGCTCCGATGGGAGTCACTGGTTCGAGGAGTGGGTGGAATCGTCCAGCATCCGGTGCGGTGGGCGAGGGAGATCCTGTTGCCTTAGGTGAGGCTGCGGAGCCCGGCTACGGCAACCGGAACTCCACACCGCCGTCGGGACCATCGATGACGAGGCGCACCGCACCCTCGAGCGACTCGAGGCGCACTTCGAGGCGTTCCCCCGCCGGCGGGCGCAGAGTGCCGACGAGTTCGCGCCCGCTGCCATCGAGCGCCTCGAGTTGGCGCTCGATCTGGGCCGCTCGCTCCTCGTACGACTCCGCGGTCAAGCCGACTCGGGAGCTCGCCGACTCCTCCCCGCCGTCGAGCAGTCCCTTCGCGACCGTGTGCAACCGCTCGGCGCGGGCGACGTACTCCCTGTGCGTCGCGATGAGCCGGCGTCGTCGACTGAGCTCGAGACGCAGATGCGACTCGCCCCCCTCCCGTATCCATCGAACTTCCCGCAGGCCGCTCCCGTCCGAGGAACGATCGAGGGTGCCGATGAACACCTCCTCCGTGAGATGCGATGGAATCGGGACGGCTCGGAGCACCCAATCCGCGACCCGTTTCACGGAAGGATCGGGAGACGTGAGCGTCGCCTCGAGCAGGAGGACTCCCCAGCGAAGGGAGAGATAGCCGCTCCGATCGCGATCGACCTGGCGGACCCCGAGGTGGGCGCGGAACTGCGCGGCGGGAGCAGTGAGGGTCCCGGTCTCGACGGGGAGCTCCAAGTCTCGCCCCGGAGCGAGGGGTCGGGCGCGCAGCCGGATCGCGAATCCATCCGTGACCAGTGCGAGCCGGTAGATCCCCGGGGGGAGCCATCGATCCCCCCAGAGCAGACCCTGGTCGGGAACCTCCAGGCTCACGCGTCCGGGAAGTTCGTGCACCCCCTCACGCGAGAGGTCGGGGAGCACGGGTCGACGAGCCGGGTTGCCGACCTGGGTGAGCCGGATCGAGTGGTCCTGCCCAGGGCCCTGCCCGTCGGGCACCAACTGGATCTCCGAGATCGACTGGGACTCCGCGATCTCCGACTGCCCGATCTCCGACTGCCCGATCTCCGACTTCCCGATCTCCGACTTCCCAATCTCCGACGGCCCAGCGGCACGAACCGGGGCTGCGCACCCACGGTGAGGATCGAGCAGACCGAAGAGCACGATCGCAAGCGCGGGGCACAAGAACCGCCACGCGCGAGGGCGCGGTTCGCGAGTCTCGCTCAGAAGCTGTAGCTCAAGCCGAAGAGGAAGTTGATACCACCGAAGTCCACCACCCCACTCTTCGAGTTGTCGTTCGTGCTCACCTCGTCGTAATCGAGCGTGCTCTGGGCGAAGTCATACTGCGCATCGACGAACAGGCTCAAGTTCTCGACCGGATCCCAGAA
>JAQBGV010000145.1:0-18685 GCA_032128395.1 Planctomycetota bacterium | reverse complement strand
TCCTCGGCGCGCTGACCGACGAGCGGGTCCGGATGGAGATGGCCCCCTTCGACCACCCGCAGCTGTTCATCCCGGATGGCGCGATCGGGAGCACCACCGCGGTCACCGAGCCGTTCCCCGGGGCCGGCTTCGCGACCGACCGCTTCAAGGAGATCCCTGCGATCGGGGCGGGTGGACGCGCGGATGAAGGGCTGATCCCTCTCCTCGAGTTCCTGCAACCCCTGCCGATCTCGAACTTCGCCTGTTCGCACAGTCCCCTCGGCGCCCAGCTCTCCTGGGTGAATGCCGACCTCTATCCGCTGGTGAGGATCGAGCGCGACGGTGTGCTCCTGGTCGTCCTCCCCGGTGCGAGCGAGAGCTTTACCGACCCGAACTTCACCGCAGGAAGCTGGGACTACGACGTCTACGGAGTGGACGGCACCCAGATCGGGCTCCACAACGTCTGCACGGTGGGGGTCATCCCCGCGGCGGTGACGGGGCTCACCGCGACGCAGCTCGCCACCGGGGTCTCCCTCGGCTGGACGAACGCCGATCCGTACGACTCGATCGACATTCTGCGGGACGGCTCGCCCCTGGTGGGCCTCGCCGGGAGTTCGACCGTCTACGTCGACCTCCTCGCGGTCCCGGGCGTGCACACCTACGGGTTCATCAGCACGGTCGAAGGGGTCGACTCCCCCTTGGCGTCGACTTCGCTCACCGTCTTCCCGGCGCCGCTGGCGGCTCTCACCTGCGCCCAGAACGGTTCGGCAGTCGACATGGCGTGGTTCAACGGAGGAACCTACGACTCGATCGAAGTACTCAGGGACGGAGCACCTCTGGCGACGCTGCTCGGGACCGACAGTACGTTCCAAGATCCGGCGCCTCCTTCGGGGGTCAACGGCTACGTGCTCTTCGGCCGGACGAACGGGATCGACTCCCCGAGTTCGACCTGTTCGCTCACGATCACGCCGACGGCGATCTCCGGACTCGTCTGTGGCATCACCGGCGGCGCGGGTAGCCTCAGTTGGACGAATGGCGACACCTACACGCAGATCGCGGTCCGTCGCAACGGACTGCTGATCGCAACCCTCGCCGGGACCGCGACCAGCCACACCGATCCCGGCATCCTCGGCTCGGGCCCCGGGGTGCACACGTACACCTTGACCCCCTCGACCGAAGGGGTGATCGGAATCGCCACCTCCTGCGGCGTCTCGATCAGCCCCAGCCCGGTGACCGGTCTCGGTTGCAACGCGATTCCGACCGGGAACCTGCTCGCTTGGACGAACGCTCCCGGCTACGACCTGATCGAACTCCTTCGCGACGGAGCCCCCCTGGCGACGGTCGCCGGGACCCAGACCTTCTTCCTCGATCCGGATCTGACCCCTGGGTCGCGGGACTACCAGGTCATCCCGTCGACCGATGCGATTCCCGCAACTTCGGTGGGCTGCACGGTGGTACGGTCTCCCCTCGCGGTCACCGCTCTGACCTGCGCCGATGGACCCGCTGGAGTCGCCCTCGCCTGGACGAACCCGGGGGCCTACGACGAAGTGCGGGTGAACCGCAACGGTAGCCTGCTGGCGACACTCCCCGGGAGTGCGACCTCGTTCCTCGATCCGTCCGCCGCGACCGGCGTGACCAACTACTCCGTGCGATCGTTCGTCGGCGGCCTCTCCTCGGCGACCGCCCCGAGTTGCAACGTTTCGGTGCTCCCCGCTCCGGTCGCGAGTCTCAACTGCGCTCTCGTCGACCCCTGTGGCAGCACCGTGCACGCCACCTGGACCAGCCCGGAACTCTACGACACGATTCAGATCTCGATCGACGGCACCCTCACGCAGACCGTCGCCGGCAACCTGCAGCAGACGACCATCGTCCTGCCGGGCCCCGGAACCTACGCGCTCTCCTTCGTGGCGATCAAGCAGGGTCTCTCGAGTTCGCCTTCGACCTGCTCGGTGACGGTCCTCGACAATTCGGCCTCGCCCCCGACCGGGCTCTCGGCCATCGCGGACCCGACCACCTGCGCGGTGACGTTCGCCTGGACCGTACAGGGCAGCTACTCGGCGATCGAGATTCAGATCGACGGAGCGACCGCGCTGACGATCCCCGGCTCGGCGAGTGGGGCGATCTTGACGCTCCCCGCCGCGGGGACCCACCTGGCGTGTGTCATCGCTTCGACCGACTGTGGAGCCCAGCTTGCTCCGGTCTGTGCGACCGTGAGCTGCAGCGCTGCGTTCATCCGCGGTGACGTCAATGGAGACGGCCAGCACGACATCAGTGACCCCGTCTCGTCGCTCCTCGCGATCTTCGGGTTGGGCCCCGTGCCCACCTGCCAGAGCGCGGCGGACACGAACGACGACGGCGTGTTGAACATCGCCGACGCGATCGCTGGGCTGAGTGCGATCTTCGGTCAGGGTGCGCCTCCCGCTGCGCCGTTCCCGGCGTGCGGAAGCGATCCGACCCCGGATGTGCTCGACTGCCCGAGTCACGCCGCTTGTCCGTAGCGCGCGCAGCCTTCTAGTGCCCCCCGGCGGCCGAAGTGGACCTCGCTGGTCCTCCTCGGTCGTCGGGGGTCGCCCTCTTCCGCGGAGGAGGATTCGAGAGTCCATCGACCCGCTTTCCTGATCCCCGTGCCGGCATGACGCCGGGTCGGGGTTCGATCGTGAGGAGGTATTGCACATGCCCCCCCGTTCCATCGCCCGCGTGCTGTTCCTCTGTCTCCTCCCGCTGACCGCAGGTTCGCTCCTCGCCTCGACCGAAGGGGCGGATGACGACTGCTGTCAGGGGGAGAAGCCGGCGGATCCCCACGCGACGACCCCTGAGATGATCGCCGAGATCCCCGACACACGGGTCCTCGACCAGGACGGCCGGGAGTTCCGATTCCGCACCGACCTCCTCGAGGGTCAGACCGTCGCGATCAGCTTTTTCTTCACCACCTGCAAGACGATCTGCCCCCCCTTGACCGCGACCCTGCGCAAGGTGCAGACGGAGCTCGGAGATCGGTACGCCGGGGAGATCTCGCTGATCTCGATCAGCGTTGATCCGGGGAACGATGTGCCGGAACGCCTGAAGCAGTTCTCGGGGATGTTCGGGGCGGAGCCGGGGTGGAGATTCCTGACCGGGAACAAGCAGGAGATCGACCAACTCCTCACCGCTCTCGGGGCTGCGACCGCGGCCAAGTTCGATCACACGCCGATGGTCCTGGTCGGCAATCTCGCGTCCGGGGAATGGACTCGCACCTACGGGCTCGCCCCCGCCGAGCGCATCGTGGAGGTGATCGAGGGAGTTCACACCCGCGCGATGGCCTCGGTCGCTTCGAGGGAGGCGGAGAGCTACTTCCCGAATCTTCCGCTCGTCACCCAACACGGGAAGCAGGTGCGTTTCTACGATGACGTGGTGAAGGGGAACCTGGTCCTGATGCACGTGATGTTCACGGAGTGCACGAGCATCTGCCCGCCGATGTTGACGAACCTCGCCAAGGTTGCGGATCTCCTCGGAGATCGACTCGGCAAGGATGCCTTGATCGTCAGCATCACCGTCGACCCCGAGACCGACACCCCCGAGCGCCTCCTCGAGTACTCGAAGTCCTTCGGCGGGCACGAGGGGTGGCTCTTCCTCACCGGCGCGACGGAAAACGTGAAGGCAGTTCTCGGGAGCCTCGGCGCCTGGGTCGACGACCCCCAGACGCACAATGCATGGCTGATCCTGGGGAACGAGCCGACGGGTGACTGGCGCAAGCTCCTCGCGACCGCCCCGCCGCGTCAGATCAGCGGGGTCGTCCGCTCGATGCTCGAACAACCGTCCCCGGCCGTCCGGGAGTTCAAGCCCTGAATTTCAATCGACTTACGCCGTGCCCCCGGAGACGATTCCAGCGACTTGTTTCCGATCCACCGGCGGTCGGTGATACTATCGAGTACCCCTCTTCCGATTCGACGTGCCCCTTGCTTCCTCCGCGACCCGCCGCGAGCGCCATGGGAAACACGTCCCTCAGACCCCCCGGGAGGACCGAATGAACGATCCGATCCGTCCGCTGCGGCGCACATCCCTCTGCACCGCATTCCTTGTCATCATCGCTGGCGCGCTCGGTGCCCGCGCCCAGGACCCCGCCCCGGACGTGACGACCACGCCGACCGGGACCCCGCGCATGTCCATCGAGGAGAGCGACCACAACTACGGTCGCATTCTCAAGGGAGACGTCGTCGAGCATCTGTTCATCGTCCGGAACGACGGGGATGCGCCGCTCCTGATCGAGAAGGTCCAGGCGACCTGAGGGTGCAATGCGGTCGAGTTCGACCGCGAGATCGCTCCCGGAGCGACGGGTCAGGTCCAGGTCAAGCTCCACTCGGACAAGCTGCAGGGGAAGAACGTCAAGAAGACGGTGACGATCTTCAGCAATGACCCGAACTACCCGCAGTTCCCCATCAGTCTGACCGGCGATGTGATGGAGCTGCTCGAAGCCCGACCGCTCGCTCCCAAGCTCCAGGGACTGGTCGGAACACCACTCACCACGACCTTCACCCTCCGCGAGGGCTCCTGGCTCGGCATCGAAGTCCTCAGCCACGAGACGCGCCTCGGCAATGCGCGGATCGAAAAGTTCGAGGCAGTGGGGGACGGCGGTGAGTTCCAGGTCATTCTCGCCGCGGATCCTGTCGACCGCCCGGCGGTCTACCGAGAGGAGCTCGTCGTCAAGGTCCGCACCGAGGACGGCAAGGAGCGAGAGGTCAGCTTCCGGATTCAGGTCGAGCACAACCCTCGGGTGGTCCTCGAGCCGAGGGGGAACATCAAGTTCCTCGCGAACCATCTCCAGTCCCTGCGCCAGGAGAAGCCGGTCCCCGTGTCCCGCGCGATCACTCTGCGCCCCGGGGGAGAAGGCGTGACCTTTCAGGTCCTGGAGGTCCGGCTCGACGAGAAACTCCAGGGGATCTTCCGGACCGACATCCAGCCCGTGAACAACGGATCGTCCTATCGGGTGATGATTCACATCGATGAGTGGCACGACGTCCCGCAGGTCCTCGGGAGGCTCACGATCATCACCGACGATCCAGAGAACCCCGAGAATTCGATCTGGGTGATGGCCCACTTCGGAAATCCCACCGACCAGCCCGCCTTGACCAAGCCGTCACCGCCGAAGGCGCCCCCCGGTGGAGCCCAGAAGGACGCAGAGAAGGAGGACGGGCGCTAGGTAGACGCTCGAGTCGCGAATAGAGCGCGCCGAGAAAAGCGGGCGGGACGGCCGAGGGCCGTTCCGCCCGCTTTCCTATACAGACACAGGGTGAGGGTGTGACTCTGGGCAAGGTCGGGCCATGTTGCGTCTTCGGCTGATCATCGATGGCAGACACAAGTCGATGACGAAGCGGGTCAGCTGTGAACCGATCTGAGCCGCCGTCCGACCGGGCGTGAGCAAGCCGGCGACGTCCGAATCGAGGTTTTCCGACCGCCTCCTAGTCGGTGATGTCCTCAGACTCCCGCCAGAGCAATCGTCCTCGGGTCGAGGGGTGATCGGAGACCGAGTTGCCGCAGCGCTCCACTGGCTCTGAACGGATGAGCTTCAGGAGCTCCATGAACCATTCTTCGGGGGGGGTGCACTCGGACTCGGGACCGAAATCAGACTGAGGAGACATCGCGGTTCCTTCCACCCGGGAAGTCGCGGGGTGCCTCCTGGAATCGAGGATTGCTCGACTCCACCCTGAGACCGGGAGACAAGATTCTAGGCCAGATGCAGCCGATCATCCCAGAACATCTTGGGAGAGACAGGAAAGTCATATTTCTGCGCGAGCCGATGCGCCTGGCCGCGCGTTCACCGGTCTCCACCGGCACCGCGCCGAGAAAACGGTGCTGGAGCGTGAAGACGACGGCTGGGTCGTGTCCCTCGCATCGAAATGCCCCATGTTCGCCGCTCTCGACCTGGAGCACTCGTGGTCCGCTCGAGACCATCGACCACCTCTCGCCCGCGTCGTCGTCGGCGATCTCGATGATCGCTCCCAGGGATGGGCGCTCCGTCGGAATCGACGACATGACCGTGAATCATGGTGAAGAGTTGCGGGGTGTCCCCCTCGAGGGGGCACAGGTTCGGAGCGGAGCGGCACGATCGGTGGGGAGGGGAAGACTTGCCGAGTGGTGGCACTCGGCTCGAGTCGGCGAGCGCTCCAGGCCATCGATTGCCGCGAGCTCCGCGCATCCTAGACTAGGGTCACATCGAGATCGGGGTGGAACTCTGGTTTCGGAAGGAGAGTAGATCGGGGGCATAGGAATAGCAGCAGAGTCAGAGATGGACAGACTCCGAATCGACCCACGGGTCGATTTTCGCTCTGCCTGACTCTGACTCTGACTCTGACTCTGACTCTGACTCTGACTCTGACTCTGACTCTGACTCTGACTCTGACTCGCTCCCCTACGTCCCGACTTCGCTGGCTGCGAGCTGCAGGACTTTTGCGGCCAGGTCGTTCGGTTGGAACGGCTTCGGGAGGACGTCGTCCGCCCCGGCGCTGATCGCCTTCTGCAGTTCGCCCTCGGGCATGGCGGAGACCACCAGGATCTTCGTGGTGCGCAACTCGGGGCTCATGCGGACGTGCTCGATCACGTCGTGTCCCGAGAGACCCGGCATGTTCAGGTCGAGCGTCATCACGCAGGGGAGGTGTTCCCGGAGCAGGGAGCCCGCCTGGAACCCCTCCGTCGCGGCGTGCGAGTCGAAGTCGTGGTTGCGGAGAATCCGCTGGATCATCCGGGTGATATCGGGATCGTCATCGACGATCAGGACCTTGCGCGCGAGGTGCATGAAGTCGCGCGGAATCGGAATGCGATTCTCGCGGAGGAATGCGAGGAAATTGTGGATCTCGACGCGGTTGTCCCCGCGTCCTGGCAGCTGGTATGCGCGGAGCTGGCCGCGCTGGATCCAGCGGATCACGGTACGGAAGTTTACGCCGCAGTAGTCGGCGATCTCGCCCGTGGTGAGCGTCCTCTTGTGGTTCACTGGAGACTCCATGATAAGAAAAACCCAGCGGCATCAGGGCAGGAACCCGGAACCGCGACACCCATGGCTCCTCCACCCTCGCTCGGCAGATCGGCTCCCCCGAATGGGAATCGAGACACCGGGTAGGGGAGGTCGGAGCGTGATACTCGGGGGGGGGACACACCTCCCGAACCCAAGTCGACCGTACTCAGAGGTTCGTAAATCCTCCTGAGCATTAACAATCATACCGTACATAGACGACAGTTCAACGACCATCATTCAGAACTGTCGTACTGACCACACGAGCCACTCAGAAAAGAAAAGACCCCCCGGCACCCCGAAGGGGCGCCGAGGGGCTGGTGCTGGCGAAATGACGAGCGGGGTTCCGGGGAGGGCCGCAACGGCACGGCCACTTGTCCCCGGACTCGATCACGGGCAACTGGAGTAGGTGACGCAATTCAGCGGATCGGTGTCGGTCGGGTCGGTCCCGCACGTGGCGATACCCGGCGACGGGGGAGTCGCTCCTCCACCGAAGATATAGTCGAGCAGGAGGATGGCGTCGGCCACGTCGATCGCGCCGTCGTCATTGGTGTCCCCCGCATCCAGGCACCCGAGTGGAGCGCCCTGGAAGGTATGCAAGAGGTCGGTCAGGGGGTCGGAGATGTCCAACCCACCGTCCCCATTCGCATCGCCACGTTTGAACGGCTCGAAGTCGATGTTGCAGCCGGCCGAGCAGCAGCTCGGGGGGATCGCGAGGAGACCGCAAGGCCCCGCTCCGGTGATGCACACCTGGCTGATGGCACCACTCGCGACCGGGACGACCACGGTGGTCGCGTTCCCGGGGAGCGTCGTGAAGAGCGCCCCGTCGAGGAGCACGTCGAGGGATCCGTAGGCCCCGGCGTTCGTCCAGGTCACGAGAGATGTGCAGGAGGGCTCGTCGAGCAGGCAGGCGAGCCCGATCACAGGCTGCGGCGCCGGATTGGTCGGCGCGTTCGCCTGGCAACAGGTCGGGTTGCCGACGAAACTCCCGAAGGTCGGGGTCAGGCAGACATCGTGGATCCCAGGAGTGCCTAGCAGGACGGTCGCACTCTGCTGACTCCCGGGGAGGTTCGAGAGGACGATCCCGTCCACCGAGAGTTCGATCGAGTCGTAGAAGTCCGGGTTGGTCCAGCTGATGTCGAAACTCGAGTTGCAGGGGTCGAGCAGAGTGCAGACCAGCGAGGCGATGTTCGCAGGGCGCTGGTCGAAGAAGATCGCCCCCTGGTCGCGATTCGTACCGTCGGGGTCGAGCGCGCTGGTCGGATCACCGGAATCGATCGCCGGAGAGGGCGGGGTGAGCGAGTAGTCTCCCGCGAACTGGTTGACGAAGAGGGGATCGAAGTTCAGGTTTCCGATCCCCGGCTCGCCGCCTTGGACGTCGCTGAAGGTCGCGGAGATCTGCCCGGCGTCGACGATCTGGATCCCGGAGTTCCCCCACAGGATCGAATTGGTGATCGTGCCGGTGGAGGTGGCGGTCGCCGGGATGAAGATCCCGCCCGAGGTCGGCGAGGTGTTGTCGGCAATCGTCGCGCGAGTGATCGCCAAGTTGACCGGATTGTTGCTCAACGCGATCGCGCCGCCGTCCCCGAACGCCTGGTTGCCTACGATCACACAGCGATCGAGCGTGGTGCTCCCGCGGTCGCAGCCGATCGCGCCGCCGGTGCCTCCGGTGTTTCCATCAAATCTGGACTGCTGCACGGTCGCGGTGGCGTCGAACACGAGGACACCGCCGCCGAGCAGAGTGGCGGAGTTGCCGCTGAAGGTCGAGCTCGTGATCAAGACCACGCCGCGCTGGAGAGTCGCACCGCCGCCGAGGATCGCGCTGTTGCCGGTGAAGGCGGATCCGCTGATCACGGCGCCGGCGTCCTCGATCATCAGGCCGCCCCCCGCGGTCGCGGCATCGTTCCCTTGGAACGTGCACCCGCTGATGGAGCTGAGGCCGGTGAGGAGGCGGAGGTAGAGGCCACTTCCCTGGAGGCCAGAGTTCGAGACGAACTCACACGATGTCATCGAGGCCGGACCACCGGACTCGAAGTAGGCACCGGCGCCGAACTGGGCGCTGTTCCCGGTGAAGAGACAGTCCTGGACGCTCGGACTTCCACCTTGAGCGAGGAGCCCTCCCCCGACGGTGAAGTTCCCGAGCAGACTCCCGCCGCCGTCGAGCACGCCGACGAGACGGCCGGACCCACCGGTGATCGTGAACCCGATCAGCTGGGTGCTACTCGTTTCCCCAGAGTCGCAGATGATCGTCGAGCCTTCGCCGGCCCCTCGGGTCAGCGCGCTGCCGTCGATCGTGGTGACCTCCGGGCCGCCGACGCTCTGGAGCGACAATGACTTCCCGAGGAAGTCGATGTTCTCCACGTAAGTGCCGGGCTGGACCTGGATCACATCGCCAGGAAGCGCCGCGTTGATCGCCAGCTGGATCGTGGGTTGGTTCCCAGGGACCTGGATGATCGCGGCAGAAATTGGAGCACCGAGCCCCAGGGCGAGGAGGAGACAGACCATCCCCCCGATGCGTGAACCGGACACACTTCACCTCCCTCGTTCGTCGATAAGAGCCCGTTCGGGCGGTCGCGCAGTTCCCCGGGGGAGGGTCCGGACCACCAGCGCGGCCGGAGCACACCCACGTCGGTCCTCCAGGATGGGGCACGTCGCGATCCAAAGGATTGTACAGGCGTTGGGCGGCTTTTGTAGTGCATTCTGTTAATCCGAGGCCGATTCACCGAAGAACGAGGCAATCGCGGTCAATGAAGAGAGATAGAATAGGTTCTGCCTGGTTCCTGGGAGCACGCACTTGGCGTCGCCACGCAGTACTGTGCGTATCCTGCCGGGCATCGAGTGGGGGAACATTGGCGGAAGGCAACCCCCAGTGACGAGAATGGGGCCTGCGCGAGGCGAAGTTATTCAAGGCGACCTCCGGCTCTGAAAATCCATCCTGTAAGTTCAATTCGTAAATAGCACCGCTCGCCAACGGTGGTACAATCGGGGTTCGGGTTAGCTCTCGTCCGATCCATGACAACCCAAATTCCCGGGTCTCCGCGTCGAGGTGTGGAGTGAGACCCACGAGCACTCGGCCCCCGGCTGGGACTCGGAAGAACCAATTGCTTCGGCTCCGCCGGCAGCCGCCTCCGAGGCGAGGTCGCGCGGGTGCCTCGAGAAGCGTGCTACGGAGGAACGATGCTGCGCACCAGATGGGTCACCTGCTTCTGTCTGGCCGCCTCGCTGTCACTGCTGAGTGGGTGCTGGACACGAGGCCACCGGATCCAAGCGCCGACCGCGCTCTCCTTCTCGGAAACGAACTCCATCTTCCTCCAAGGGATCGCGGTGACGACCACCCCGACCTTCTCGGGAGATGCGAGCACGTTCTCGGTCACCCCCGACCTTCCGACCGGGCTCACGCTCGATTCGATCACGGGGCAGATCTCGGGGACTCCGGCGTTCATCACTCCGACCGGTGACTACACGGTCACCGCGAAGAACGCGGGTGGCGAGACGTCGATCATCCTGACGATCACGATCCACCCCCAGGCCCCCTGCGGGCTCGCGTACCAAGATGAGGACATCAAGTACATCGGGCAGATCTCCGTCGTGACGAACCCGCCGAGTTTCGGGTGCGGACCGGTCGCGAGCTGGACGATCGTGCCGTCCCTTCCCGCTGGCCTCCTGCTCGATCCGACGACCGGTGAGATCGTGGGAATCCCCACCGAGGTGATTCCTCGCACCGAGTTCTTCGTGACAGCGGAGAACGTCACCGGGTCCGATCTCCGCGCGATCTTCATCGAGGTCGAGACTCCTGCTCCCTGCGGGTTGGCGTACTCCGATCCCGACGTCGTCTACCCCCCCACGGTCACGATCCCGTCGAATCAGCCGTCCAGCGCCTGTGGTGCGGTCGAGCTCTACGAGGTCGATCCCGCCCTTCCCCCCGGCTTGAGTCTCGATTCGCTCACGGGCGAGATCATCGGGTCCCCGACCGTGGAGACCGGGGAGATCACGTACACGATCA
The DNA here is from genome assembly GCA_032128395.1 of Planctomycetota bacterium. Classification (GTDB taxonomy): domain Bacteria; phylum Planctomycetota; class UBA8108; order UBA1146; family UBA1146; genus JAQBGV01. Next base: position 7,721 of record JAQBGV010000145.1, on the reverse strand, counting down.
CCGCGAGCAACAGCTACGGCTCCGATAGCACCGAGGTGAAGATCCGAATCGCGCCGGTCTTCATCTTCACTGCGGAGAGCTTGGACGCCGAGTACGAGTCCGGCAACGGGAGCGGCTCGTTCCAGGTCCGTCTTTTCCTCGAAGAGGGGAGCGCGAACGCGACCTTCCCAACCCCGATCATCGGCCTCTCGATGGCGCTCGGACACTCCGATTCCCAGCTCACTCCCGTCGGGGTCTTCCCCGGCGCGGATCTGGCCGCGCTCCACGGCGGCGCCGGACCGGACTTCTTCGAGCCGATGATGCATTCGAACGCGATCACGGTCGGAATCATCTTCAGCTTCGATCTCACAGAACTGCTGCTCGCGGATGGTCCCAAAGAGGCCGTCCTCGTCGACTACGCAACCTCAGCGGCGTGGCTCACCGGCAACCTCACTGGCGCCGAGACCGTGCTGAACTGGGGCAATCCGAACCCGCTCCTGCCGATCACCAACGAGGTCGGTCTGAGTGGGACGTACTCCGTCATCCCGATCCAGAACGATTCGACGGTGACTCTGACTCCGGCCCCGACTCCGGTGCCGTAGACGAAGACTCATCGCAGAGGGGGGAGTGCAGCTCGAGGCGACGTGCGGGGAGTCCGGCTCATGCCGGACGGACAGCACCCCGCGTCTCGAGTAAGCCCTTCTGCAGACCGCCCATGAGGTGGAGAAACTTGGAGGAGCGATGCTTTCGGTTCGCATCCACCCGCCGGTAACGGCGGGCATCCTGATCATCTGTCTCGTTGCCCTCGCGGGCTGCAACCCGGGGAGTAGCAGCAGTAGCAGCGGTCTCACCGCTCCATCTGCGCTCTCATATCCGGTTCCAGCACCGCTCATCCAGGGGCTCCCGATCGCCCCGCTGCTCCCCGCCCTCACCGGTGGGGCTCCCACGCTCTACGAGGTGTCGCCCGCGCTCCCCGCGGGTCTCTCGCTGAACGCTACTTCGGGGGAGATCACCGGCACGCCGAGTGCGGTGACGCCACTCGACTCCTACCGGGTTCGGGCTTCGAACGCGGCGGGCTTCGTCGAGTTCGTCATCCAGCTCGTCGTCGATCCGCCGGCTCCCTGTGGTCTGGCGTACCTGCTCACCGATGCGACCTACGTCGTCGGACAGCCGATCACCCGAAATCTTCCGAGCCTCGGCTGCGGCCCGGCCGACGCGTTCAGCGTCGCGCCCCCCCTTCCCGCCGGGCTCGACCTCGATGCGTTGACCGGTGAGATCTCGGGGACGCCGAGCGCGGTCGCCGCGCTCGCGACCTTCACGGTCACCGCTTCGAACGTCACCGGCAGTGACTCGATCGATCTGACGATCACCGTCGACCCGGAAGCGCCCTGCGGACTCGCGTACTCCGATCCGGCGCCGATCTACACCGACGGCACGGCGATCACGCCGAACACCGCCTCGAGCGCGTGTGGCCCCGCCGACGACTGGTCGATCTCCCCCGCGCTCCCCGCTGGACTCACCCTCGACCCGACCACCGGGACGATCTCGGGAACTCCGGCTCAGACGCTCGCCGCGACGCTGTTCACCGTCACCGGTCAGAACGCGAGCGGCAGCGACACGGTCGATCTGACGATCACGATCGAGCGCGCGGCCCCCTGTACCCTCGCGTACAGCTCCCCGGTTGCGGCCTATGAACTCGATCTTCCGATCACTCCGAACCTTCCGACCGTCGGCTGCGGCCTGGCGGACAGTTTCGCGGTCACTCCCGCGCTCCCCGCCGGGCTGGACCTCGATCTGGTCACCGGAGAGATCACCGGCACACCGACCGCGCTCGCGGCGGCCGCGGACTACACGGTGACAGCCTCGAACGTCTCCGGTTCCGTCTCGGCGATCGTCACCATCGAGATCGTCCCCCAGGCTCCCTGCCAGCTCACCTACGCGTTCCGAAACGTCGTCTACCTGCAGGGGATCGCGATCGCGCCGAACACACCGTCCGTTCTCTGCGGTACCCCAACCGCCTGGAGCATCCTCCCTGCGCTCCCCGCCGGTCTGCAGCTCGACGCCGTGACCGGTGAGATCACCGGCACCCCGAGCGTCCTGAGCTCGCTCGTCAGCTACATCGTGACCGCGAGCAACCCCACTGGCAGCGACTCCGAGTCGATCACGATCACGATCAACCCGCAGGCGCCTTGCAACCTGACCTACAGCGATCTGATCGTGACCTACACCGACGGCGCGCTGATCACGCCGAACGTCCCGACTTTCGGCTGCGGTCCGGTGACCCTCTTCTCGATCGCCCCGGCGCTCCCCGCGGGGCTCGCGATCTCGCCCGCTACCGGAGTGATCTCCGGGACTCCGGCCGGGCCCTCGCCGGCGGCGAACTACACCGTCACCGCCTCGAACGTCACCGGATCCGACAGCGTCACGCTCTCGATCGCAGTGGTCCGGGAAGCTCCGTGCAACCTGACCTACAGCAACCCGGCGGCGGTTTACCAGCTCGACCTGCCGATCACCCCGAACACCGCGGCCGCCGGGTGCGGACCTCCGACCGACTTCTCGGTCCTGCCCGCTCTCCCCGCCGGTCTTCTCCTCGACGCCGTGACCGGGACGATTTCCGGAACGCCGACCTCCATCGGTGCCCCGAGCGCGCACACCATCACCGCGTCGAACATCACCGGCTCGACCACGGCGACGATCACCATCGAGGTCGTCCCCCAGCCGCCCTGCTCGCTCGCATACTCCGATTCGGCGCCGACCTACATCGATCAGACGCCGATCACCGCAAACATCGCAAGTTTCGGCTGCGGGGCTCCGGATCTCTGGACGATCGCGCCGGCGTTGCCGTCGGGGCTCGCCCTCGATCCGGCGACCGGAGCGATCACCGGCACACCCGCCGGCGTGACGCCGGCGACCAGCTTCGCCGTCACCGCGTCGAATGCGACCGGGAGTGCGACCGTGGGGATCACGATCACCGTCGATCCGCTCGCGCCGTGTAATCTGACCTACGCCGATCTCTCCCCGACCTATTTGGCCGGGCTCCCGATCACTCCGAACCTGCCGAGCACCGGCTGCGGGACCCCCTCGAGCTGGTCGGTTTCCCCCGCACTTCCCGCGGGCCTGAGCCTGGACAACACGAACGGTGAGATCAGCGGAACTCCGCAGACCCCGACCGCGGTCGGCACCTTCACCGTGACCGCCTCGAACGTGACCGGCTCCGTCAGCGTCGCGCTGGCGATCGACATCGATCCGCAGGCGCCGTGCAATCTCACCTACGAGTTCCCGACGCCGATCTACTTGGTAGGCTCGCCGATCGTGCTGAACCACGCGCTCTTCTCCTGTGGCACCCCGGACTCCTTTGCGATCTCGCCGCCGCTGCCCAGTGGGCTGAGTCTGAGCGCGACCACCGGGACGATCCAGGGGATCCCGACCGCGGTGCAGCCGGCGACCGTGCACACCGTGACCGCGTCGAACGTCACCGGGAGCGACACCACCACGCTCACCATCACTGTCAACCCGCCGGCTCCCTGCGGTCTCGTCTACTCCGCTCCGGTCGCGACCTACACCGTCGGCCTGGCGATCACGCCGAACCAGCCGAGTTTCGCGTGCGGGACTCCGGACACCTGGAGCATCGCTCCGGCCCTTCCGGCCGGGCTCGCGCTCTCGGCCACCGGAGTGATCGATGGCACCCCCGACCGCGGAAGCGCTGACCGCGACCTACACCGTCACCGCTTCGAACGGGAGCGGGAGCGATACCGCCAGTCTGACGATCACGGTGAACCCAGAGGCGCCTTGCAACCTCGCGTACTCCGATCCGAGCTCGGTCTATCTGGTCGGCATGACGATCACCCCGAACCTCCCGAGCTTCTCCTGCGGAACTCCCTCGAGCTTCAGCATCTCGCCGGCGCTGCCGACGGGGCTGAGTTTCGATGCGCTGACGGGTGAGCTCTCCGGCACTCCGTCGATCGAGAGCCCGTTCAGCACGTACACGGTGACCGCCTCGAACGTGTCGGGGAACGACACCGCCACGATCTCGATCACCGTCGACCCGCAGGCGCCCTGCAACCTCAGCTACGCCACACCGAGTGCGGGCTACCTGGTCGGCAGCGCGATCACCCCGAACGTCCCGAGTGTGAGCTGCGGAGCCCCGACCCTCTGGGTGGTCTCCCAGGCTCTCCCCGTCGGGCTGCTCCTGAACCCGCTCACTGGCGTGATCTCGGGGACTCCCCTCTTGGTGAGCCCCCTCGCCAGCTTCATCATCACGGCGTCGAACGTCACCGGGGCCGACTTGACGACGATCACGATCGAGGTCCTTCCTCAGGCTCCGTGCGGCCTGAGCTATTCCAACCTGACCCCGAACTACCTCCCCGGCTCCCCGATCACCCCGAACTTCCCGAGCTGGAACTGCGGAACTCCCAGCACCTGGATCGTCGCTCCGGCGCTCCCGGCGGGCCTCCTGCTCGATCCGGCGACCGGAGTGATCAGTGGGACCCCCGCAGCAATCACGCCGGCCGCGGACTACGTTGTCACGGGCTCGAACGCGAGCGGGAGCGACACGGTCTCCCTGACGATCAGCGTCGACCCGAATGCACCCTGCAACCTCGCGTACTCCGACCCCGCACCGACCTATCTCCAAGGATTGGCGATCACCGACAACGTCCCGACTTGGTCGTGCGGTGATCCGACGAGCTGGACCGTCTCCCCGGCGCTGCCGGCGGGTCTCCTCCTCGATGCTCTGACCGGCGTGATCAGTGGCACCCCGGCCGCAGTGACCGGGACCGGGATCTTCACGATCACCGGGACCAACGTCACCGGGTCGGACAGCACCCAGATCTCGATCACCGTCGATCCACAGGCGCCGTGCAACCTCGCCTTCGGCAACGAGACCCCGACCTACTTGCAGGGGATCTCGATCGTCCCGAACCTGCCGAGCTTCGGCTGTGGCACCCCGGACAGCTTCTCCGTCAGCCCGGCGCTGCCGGCGGGCCTCTCGCTCCACCCGGTCACCGGTGTGATCAGCGGGATCCCGACCGATCTCGTCACCGCGAGCGTGCACCTCGTGACCGGTGCGAACGTCACCGGGTCGGATGACGCCACCTTGACGATCACCGTCGCGCCGCAGGCACCGTGCAACCTCGCCTACGCGAGTCCGGTGTCGGTGTACCTCGCCGGTCTGCCGATCACCGCGAACCTCCCGAGCTGGTCGTGCGGGGACCCGGACACCTGGGTCGTCTCCCCGGCGCTGCCAGCGGGCCTCTCCCTCGACGCGGCGTCCGGTGCGATCACCGGGACACCGACCGACGTCAGCGCCACCGCGAGCTTCACGATCACCGGGAGCAACGCGACGGGGAGCGACACCGCGACCGTCACGATCACCGTGAACCCGCAGGCACCGTGCGCTCTCGCGTACCCGGTGTCGAACTCGACCTACGTCGACGGCGACCTGATCACCGACAACGTGCCGACCTTCGGCTGCGGGGCCCCGGACAGCTGGAGCATCGCTCCCTCACTGCCGGCCGGACTCTCCCTCGACGGTGCGACCGGGACGATCGGCGGGACACCCGTCGGCGTCTCGCCGCTGACCACCTACACCGTCACCGCTTCGAACGTGACCGGTTCGGACACCGTTTCGATCACGATCACCGTCAACCAGCAAGCGCCGGCGACCCTCGTCTACTCGGCGCCGACCGCGGTCCACCAACTCGACCTTCCGATCGCCCCGAACGTGCCGACGACGACCGGCGGGACCCCGACGAGCTGGAGCATCGCTCCCGCGCTCTCCGCGGGCCTCCTGTTCGACCTGGCGACCGGAGTGATCAGCGGCACGCCGACTGCGCTCAGCGCGGCGACCGACTACGTCGTGACTGCGTCGAACATCACGGGGAGCGTCACCGCGACGGTGAACCTCGAGGTGGTCCCGCAGCCCCCTTGCAGCCTCGCCTACCCGCTCACCGATGCGCTCTACCTCCTCGGTGATCCGATCGCCCTGAACGTTCCGACGTTCTCCTGTGGGACCCCCGATAGCTGGAGTATCGACACTCCGCTGCCGGCCGGGCTCGCCTTCGACGCCGCGACCGGTGCGATCAGCGGGGCGCCGACCGCGCTCTCCTCGCTCGCCACCTACGTGGTCACCGCGACGAACGTCACCGGCTCCGCCAGCGTCTCGATCACGATCACCGTCGATCCGCAGGCTCCGTGCACGCTCGCGTACCCGGCGTCGGTGGCGATCTACGTCGACGGGAACCCGATCGCCGACAACGTGCCGACCTTCGGCTGCGGTGCCCCCGACAGCTGGAGCATCGCGCCCGCGCTGCCTGCTGGGCTCGCCTTCGACGGCGCGACCGGGACGATCAGCGGAACGCCCCTCGGCGTCTCGGCGCTAGGCACCCACACCGTCACCGCTTCGAACGTGACCGGTTCGGACACCGTCTCGATCACGATCACCGTCAACCAGCAAGCGCCGGCGACCCTCGTCTACTCGACGCCGACCGCGGTCCACCAACTCGACCTTCCGATCGCGCCGAACGTGCCGACGACGACCGGCGGGACCCCCGACAGCTGGAGCATCGCTCCTGGGCTGCCGGCGGGCCTGACGCTCGATCTCGGAAACGGCACGATCAGCGGCACGCCGACGGCGCTGAGCCCGGCGTCCGCCTACCTCGTGACCGCGTCGAACATCTCCGGGAGCGCGACCGCGACCGTGACGCTCGAGGTGGTCCCGCAGCCTCCTTGCAACCTCGCCTACCCCGCTGCGAACTCGGTCTATCTCCTGGGTGATCCGATCGCCCTGAACCTGCCGACCTTCGCCTGCGGGACCCCCGACAGCTGGAGTATCGACACTCCGCTGCCGGTCGGACTCGCCTTCGACGCCGCGACCGGTGCGATCAGCGGGGCGCCGACCGCGCTCTCCGTGCTCGCCACCTACGGGATCACCGCGACGAACGTCACCGGCTCCGCCAGCGTCTCGATCACGATCACCGTCGATCCGCAGGCGCCGTGCACGCTCGAATACCCGACCGCGGTGGCGATCTACATCGATGGCGAACCGATCACCGACAACGTGCCGACCTTCGGCTGCGGTGCCCCCGACAGCTGGAGTATCGCACCCACGCTGCCCGCTGGGCTCGCCTTCAGCGGTGCGAGTGGGACGATCAGCGGAACGCCCTTGGGGTTGTCGCCGCTGACCCAGTACACCGTCACCGCGACCAACGTGACCGGGTCGGACACCGTCTCGATCCGGATCACCGTCAACCAGCCGGCGCCGGCGACGCTCGTCTACGCCGTGCCGTCCGCGGTCCACCAGCTCGACCTTCCGATCGCGCCGAACACGGCGACGACGACCGGCGGGACCCCCGACAGCTGGAGCATCGCTCCGGCGTTGCCGGCGGGCCTGACGTTCGATCTCGCAAACGGCACGATCAGCGGCACGCCGACGGCGCTGAGCCCGGCGATCGCCCACCTCGTGACCGCATCGAACATCTCCGGGAGCGCGACCGCGACCGTGACGCTCGAGGTGGTCCCCCAGCCCCCCTGCAACGTCGCCTACCCGGCCGCGAGCTCGGTCTACCTCCTGGGTGACCCGATCACCCCGAACGTGCCGATCTTCGCCTGCGGGACCCCCGACAGCTGGAGAATCGAGACTCCGCTGCCGGGCGGACTCGCCTTCGACGCCGCGACCGGGGCGATCAGCGGCGCGCCGACCGCGCTCTCCGGGCTCGCCACCGACGGGATCACCGCGACGACCG
>JAQBGV010000144.1:0-28364 GCA_032128395.1 Planctomycetota bacterium | reverse complement strand
CGCCACCCATCGGGCGCCCGCGCCGGCCGGCGCGGGCGGTTGCGTGGCTCAACGATCCCTCGCCCCGAAGCGAGTGCCGCCTCGGTGAAGAACCCGGCGCAGCCATCGCGCATGGTGAGCACCAGCGCGCCGTCGATCGTTGCATCGAATCGGAACCGGAAGAGCAGGCTCTCTCCTTGCTCGAAGAATTGCTCGATCCGGATGTCGTACCGGATCGTCTCGCCGACTCGGGGGAGGTCGCGGTGGAAAGTGACCTCGGCGTCGAGGAGCCGGTAGACCGCCAGCCCGCGCGTTCGAAGGTCCACGCCGAGGTAGGCGCAGAGGAGGAGATCCGCCTGTCCCGACTCGACCGCGATGCACGTCGGCGCGAGGTTCGCTTCGAGGTACCAGGCGCCGGGGAGCACGTCGTGCTCGGTGACGACCCTCCCGTGGGAGAGCGACAGAGCTTCTGCTTCGATCGAAAGGATGCGATCGACGAGCATCAGCGGTTCATCGGGGAGTCGGACCCGCGTCGGATAGGCATCGACCTCACTGAATCGGAGATCCTCGAGCGCGGTGAGGATCGATCCACGCCCGAATTCCAAGCAGCGTGCGCGCGGGAGCCACGCGGTCGCATCGGCAGGGTGCACGGGACGTGAGGCCGGGATGGGGGCAGTGGCGACGGGGGGAGCCGCGACCGGCGGAGCGCCGAGTTCGACCGTCGCAGTTCGGAACGCGTCTCGCCCGAGGGGAACAGTTCGCCCGAGGTCGGCGATAAGCGCCCGCTGGCGTTCGACGATCGAGGCGAGCGCCTGGCCGTGGTTGCGGATCGCTTCGGTGGCGACCGCGACGACGGCGGGGAGCCGGTGCATCTGCGGCGGTGAGAGAAGTGGCTCCGCGAACGGAGCGGAGGGGACTCTCTGCGCCGAAGTGGCGGAGACCACAGGAAGCTCTCTCCTCGGCGAACGCGGCCGCCGATCCTGTTGCGGGAACGCCGGCGGCGAAAAGGGCTCCCCTCCGCTCTCGACCTGTACCGCGCCCGAGACCTCGATCGGCGGCTCGAAAACCTCCCCGACCACGATCTCGGGATCGACCTCGGCCCGTTCGGCAACGAGGGTCGCGACGACCCGGGCGAGGGCGAGCTCGATCGGTTCCCGTGCCCGCTCGAGGCTGACCGTTCGGTGGGGGCGGGCCCCGAGGATCGCCCCGACCATCCGCGCGCAAGAGCTCCCCGGTCCGGTCTCGACGAAGAGTCGGGTGCCCCGCGCGTACGCCGTTTCGATGGAGAGCGGGAAGTCGAATCCGCGGAGCCCCTGGGCTGTGATCGAGTCCGCCACCGACTCCGTCGACAGCGCGTGCGGTTCGCCGAGGGCCGGTGACCAGACTTCGATCCCCTCCGGTGGGTGAACCGGAAATCGATGGAGTGCCCGGTACTCCTGCTCCACCTCGCCGAGGACCGGCGCGTGCACCGTCGTCACCCCCGCGACGGGGTAGAAATTCGCCCCAAGAGACGCGACGAGCGATTCGACATCGGTGGGGTGCCCGCCGACGACACACTCGTTCGGCGTGTTCACGATCTGCAGATAGACGCGCGTTCGTCCCGAAAGCGCCGCGCGCACCTCGTCCGCGGTGCGATCGACGATCCCCGAACGCCACGGAGCCGGTTCCCCGGGGGGGAGTCGCCAGTGACGCGCCGCGGCTCGGCACGGTCCGGCGAGTTCGCGCGTGAAGAGGGCGCTCTCGAGGAGTCGCTCGAGCATCTCGTCGCGATCGCGCCAAATGCCGAGGGCGAACATCGCGGCGGTCTCTCCGAGTGAGTACCCGATCGCCGCACGCGGACGCACCCCGGCGAGGCGGAGAAGCTCGGCTGCGGCGCTCGCCACCGTGACGTGGCCGAGGATTCGCTCACGCTCGCTGGGCGAAAAATGCGCCGGGTCCCCCCAGAGAGCCTCGACGGGGAGCTGACTCCGCAGCCGGTCTGAAGTCGCCTCGAGAGGTCTCCACACCCCCGGGAACCGGGCCAGGAGGTCGCGTCCCATCCCTGCGTGGTCGTTGCCGCTCCCGGGAAAGAGGAGTGCGACCGAGCCCGCGTGTCCGAGCGGCGTGGGGGAGGCGAAGATCGTCGCGCCATCCCGGATGGAGCGCTCCACGTCAGCGATCGGAATCTTGCCGACGAGAGCGGCCCGGGCCTCCTCGACGCGACCGCGCAGATCCCCCGCTGTGCGCGCGACCAGCGCGAGCGCGCGCGGGCGACCGCGGTCGAGGGGGCGTGCTCCGAGCCATCGGCGCGCGAGGGTCGTGAGAGGAGCGTCATCCCCCCGCGGCACTAGCGTCATCAGTTCATCGAGCCCGCGTAGCAGCGCGGCGTCGCTCGCCCCCTCGACGACGAACAGCCCAGGTCTACCCTCGACGCCCCGGAGCGGCGATGCGACTTCGAGGCGAGCCGAGGCCCACTCGCCCTCGCGGAGCACCACGTGGGCGACGTTGCCATCGATCCCACCCGCCCCCGCGAGCACTCTTCGAGGTCCGTCCCGGCGGTCGTTCAGCCACGGTTCCGGCACGTCGCTGCGACGGAATCGGCGCGCGAGCTCTCGCTCGGCCCCATCGCGCGGACGACCTCCACCGGGGAGAGCGGGGAGCGTGCGGTGGTCGAGTGCAGCGGTCGCCGCGAGCACCGAGACGAGGCTCGACGCGGCGCCGGCGTGACCGACGCGCTCGGCGGGGCTGGCGAGCGAAGCAGGACGACCGGGTCGTCCGATCCGCGCGCCGATCCACGCCCCTGCCTCGGCGGCATCCTCCTCGGGGGCTCCGCTCGTTCCGGTGATGACCAAGCCGATGCGGTCTCCATCGATCCGCGCATCGGAGAGCGCGCGCTCGATCGACCGCCCCCACGCGGCGCGGCTGGGGCGCGGCGGGACCACTCCACCGCCGCTCGCGCACCCCAGTCCCTCGATGACCGCGAGAACTCGACGCCCGGCGCGCGTGGCATCGGAGAGGCGCTCGAGCACGAGCGCCACCGCCCCCTCGACGAGCACCGGTCCCGCGCCGAGAGTGGAGAAGGGGTGGGCGATCCCATCGGGCGCAGTCGACACGATCCGCGCCCGAGAGAGCTCCGATCGGGCATCGCCTCCAAGGTCGACCGCGCCGACCAGTGCGAGGTCGAGTTCTCCGCGCTGGAGCCCCCGCACCGCGCGCTCGAGGGCGCGAAATCCGGAGGTCTCATCGCTCGAGTACGTGTGCGACGGCCCCCCCGCGCGAAACTCACGCGCGGCGCGGCTCGCGACGATGCTGCCGAGCGAGCCCATCACCCGCGCGGCGGAGAGCGGTTCGGTGATCGCCGCGCGGAGCTCCTCGACGTACCGAGCGCGGGTCTCGGGGGTGAGCTCGACGCCGAGTTCCGCCTCCCAGCGCTCGACCCACACCGGTGCGAGCCAGCGCAGGTGGAATCGGGTCGACGCGAGGTCGAGGGCGATCCCGACCAGGACCGCGGCGCGCTCGCCGAGATCAGGGCGAGGATCGAGCCCCGCACTCGCGATCGCCCGCCGCGCGGTCTCGAGCAGCAGGAGTTGCTGAGGCAGGCAATCGGCGAGCTCGCTGGGGGCGATGCGGAACCGATCGGGAGGGATCGCGACCGTGCCGACCCGTCGCGCGCGAGGAGTGACCGCCCGCTCCTCACCCCGACGGAACCAATCGCTCCGCTCGACCCCGAACCATCGCGGCGGACCCGGCGCGGGGAGCGGTGCATCGTCCCCGAGGAGTCGCGCCATGCACGCTCCATCCTGCCACGGTCCGAGTCGGGACGCGGTGCCGACGATCGCCACCGGTTCGTTGGAACGCACCTCGATGGCCGGTTCCCGGTGGAGCGAGACGGACCGATGGGCGACCTCCACCGATTCTTCGATGAGCAGGTGCGCGTTGATCCCCCCGAAGCCGAACGCGCTGATCGCGGCGCGCCGCGGAGTGTCGCGATCGCGCCGGGGCCACGGGCGCGCGACGGTCGGGAAGCGGAAGGGGGACCGATCCGGTTCGATGCGGGCGGCAGGGCTCGTGAAGTTCGCGGTGGGGGGGATCTCCTGGTGCTCGATCGCGAGCAGCGCGCGGGTCAGACTCGCGGCGCCCGCCGCGGTCAACAGGTGTCCGATGTTCGCCTTGATCGATCCGAGGGCGCACTGCCCCCATCCCCATCCGTCCTCGCCCCAGAGCTCGCGAAGGCTCCCGAACTCGGTCGCGTCGCCGACCGGCGTACCGGTCGCGTGGCACTCGATCAGATCGACCTCGCTCGGGTGCCATCCCGCCCCGTCGTACGCGGCGCGGAGCGCGCGCAGCTGCCCCGCGGTCTCCGGTGCGAGCAGGCTGCCGGCGAGGTCGTTCGAGAGCCCGACGCCGCGGATCACCCCGATGATCCGATCTCCCGCACGCTCCGCATCTGCGAGGCGGCGCAGCAGGAACACCCCCGCGCCCTCGCCGACGACGAGCCCGTTGCCGCGGGCATCGAAGGGGTGGCACCGGCCGTCAGGGCTGAGCGCGCGGAGCTGCGAAAAACCCATCTGCGTGTAGAGCGCATCGGGGCGAGAGACCCCGCCGGCGAGCGCGGCGTCGATCCTCCCCTCGGCGAGGTCCGCACACGCCTGGGCGATCGCGTACAGGCTCGAGGCGCACGCCGCGTCGAGGGTCGCGCTGCCGCCCCCGAGTGAGAGTGCGCGCGCGAGTGCTGCGGCGGGGAGTCCCGCGCCGAGTGCGTTTCGCGGATCGCCGGAAGGGATGCCGGGGGGGCGGCGGTCAGGGTCGGGCCCCTGGGGTCCGAGGATCGTCTCTGCGATCGTGTCGCCGAGGATCGCCGCTCCCGCCGCGCTCGCGCCGTCGGTCGGGAGCACCAGGTGTCCGAGGATCACCGCGACGCGGGTGAGATCGATTCCGTCGGTGCGCCCCGACTCCCACGCTGCGATGCCGGCGACCAGGGCGACCTGCACCGATGGGTCGAGACGTGCGACCAGTTCGGGATCGAGACGGCCGCCGATCTGTTCGAGCGGGATGCGATCGAGGAAGCAGGCGCGCGTCGATCGAACGCGGTCCGCCTCCGGCTCCATTCCTCCGGCGACGAGTGCCGAGTCGACCGGCCAGCGGCCGGCGGGAACGACACGGCTGGTGTCGATCCCGTCGCGAACCGTCCGCCAGAGTCCATCGAGCCCGGGTGCGCCGGGGTAGAGTCCGCCGATGCCGACGATCGCGATCGGGGAGAACCCCCTGGACTGGGGAGCCGGGCTCGACCACTGCCCTACCGGCCGCTCGTTCACCGTCGACTCCCGAGACGCCGGGCGCGGAATGCGCGCGCGAGGGACGAATCGATGACGCACTCGGCCCCGATGGTCCGCAGGATCAGGTCCCCGTCCGCGCCGAGGACCTCGATGTCCGCGCGCGCTCCGTGGTCGCCGCGATCGGAGATTCGCGCCTGGATCGTCACGGGGCCGGTGATTTCCGCACCGCCGTAGCGCTCGATGCGCTCGGCGTAGCAGGGGAGGCAGGGGGCGCCGACGATGCGAGTGGACCAGAGGATCAGCAGTTGGAACCCGGCGTCGATCAAGAGCGGGTCGATGACCCACCGACCCCGGCGCGGCGCGTTCAGCCAGTCGCCGGGGGGGGGGGCCGGATCGCACAGAGCGGCGATCCCCTGTTCCCCACAGCCGAGGAGTTGCCGCACGGTCCGAAGACTCGGTCCGTGGAACAGATCGTGGTCGTAGGCGTCGCGTGGCGAGCGCGGATCGGGATCGAGATCGATACGGACGCTCGGCTCCGGCGGAGGAGATGACCACGGGGCGAGCAGCGCCGTTCCTCGTGCGTGGAGCACCGCGTTCCCCTCGTGAGTCCCGACCAACTCGACGGCGACCCGGAGGCGATCGCCGTCGGTTTCACCCGGAGCGATGCGAACGTCGAGGGGAAGGGTCCCCGCGACGGGGAGCACCGCGCCCTTGAGGACACGCCACTCCTCGAGCGCGGCGAGTTGGAGTCCGGGGTGACGATGCAGCGCCGCTTCCGCGGCCCACTCGAGCATCAGCGCGAACGGGAGCACCGCGCGACCGTCGATCACGTGGTCGCGGAGCACCGGCATCTGTTCCGGGTCGAGGTCGAGACGCAGCGCGGTCTCGAGGGGGCGCGGCGCATCCGCACCGCGTCGCTCCGGTCGCGCGGCTCCATCGACCGCCTCGAGCTCCGGTGTCGATGGTGCTCGGCCGGCCGGCGGCACCACCAGAGGTGAGGCGGTCCGGTCGCGCTCGGCGCGGGGGGGAACGATCTCTCGCGGGGAAGAGCCGAGCACGGTGACCCACGCCGGCGCGCCGGGAGGTGCGGCGAGTTCGCGGAGACAGGCGGCGCTCCCCGCCTCGAGGCCGACCAGACCGACCCCTTCGGTCGCGAACAACTTCGCGAGGGACGGGGTCACCATCCCTCCATCCCACGGGCCCCAGCCGATCGCGACGACTCGGCAATTCGGTCGGAGCAGCGCTTCGCGGCGGGCGAGGCGATTCAGCGCCTCGTTGGCGACCGCGTAGTCCACCTGCCCCTTCCGGCCATAGCGCGCGGTCGAACTCGAGAAGAGGACGATCCCCCGGACCTCGTCGGGGGGGAGCAGCTGAGCGATCGTCTCGGCGCCGTCGAACTTCGTGCGGACGACTCGCTCGAAGCTCTCCGGTCGCTTCTCCTCGATGGTTCGGTCCTCGATCACCCCGGCGCCGTGGATCCACGCCCGCACCGGCCCCGATTCGGCGCGCGCGGACGCGATCGCAGCGGCGACCGCCACGCGGTCACGGACATCGACTGCGCGGTAGATCGCACGTCCCCCGGCGCGTTCGATCTCATCCAGCGTGCGTCGCATCTCTCGGCCGGCGAGGAGGTGCGCGACCCGCGCGCCGATCTCCCGCGGAGGGAGGCTCGGTTGCCGCTGGAAGAGTGCGCGCTTCAGCGCGGTCTCGTCGGGGCACGCGATCGACCACGCAGGCTCCGGATCGGGGAGCGGCGACCGCCCGAGGAGGAGACAGGTCGCCTGCGTCCCCCTCGCGAGTGCGATGGCGCACTCCGCCGTGACCCCGCGCGCGCCCCCCGGTGATCAGGACGAGCTCACCCCGGCCGACGGGGACCTCGGTGGTGGCAAGAGTCGAGTAGGGGGCGTCGCGTTCCTCGAGGATCACCGTCCCCTCCCCCCGAATGCCGATCTCGGCGGGGCCATCGGTCAGCACTGCCGCCGCCAGTCTTTCGAGCGCGCTCGGGTGGTCTGCGAGGGCAGGGTCGAAGTCGACGGCACGTCCCTCGACGCCGCTCCACTCCCACGGGACCGTCTTTGCGAGTCCGGAGAGCGCACTCGGGAGCAGATCGGAACCCGCGGGGATGTCGCGGAGGCCGAACGCACCGTCGAGGCGAGAGACGGTCACGACCTGAGCACCTCCGTTCTCGCCGCCCTGGCGCAGACCGGCGGCTGCGTCCTGCAGTCGAGCGAACGCCGTGAGCACTCCGTCGAGCCCGGAGCCGGGAGGCGGCACGAGTACGAGGAGTCGCACGGTGTCATGACGAGGAAGAGTGGCATCGATCGAAACGGTCTCGGCGGGAACACCGAGAGCCCGGAGGCGCGAGGCGAGTGCAGCGGGGAGCGGGTCTCCGGCGCCGCCCGCGACCCAAGCCGCGCCGGGCAGGGGCAGCGGAAGTGCACCGGTGGTGAGGTGCGGGTCGATTCGCACGCCGACGATGCGACGGCGGAGCGAGTGTTCGGGATGAGCTGTGGTCACGTTCGCATCGAGAGTGGAGACGGGGGGGGCAGCGGGAGCGGCGGCGGGGGTGGAGACGGCGGCGGCAGCGGAGGGGGCAGCGGAACCACTCCCCCCAGCGAACCAATCCGCGATCTCCACGAGCGTCCGCAAACCCCCCAGCAGCTCCGGTGGTGGTGACGGCAGCTCTGGGCGCTCGGTGCGGAGCACCGAGAGGATCTCCACCCGCTTGATCGAATCGATCCCGAGGTCGGACTCGAGGTCCATCGTCGGGTCGATCGCATCCACGGGATAGCCGGTGCGATCCGCCACGATCGAGACGAGGATCGGGACCAGCCCAGCCGTCGTGGCGGAGGCGGGAGGAACCGTGACTGCGTCAGCGAACACCGGAACGGAATGACTTTCACTCGCCGGCTGCGGATCGAACCAGCCCGCGATCTCCGCCAGCGTGCGCAAGGTTCCGAGGAGCTCCGGAGGTGGCGATGGAAGCTCCGGATGCTCCGTGCGCAGCGCCGAGAGGATCTCGACTCGTTTGATCGAATCGATGCCGAGGTCCGATTCGAGGTCCATCGCGGGGTCGATCGCATCGACGGGGTAGCCGGTGCGATCCGCCACGATCTGGATGAGGGCCGGGATCAGGGTGGGGCGGGAGGTCGCGCCTCCGGCGGGGGGAGTCGCGGCGGGTGCTGCCGCCGTCTCCTGCTCGAACCACCCTGCGATCTCGCAAAGCGTGCGCAGTGTGCCGAGCAGCTCTGGCGGCGGCGACGGGAGTTCCGGAGTCTCGGTCCTGAGCGCCGAGAGGATCTCGACTCGCTTGATCGAATCGATGCCGAGATCCGCCTCCAGATCCATCGAGGGATCGATCGCCTCGGCGGGATACCCAGTCCGATCCGCGACGATCCGAACGAGCCGAGCGACGAGTGGGGACTGGCTCCGCACAGCGGTGTCGGTCCCATCTTCGACGGGTCTGTCGCGGATCGCGGCCGCGCTGAAAACAGGAGTCGAAAGCGGATCAGAAAACGGCACGGTGGATCGCACCGAGGCCGGGGCCGGGGCCGACATCGATGCCTCGAGCGCCGCCGCGATCTCCCGCTGACTCGCCAGGAACCCCTCGTGAATCCGCTCCGCCTCTTCCCCGAGCGCGCAGATCGCGGCGAGCGTCTCCCGCTGGATCGCATCGTGATCCGAAGCCGGCGGGGTCGACACGGTGAACGCTGGCGGCTGCACTGGCTCCGGCACGACAGGTGTCAGCGCCACCGGTGCCGGCACCGGCGCGAGTGGCGCGCGGCGCTCCTGCGTCCACTCGATCCCCGGTGGAGCAGCGACCGCAGGCACTTCCGTGAGCGGCACGGTCTCCCCCGGTTTCAGATTCGCGCCGCTGACCAGGATCGACGGACCCCTCTTCTCGGGGGGGAAGGGGCAGGAGTCCACCCCGCCGTCCCACCCGCGGAGATCGACCGCGTGCCCGCGCGACGCGAGCTGCGCCAACCCCTGCGCGAGGTCGAACATCCCGTCTCGCCGCCCTGCCGATGCATCGACTGCGATGGCGGCCGCGCGCTCCCCGGCGATCGTTCGGACGAGTCCGGTGAGCAGAGCGCCGGGTCCGACCTCGAGGAAGGTGGCGACACCGTCCGCGAGCATCGCCTCGATCGAGTCGAGGAAGTGGACCGGGTGGGCGAGTTGCCCGGCGAGGAGCTCCTTGGCCGACTCCGCGTTCCCCGGATAGCGTTCGCCGGTGGTGTTGGCGTAGATCGGGATCTGCCCCGGTTCGAACCGAACCTTGCGCAGTACCTCGCGGAACGGCTCCCGCGCCCCCGCCACCAGCGGGCTGTGGAATGCCGCCGAAACTGGCAGCCGAGTCGTGCGCACCCCACGACGCTCGCAGGCGGCGAGGGCTCGTGCGATCTCTTCCGACCGTCCGGAGAGCACCCCCTGTCGCGGTGCATTGCGGTTCGCGACCACTAGGTCGAACCGTTCCTCGGCCAGCAGGCGGTCCAGATCTGCGAGAGGAAGGTCGATCGCGGCCATCGCGCCCGCCGCGTCGGCACTCGCCTCGGACATCAATCGACCCCGGAAATTCGCGAGCTGGTGCAGGTCCTCCGCACGGATCCGGCCTGCGGCGTGGAGTGCGGTCAGCTCTCCGAAACTGTGGCCGGCGACCGCCTCGGGGCGGACGTTGAATCGGGCGAGGAGTCGCAGGGCGCCGAGACTCGCCGCCCCGATCGCCGGTTGCGCGGTGCGCGTGTTGCGGAGCGCCTCATCCTGCCGCTGCGCGCGGGCGGTCTCGAAGGGATCCGAGGGATAGATACGAGCGGCGAGCGGGATCGGGTCGGACTCATCGAGCCAGTAGACCGCCTCCGCCTCCTCGAGCGCCGCACGCAATTCTGGGGTGCGGCACGCGAGATCCCGCAGCATGCCGACCCGTTGACTCCCCTGTCCCGGAAAGAGAAACGCCAGAGTACCCGGCGGGCTCCCGATCCCCCGATGGATCCCTTCGGGGAGGGACCAACTCTCCGCGGGACGAGAGGCGAGCTCAGCGCGCGCGCGGGCGATGCGGGCACCGAGCTCTTCGATCGAGGCCACCAGCAGCAATCGGTCGCGCGCGCTCGGATCGAAAATATCGCGCAGGCGCGCGGCGTGGGCGCGAGCCGTTCGGAGATCGGCGCTCGCGGACCACCGTTCCGCACCGGCGATCGCGGAGTCGAGTCCCTCCCCCCCCTCGGCGGAGAACGAGAGCAGCAGTGGCGCACCCTCGAAGTCGATCTCCACCCGCTCTTCCGAAGCCTCTTCGAGGACCGCGTGGAAGTTGCTCCCGCCGAAGCCGAAGGCACTCACCCCGGCTCGCCGCGGAGTCGATCCGCGCCGGATCCACGGTCGAGCGCGCGAGGCGAGCTCGAACGGGCTCGCCCCCGGAGCGAGCTCTTCGAGCGGGTGTTCCACCTTGATCGTCGGCGGGAGCACTTTCATGTGCAGGGCGAGCACCGCCTTGATCAAACCCGCCGCACCCGCCGCGGCCTTGGCGTGTCCGATCTGCGATTTGACGGAACCGAGTTGGCACCAGGCGCCCTCGGCACGGTGGCGACGAAACACCTCGGTGAGCGCGCGGACCTCCGTCGCATCGCCGACCGCGGTGCCGGTGCCGTGGGCCTCGACCAGGCCGATCGTGTCGGGCGTGACCCCCGCCTCGCGGTACGCCGACTCGAGGCACCGGACCTGCCCCTCGGCGCTCGGCGCATAGATCGCGGTCCCACGTCCGTCGGAAGAACTCCCGACCCCCAGGATCTTCGCGTAGATCTTGTCCCCGTCACGCTCGGCATCCGCCAGGCGCTTGAGGACCAACATGCCGATCCCCTCGCCGAGGGTGGTTCCGTCGCCGTCGCGATCGAACGGGCGGGCGTGACCGGAAGGGGAGAGCGCCGGGGTCTTCGAGAAACACGCGTACATGAAAATGTCGTTGAAGGTGTCGACCCCGCCCGAGACCACGGCGTCGGTGCGGCCACTCTCGAGTTCCATCACCGCGAGGTGGACCGCCCCGAGAGAGCTCGCGCACGCGGCGTCGACGACGCAGTTCGTGCCGCCGAGATCGAGTCGATTCGCGATCCGCCCCGCGACCACATTGCCGAGGAGGCCGGGGAACGAGTTCTCCTGCCAGCGGGTGTAGCCATCGGAGATACGCCGCACCACTTCGCCCGCGGTCGTGCGGTCGATGCCCGCCGCGGCCAGCGCTCGCCACCAGATCGGATGCCCGAGGCGAGCTCCGAGCGGAATGACCAGTTCGAGCGCACCGGTGACACCGAGAACCACGCTCACCCGCCGCTTCGTCGCCTGGTCGCGGTCGAGCAGCGATGCATCGCGGAGCGCCTCCCGCGCGGCGAGCAGTCCGAGCAGCTGCGCGGTGTCGGTCGCTTCGAGGTCGCGCGGCGCGATCCCCAGCTCGAGCGGACGGAGGTCGACCGGGTCGAGAAATCCGCCGGCCCGCCCGTACGTGCGGTCGGGGGAGGACGGGTCCGCGTCGAAGAGCTCCGCGGAGTTCCAGTGGGTCGAGGGCACTTCGCGAATCTGGTCGATGCCATCGCGCAAGGTCGCCCAGAACGCACCGGTGTCGGGAGCTCCCGGGAAGAGGCAGCCGATCCCGACCACGGCGATCGGCGTCCGCGACCCTGGCTTCGACGAATCGATCGGTGGTGGAGTGCTGCTCATGCGGAGGTCCTTGCGGGGAGCGGTGGTCGGGCGGTGCGAAGTCGGGGGCGGAGGTCCGGGATCCCGGGGGGGAGGGTCACGCCGAAGCGGCGGAGCATCTCGGCTCGCGCGACCTGCGCGGCGCCATCCATCAGTGCGCGGGCGACGTCTACGACACATCGCCCGCTGGTGGGTTCGAGCGCGCTGCCACGCACCCATTCGTTGAAGGCACCCATCGCCGGGCCACACCAAATTTGATAGTCGAGGCGCCGATCGGCTTCGCCGCGGTTCGCCCACGCGGAGGAGAGGCCGAGGTACCAGCGGAACACCAGTGCGAGTCGGTGCTTCGGGTCGGACTCGGCTCGCACGACCTGGTCGGGGTCGCGCTCTTCGAAGAACGCGCGAGTCCGCGCCCACACTTCATCGAAGCTGGCGCGGAAGTGGGTGCTCTCGACCTTCGCCCGTTCGGCGGCGGGGATCTCTTCCCAGGAGGAGTACGCGCGGTAGAGCTCATACAGCTGGCGGGCACGCATCGGGAACATCGTCCCGCGCCGCAGCACTTGGAGCTCCACCCCGAGTTCGAACATGTCCGCGGCGGGAGCCATCGCGACGTCGGTGGACTCCGCGCCCGCGAGGAGCTCGCGCACCGCGTCGGACGTCCCCGCCTCGACGCACGACTGGTGCACCGAACCGACGAGGACGTACGCGGCGCCGAGAGAGAATGCGGCGTGCACCGACCACGGCGTCGAGATTCCTCCGGCGACCCCAACCCGCGGGGGGGCCGCGTACGCCCTCTCGCGGGCGACCGAGTCGCGGAGTGCGATCAACGACGGGAGCAGGGTCACCAGCGGTCGGTTGTCGGTGTGTCCGCCGGAGTCCGCCTCTGCGGTCAGGTCGTCGCACATCGGGAGCCGACGCGCGAGGTCGCGTTCCTCGGCGGTGATCGAGCCCTCGCGCAGGAGCGACCCGAGGAGCTCCTCCGGGGGAGGAGAGAGGAAACGGAGCGCGACTTCACGGCGCGAGACCTTGGCCATCAATCGCCGTGCCGCGACCGGTTCCCCATCCGGACCGCGATGAATTCCTGCGACGCGAAAGCGCACGATCGATGGCGTGAGATCGAGGTACGCAGACGCCTCGCCGACCTGGATCCCGCGCCGCAGCACGAGTTCGACGAGGTCGCGTTCGACGCGGGGTTCGTTCGGAGTGTGGATCAAGTTGACCCCGTAGGGGAGGTCACCGAGAGACGCGAGCCGATCGAGCGCCTGTTCGACCGCGTCGACCGTCAACCCCGCTGCCCCGAAGAACCCGAGCAGCCGCGCGCGCGCGAGGGCGGTCACCAACTCGACCGATGCGATGCCGTTCGCCATCGCCCCGCCGACGTAGGTGAGGTCGACCCCATGGTCGCGCAGAAACGATGGGTCGCCGAGGCTCTGGGGTGGCGTCGAGGGAAGGAACGCCCGGACGGGGCGGGCACCGGGGGAGGGGCTCGACTCGAGGCGGCCTCCATCGACGACGACGGGGGCGCCTCCATCGTCGACGATCGTGCACGGTCGATCGATGGTGTCGAAGACCGCGGAGAGTGGACGCAGCGAACCCCCCACGCACCACGTGTCGCAGAAGATGGAATCGGAGGTCGACGGAGGCGCTGCCGAGGCCATCGGGACCGTCTCCTCCTCGGCGATGGGGACGACCTCGGGGCGTCCGACCCGAGGCGGAAGATGGCCCCCCGGCCGGATGAGGTCGGGGGGCGCGCAACGCGCCATGTTAGCGGGATGGGGGCGTCGGTACAGCGTTTCGGGGGGGCGAGCACTGCTGTTCGGAGTCAGTTTCGGCGCTGCGGCACGAGGAGCAGAGCGTGGGGGAACATCTCGCGCTGCGCGACCGCTCCTACCGCACCACCAACTGATACGCCCCGATCGGGGCTTGGCCGGGGGCCGGGAGCGGGATCTGACCGTACGCGCTCTGCACCCGGAGGTAGACCGTCTGCGCGCTCGGGGCGGTGTAGGTGGGGAGGACCGGGTCGGGGAAGATGGGGGGCCCCGCCGCGACGCTCTGGAGCACCGTCGTCCCATCGCCCGCGATCAGTTCGAGTCCGGCGATCAACGGAGACTCGATCTGCCCGACGAACAGCTCTGCGCGGATGCGTTCTCCTGCGGCCAGGTCGACTCGGTAGACATCGGTGTCGCCGGGAAACCCGATCGTTCCGTCGAGGAGGAGCGGTGCGGCGGGGAGCAGCTGGGCGGTCGCGATCGTCCCGTTGGTGTCGGGGCCACCTTGGTCGCTATCCGCAACGCTCGCCCCGATCCGCTGCTCGAACCGCACGTGGGCGGGCTGGAGGAGGAACACGTCCATGGTCTGCTGATCGTGAATGACGTCGGGAGGAGCCACGCGGCCGGGATCCGTCTCTTGGGAACCGATGGTGGTCGCGGGGCCGCCGACGGTTCCGAAGAAGAACTCGCCTGGGATCATCTCGAGTCGAACGGTCTCACCGGGGGAGAAGGATACCGACGTGAGATCGATCTCGATCGCGCTGTCGAGGACCGTGAAGACCGCCGAGCTGGTGATGTCCACCCCGCCCCGTTCGATCCGGATGTGATCGGCAATTTCATCGACGACCACGCGGTTGAACGCGAGCGTCCACGTCGAGCCGAGCTGAAGCTCCGACGGAGGAGGATCGATCCCGGTCAGTTCGAGTGCGGCGGACTCGAGGGGGATCGCGGGGTCGATCCCGACGTTGCCCGGTGTATCGCCGCCGATCGGGCCCAGATCGGCCCGCGTGCCGTCGCGGTCGGATTCCAGGGGATCTCCGGCGTTGATCGCCAGGCTCCCCGCGAGGAGTCCTTCGAACTCGAAGACCGAGACGGCGTTCCCCCACGCGGAGACGAGGTCCCCGGGGGAGACGGAAACGGGCGGATCGATGGTGATCGACGTCGGCCCGACTCCGATCACGGTGCGCCGGACACCGTCGTCGCGAATCTCGACCGCGTCCCCGATCTGCCACCCCGAGGTTCCGGACAGCGGCACGGTGGTGCCGTTCCCGGGGGCGGAGGCGACGCGGAGGAAATCCGGGTGGTTCTCGAGTCCCGGGTTGGCGAAGACGACCCCTTCTCCCACGATCGACGGGGTGGGCTCGGCGAACAGGATCGAGTGCCTGAGGCCAGAGAGGGTGGAGGCGACCGCATTCCCCATCAGGATCGAGTCGACGACATCGATGGTCGCGCGGTCGATGTGGACCGCCGGGCCGCGGTTCCCCCGCAGGAGCTGGTGTCGCACCTCGGCGGTCACCGATCCCTCCGCGTGGATCCCCGCTCCGTTCCCCATGATTCGGTTGTGGAGCAGGCGCACCCAAGGGCCATCCTGCGTACCGCTCATGAAGATCCCCGCGCCGCCATTGCCGACGACCGAATTCCGTGCGACGCGAAAGGAGCTCATCGCATCCGCGTTGATCAGGATCCCGTCCAGACCGCACGCCCGGACTTCGTTGTCCTCGCACCGCACGCGGATGTCGATCCCATCGGAATTCTGATGGTCGATGTCGAAGAGGATCCCCTGCAACTTGCACCGCTCCACTCGGTTGTTCCGGACGAAGGCTCGGACACGGGCTCCTTGACTCGCCGTCGGGTCGAGGAAATTCGCCTCGGCGAAATCGAGGTCGATCCCCTCGTCTCCGCAGCCCTGGATGACATTTCTCGTGATGTCGATCCGGGCATCCGCTGCGGCGCTGGCGCGAATCCACTGCGACTCGATCCCCTCGTTCCCGGTCGATCGGATCTGATTGTTGTCGATGACGACGTCGGGGATCCCGTCGAGGAACACCCCCTCTCCCATGACATCCTCGATGATGCACTCGCGAATCGATCCCTCGACGGTGATGTCATTCCCGGCGTCGGACCTCAGCTCGATCCCCTTGCCTGGGATGTCGAAGATCTGACAACGAGAGATGCGGAAGAACGCATCCTCGACGAACACGCCGTTCGGAACGACTCCGTTCCCCACCAGGCTGAGGCCGTCGATCGCGATCAGACCTCCGGCGGGGGCAGGGACTGCGGTGGCGGCGGTCATCTCCACGACACTGTTGGCGCTCGTCACATTGGTCGCGAACTGAGTCACATGCCGCTCGGGGTCGCGTCCTGCGAGTGCAAAGTCGGCGGTGAACCCACCGAAGGCGGACATCGCGGGGAAGAGGAAGACGTTCTCGGGGAAATAGAGACCCTCGGCGAGCCAGAAGTTCACACCCTGGAGTGGAATCGCGAAGTTGACCGCCTGCCCGAGGGATGGGAACGGGGTTTGAGGCGTGAGTCCGTTCGCGCCCCCCGCGGGTGCGCCCACGCGGACGTACCGAACCGGGTTCGGCGTCGCCACCCACTCGATGGTGTTCTGGTCTTCGGTCCCGGCGGGATCCACCGACCGCACCACGACGAAGACCGGGATCCCGTTCGGAAGCCCGGTGATCTCGGTGAATGTCACCCCGGGTACGGTGGTGACGTTCGGAGTCGCGAAGTCCTGGTCGCCGGGACCGTTCGCGAGGTAGACGCGGTAGCGGATGAACTCGGGGGCGGTCACGCCGTTGTCCGCCGGCCTCCACCCGACTCGGATCATGCCGTCCCCCGCGACCAGGTCACTGATCCCGAGGACGAGCGGGCTCCCGGCGGGAGGGACCACGGAGGTGGGGATGAAAGGGCTCGAAGGGTTGAACCGGTTGCCGCACCCCGAGAGCGCGAGGCAGAGGCAGATCCCTAGTCTGAGTCCGATGATCGGGAGTGAACGAGGCATCAGAAGTTGAACTCCAACTGGAAGGCGAGCCAGCTCGCCGGATCGTCCGTCGTCTCGAACGCATTTCCGGGGACGAAGTACCCGAGGTCGAGCTCGAGGTCCCAATGCTTCCAGAGTTTGTTGATTCCGAGCACCAGGTCGATTTCCTGGCCGAGGTCCGGGTCATTGCCGTCCGGGGCGCTGCGCAGCCGGCTCTCCCTGAGATCCACTGACGCGACATCCTGGAAATACTGATGGAGGGCAAGATCCACCGACAACCATTGTACCGGCCGTATCCCGACCCCGCCCGTCCAGACGTGCAGGTTGGCGAGTTCGGGGCGGAACAGCTCGCCGTAGTACCGGTAACTCGCCACCCCGAACAGCTTGTCGTTGTTGTCCTGGTACCCGGACTGTCGGTACTCCCCCGAGGTGCTCCCCCCGGGGCTCGAGTCCCCGGAGCCCCACGCGTACCCCGCGAAGAGGTAGGGGGCGAGCGGCGCGTTCTGCCAGTGCCAAGCACCTCCGAGATCGATCGCGTGCCCGGCGAGCTTCTGAGTGCCGATCACCCCATCGACGTATGAATACTGTCCCCAGTACCGGGCGGCGTACTCCTCACCTTTCCACCGGCCGATGGCGCTCACCCCGAGATAGAACGGGGAGAATTCGACCAGCGAGTTGCCCTGCCTCGTCAGGCTGTCGACGATGTCGATCACGTGGAACGTGATCCGGCTCTTCTTCTCGAAGACGTAGCTCGCCGAGAAGAATTGATTTCGGATGTCCTCGGTGAGGAAGCTCGTGGTCTTGTTGTCGTTGAGGAACGCGCTGTACGAGTACTCCAGCTCGAACGGGCCGGAGAACCAGAGGATGCGCGCGCCGTCGATCTCGGCATCGTAGTACCACTCCCGGGCATCCTCGAAGCGCTGACGGCCGACCTGCACCGCGATCGGGTAGTCGAGGATGTACTGCCAGTAGCCGTACGCTTCGGTGACGCGAGTGTCCTCTCCCAGCTCGAGATCCCGGTCCTCGTCGTAGATCACCTCGGCTCGCTGCGACGAGACCTTGAGGAACGCGTATACGTCGGTGCCGATCACCCAGTCGAGTTCGAGGGTGATCTGAGCTTCGGTGGTCGCGATGTCACGGTGGACGGTTTCGTCGAGCTCAAAATTCTCTCGACGCTCCCAATCGCTCTGGAGCACCCCGCCCGCGAAGAGCTGGGTCGAACCGAGGTCGAACCGGAACTCGGAGTCGCCCCGATCGTCATCCTTGCTGACGACGCGGCGGGCTTGCCGGCGGCCGGAGGTGGTTTGACTCTCGATCGGCGTCTCGATGTCCACGGCGCAGCGCGTCCCTAGTAGGACCAGGATCCGTTCGTCGTCGTCCGGCTCTCCCTCGACGGTCTCGATGCTGGTCTCGATCTCGACGAGCCCGATCTTGTCGGCATCCGGGACCCGGTCGACCGCGACCCCGATCGCGATCAACGTTCCATCCGGTAGGCGGTCGATTTCCACTTCGATGCGCCATCCGACCTGGAGCTCGTCGAAGCGGTAGGAGTCCCCGACGTCCTCGTTGTCGTCGATGTCGGTCTCGGGGCTGAACTGGAGGGTGAAGGGAGGAACGACCACCCGGAGCGCCTCCAGGTCGATCTCGGAGATCGTCCCCTTGATCTCGGAATACGGACCCGGATTCTCGAAGGTGACTTTCCTTGCGACGACGATCCCGTCCTCGCCGAGGACGCCGTCGAGCTCGACGTGCGCCCCCGCGATGAGATCTTCCAGTTGCCAGCGCCCGGCCGGACCACCGGTCGAAGCACACCCCGCGAGCGCGCTGATCCCCACCCCCAGCCACAGGACTCTCATGGTCCAGGGCCACCTATCTACAGGATTTCTCGCCATTCCCCAGTCCCCTCGAGAGAAGCTTCGGTCGAATCGATGAGCGCGTCGATGAGTCCCGGGCGACGATAGCGCCGCGCGTAGATCAGAGTGAGACGAAGAAGTGTCGCTGCGGTCCAAACTCGGAGTGACTCGGCGATCCCTCGGTCGGACCGGCCCGCTTCGGCGATCGGCCTTGCGATCTCGGCCCACGGGAGCTCCGCTCCCTTCAGGGCGCGGAGCTGGAGGTGAGCGAGGATGTTGCCGAAGTCGAGCGCGGGGTGTCCCGCCGCGGCCAGGTCGAGGTCGATGAGCGCGCCCCCCTCGCCCGACAGGAGCACTTGCTTGTCGTGGAAATCGCGGTGGCAGAGCACCGGCGCGACCGGCGGGAGCGCGCGCAGGGCTGCGGTCACCCGTGTGATCACCGGACCGACTCGAGGCGATGGGACCGCGAGGGTGCGCTCGAACACCGGGGCCCGCTCCTCGATCACCCGCACCTCGTCGTCGATGGAGTGGACCGGAAAGCCATCCGGGAGTGGGGTGTCGGCGAGCCAGCGCAGCAGGTCCGCCACCCGCGGGCCATCCGCGGCGAGACCCTCTCCGGCGAGCCAACGGCGGTTGAGCGAGGTTCCAGGGCAGAACTCGATCTCGAGAGAGAGGCGATCGGAGTCGAAAGAGAGCACCCGGGGGACGCGCCACCGAAGAGTGCTCCGCTTCGAGAGGATCTCCCAGCGGGCGAGGACTCCTCGGTCCTTTCGGTAGACCTTCACCATCTTCGTGCCGCTCGGCCCGTCGATCTTGAAGATCGCGCGACTCCCGACCCGCCACGCGAGCAAACTCACCCGCTCCCCGGCCCGAATCGCTCGAAGCAGCGTCTGGCGCAACTCGGGAAGGCGAGGATCCTCGAGGGGGTCGAGGGGGACGAGCGCGCCACCCGCTTCAGGGAGATGCCACCAGTCGACATCGCCCGTTCCGCGGTCGGAGAGGAGGATCCATCCCCCTCCGCGAGCCTCTTCGATACGACACCATCGGCCCTGCTCTCCCGCCGCGCGGAGCGGCTCGATGAGTTCGTCGGTCCAGCGCGGGCTCATCGTCCGAGTCCGTCCAACTGGCGGGCCGTCGCCTCGAGACGAGCGGTGACCTCGGCGGGCCACTCCTCTCGAAGTTCTCGGAAGGGGAAACCCGCCCGGCGGAAGATCGCCGCGGCCCGGGTGACCTGGAGCCATTCCCTCGGGAGCGACGCGCCAGCCTCTTCCTGGTACCCGCGAAGGAATGCCTCGCCGCATTTCGGAGAAATTTCTAGCTCATCGAGGTGGGCCATGAAAGAGCCCAGGTCGGTCGCAGCGTAGCCGAGCCCGGAGCGGTCGAGGTCGACGATGACCGGACGATCGCCGGCGATGAGGACCTGGTCGACGTGGAAGTCGCCGTGCACCGGCGCGGAGGGGGAGAGGGAGAGGCGAGAGATCTGGCACGCCAACTCCTCGCCGAGCGCGAGAATTTCCTCCTTGCGGTCGGGAAGCAGTCCTGCGAGATCGCGGGAATGCTGGATGAGCCGATCGCCTTCCTCCACGGGAGAGAGGAGATGGTCGAGTTCGACCGGCAACCGGTGGAACGAAGCGAGTGCGGCGCCGACCCGACGGAACACCGGCTCTGCGCCCGGCTGCGCGGCGACGTCGCGAAGGGGCGATCCCTCCACCCACTCCGCGCCCATCAGGGTTCGCCGCTCGGCTTGTCCCCGCGGACTCGGCACCCGCCAGGGTGCACTCGGCGGGATCGCGTCGTGGATCTTCTGGAGATTCTCGAAGCTTCGGTCGCAGGTGCGGGGGTTCTCGACCTTTACATGGAGTCGGACCCGGACCTTCTCGTCCCCGACGCGGCGGCGCAACTTCACCTTGATCCGATAGACTGCGCGACGCCCCGGCTTGTAGTTGAGGAGCGTCAGCTTGGTGAGGCTGCGCTGGATCCGCCAGGTGTCTTCGGGGTACTCGTCGAGGAGGTCATTGAGCGTGCGCCGGAATCGATCGGGGCTGTAGAGGTGGCGCAGGTCGGGTATCTCCGGATCGTTCGGGTAGGGAATTCCAACTACCGCGCTCTCCTCGCAGAGGAACGGGGTGTGCCCATCCGAACCGACGGTGTGCCGCTTCGACATCTCCTTCGCGTAGGCGACGTCCGCTCGCCCTGCGTCGGGGTACAGGTGAAGCATGTACCCCTGCGGGGGCTCGTCCGCAGTGTGGTGGTCGACACCGGCGATGAAGATGCGGCAGGTGGCGTCTGGTTTGAATCGGAGGTACTTGCACGCGGCTCGGATGTTCTCGACCGGGAACACGATCCCATCCGAGTGCCACCGGAGCCACAGTTCGCCGTTCATCAGCGGTTCGAAGCCAGGGAGGGAGTGAGGGGGGATCGGCAGTGGCTTCATCGGATCGCGCCCTCTCCTTCGGCGGTCTGCGGGAAGAGTGCGCGGTAGCTCGGCAGCGTCGCCTGGTGTCGTTCATGGGGGCCATCGGCGACGATCCGACCGTCCTCGAGGTAGATCACCCGCTCGACATCGCGCAGGAGGGCGGGATCGTGGGTGATCAGCAGGGTCGTCCTCCCTTCGATCGCCTTCGGGAGGCTCGTGAGTAGGTCGTCCCGCGATGCGAGGTCGATCGATGAGGTGGGCTCATCGAGAACCAGAATCGGAGTCTTCCGGAGCAGGGCACCGGTGAGGGCGAGCTTGCGACGCTGTCCGCCGGAGAGATTCCTCCCCCCCTCGGCGAGTTCGGTCTCCCGCCCCTGGGGGAGTTCGTCGAGGAATTCGGCACCGACGAGGGCGATCGCCGCATCGATCTCGTTATCGGTTGCGTCCGGAGCATTGAAGAGGAGGTTCTCTCGGATCGTGCTCCCGAAGAGGTACGTCCCCTGCAGTGCGATGCTGATCTGGTCGCGGAGGCTTCGAATGGTGAACTGCTTCGCCGGCGTCCCGTCGAAGAGGATCTCCCCCTCGGACGGTTCGTACAGTCGGAGCAGCAGATTCATCACCGTGGACTTCCCGGCGCCGTTTCGGCCGACGAATCCGACCACCGATCCCGCTTCGATTCGAAAATCGATTCCATCGAGGGCGGGACGACGCACGGAGACCACCTCTTCGGTGGCTCCGCTGGAGACCTCCGAGAGTCGAGATTCCGCTTCGTCCCGCTCGTCCTCGTCGTCCTTCTCCATCCCGCCGATCGAGAAGTCGACCGAGATCGCATCATCGTGGGGCAAGGGCACTTCGATCGATCGATCGTCCTCATCTTCATCATCATCGGGGTCCTCACTCGAAGGACGATCGGACAGATTGATCGAACTGTCGTAGTGGAAGGAAACGCCCCGGTACTCGATCTCGCCCCGGAGGGGAGGTGCCGGGACCGCAGCTTCGCTGTCGACCTCCTCCGGCTCGATGTTCAGGACTTCCATGATCCGGCCACCGCAAGCCGCAGCCTTGCCGATCTGTCCCGCGACGCGCGCGGCGCGTCTCAGTGGCTTGTTGAGGTACTTCACGTAGGAGAGGAACTGGATCAGAATTCCTGCGCTCATCCCGCCGTCTAGTACGCGGATCACCCCGAACAAGAGGACGACCGCGAGTCCCGCGGCGAACACGAGCTCGACCCAGCGACCGAGGCTCGCCTGGAGCCGCGTTCCCTTGAGGCCCTTTCGCATCGAATTTCGGTTCTGGCGGGCAAATTGACGGACCACCTGATCTTCGCGCCCCAGCGACTTGACCAAGGTCAGCGCGGAGAGAGTTTCAGTCGCCCTGTAGGCGAGGATCCCCTCTTGCTCGCGTTGCTTCTTCACCACCTTGATGATGCGCCGCGAAAAAATCGCCGAGAGCAGGCTGGTCACGATCAGAACGGTCACCGAGATCAGAGCGAGACGAACATCGAGATACGCCAGCATCCCGAGCATTACTGCCACCATCGACAGCTGGCCGATCATGTCGATCAGGGCTCCGGAGAGGATGTCCCGCAGCATCGGAATGTCGCCGGTGATCCGGACGAGCAGGTCGCCCAGTCGGTTGCCGTGGTGGAAGCGCAGAGAGAGCGAGTGCATGTGGGAATAGAGCTGCTTGCGCAGCTTCATCACAATACGTTGCCCGGCGGTGGCGGTCCAGACCGTGCGGAGATATGCGAAGAAGCCGAGCAGCCCCGCGTTGATCAGCACGGCCGCGCAGACGATGCCGAGGAACACCATCTGGTCGGAATGAGTCGCACTCTCGGCGAAGCTCTCGGGGACAAACCGGAGCTTCCCGCTCGGCACGAGCAATCCATCGACGATGTATCGCATTGGAATCGGGACGAGCAACTGGCAAATCACTTCGCCCGCGAGTGCGAGTGCGCCGAGCGACAGGAGCTTCCGCTCCTTTGCGACGAGGTCTCCGAACTGACCCCGGAGCACGCGGAGCTGTGCGAGTCGCCGTCGAATCTGGCGGAAGAATCGAATCACAACGAGTCGATCCGCTGCAGGATGTCCGCGACGCGGCGTCGCCAGGTCGCGTGTTCGAGAACCCAGGCGCGCCCCGCGTCCCCGAGGGCGCGCGATCGAACCCGGTCGTCGAGGAGGCCCGCCATCGCGCGGGCGAGCAACTCGGGTTCACCCGGAGGGCAGAGGAGTCCGCGCTCTCCGTTGGGGATCACGTCTCGGATCTGGCCGACGTCGGTCGCGACGATCGGTAGGCCGAGCGCGAGGAATTCGTAGAGCTTGAGCGGCGAGAAGTAGAAATTCTCGAGGTGCGGATACGGGGCGATCGCGAGATCCGCTCCCTTTAGCCACCCCGGCACCTCTTGGTGGGGGACGAAACCCGTCACGTGGACGCGTTCGGAGAGTCCCCAGCGGGCGGCCTTCTCCTCGAACTCCCCTCGGAGCGGTCCATCGCCGACGCACAAGAGGTGCGGCGCCGAGCGACTCTGATCGCAGAGTAGCTTGAAGGCGACCAGCATGTCGTCGATCCCGTGCCACGGACGAAACGAGCCGGCGAAGGCGATGAGTGGAATTTCGGCCCCGGGAAGTCCGACGGGACGCGTTCGCCCGTTCGGCGAGAAGAGCTCATCATCGACGCCGTTGGGGATCACCCAGACCCCGCCATCGTGTCCGCGCAGGCGCTCGACCCACCGAGCCACTTCTTCGGAGACGCAGACGATACCATCCGCGTCCCGCAGGAGGAGCTGAGCGAGCCCTTCGGCGAGTGGCTCGTTCGCGAGGCCGCGAAACTTCTTCGCCTCCTCGGGGAGGGGGCTGTTCACTTCGAGGATGAAAGGTACGTCGAGATCACGGGCGTGGGCGAGTCCACCGGCGTGCCAGAGGGTGTATCGCTCGTACACGAAATCCGGGTGCTCGCTCGGTGCGATGGAGGTGTTCAAGCTCGCGAGGAAGAGCCGAGTCTCGCGATCCTCAACCGACTTTCGTTTCCGACGCGCAGGGATCTCGATCCTCCGCACCGGGCAGCCTTCGAGCATCTCCGCCTCTGGCCGCACCGTGAAGATTTCGCCCCCGAGACCCAGTTGGCCGAGCGCACGACAGACGCTCGCCACGTGGATCGAGGCTCCCTTGCTGCCAGGGACGGGAATCCCCGGGTCGGCACAGATGTATGCGAAACGCTTCATCGGATCTTCAGACCTCCGGCGCTCCGCTCGAAGTAGTTCTTCAAGGTGCCCGCGTTCTTCTGGAGGCTGAAGAGTCGTTCGGCTCTCCCCCGGGCGACCCCGGGAGCGATCGATCCGGCCTGGATCTGCTCCCATACCTCGAGGATCGCTCTCGCCATCCCGGGCTCATCCGCCGGCTCCGCCATCAACCCGGCCTCATCACCCACGATCTCCGGTTGCCCGGTCAGGGTCGTGCAGGCGATGGGGAGGTCGAGGGCGAGCGCCTCGAGGAGGACCGTGGGGAGCGCGTCCATGTTTCCATCGGTATCGGCGACGCACGCGAGAGCGAGGAGGGAGGCGTCCGCCATCCGGCGACGGACCTCTTCCTGGGGGAGAGCTCCGGTGAACTCGACTCGGTCGACGAGCCCCAACTCCGCCCGGAGTGCTTCGAGTGCGACCTGCTCTTCCCCGTCTCCGATGATGCTCGCGGTGAAGTCGAGGCCGCGATCGCGGCAGATCGCCAGCGCTCGGAGCAGATGATCGAATCCCTTCTTCGGCACCAGTCTCCCGACGGAGATGATGTGCGGACGATCGGTCGCGGCCGGTGCGACCCCGGCATCGCGGTCGAAGAACGACAGGTCGATTCCGTTGTAGAGACGGATCACCTTGTCGGCGTCGACGCCCGGGGTGTGTTCGAGGATGTATCGGCGATTGAAGTCGCTGACGGTGATCATGAAGGAGGCCCGGTCGACCAACTCCTTGAAGAGTTCGCGGCGTACCGTGGTCCGGAAGATGTCCTTGGCATGTGCGGTGAAGGAGAAGGGGATTCCGCTCAAGTGGCTCGCCATCGCGGCGACGTGCGACGCGACCGTCGCGAAGTGCGCGTGGAAATGCTGCACCCCGCGACGCTTCGCCTCGGCGGCGATCACGACCGCGCGCAGCAGCAGCTCGAACCCTCTCTGGATTCCGTGGCGATCGAGGAAGTCCCCGCACTCCTCCCAGCGCGACATCGGCGCCACGAACTCGCGAGGGTACGCGCGAATCCTGTCCCACCACTCCGCGCCATTCCCCTTGGACAGGTACTCGGTGGTGAGCTTCAACTGGGAGAGTCGTCCGTGGAATCGGCCGTCCACGGGATACATCAGGCTGAAGACGGAGACACTGGCCCCCTGACGCTCGTGCTCGAGGAGCTCGTTCAGGATGAACGTCTCCGAGAGCCTCGGGAACATCTTGAGGATGTACGCGACGCGGAGTGGTGCGCACAGGCCATCGCCGTTGGATGCGGTCTCAGGCGCGGAGGCGGGTTCCCCGAACATTTTGCTCGACCTTTCGACGCTCGGTTCTTCGCTCCGACACAGCTTCCACCGCCCGAGCGAAGTTCTCGCAGCCGTCGAGCCTCAGGCCCGCCCCCTCCAGGTCAGGGGGAAGTGGTTCCGCCAGGCTCTCCTTGGCCGCATCCGCGAGGGACTCGGGGTGGAGATCGTCCGGTTCGAGGCATCGGAGAAGACCGAGTCGCTCGAACGCGGTGGCGCGGAGCCACTGCTCACGTCGCGGGAAGACTCTCGGCACGATCACCGCGGGCTTCCGGAATGCCATCGCTTCCATCACGGCATTGTAGCCCCCCATCGAGACGAGGAGACTGGCGGAGCGAACCAGGTCTTCGATATGGGAGGTGAATCGGATCATCTGTACGTTCTTCAGATGACCGTAGCGCGAAGAGAGACGATTGCGTTTCTCCCGAGAAAGGAAGGGCCCTGTCACCAGGGTCCCGTTCCAGAGATCGGGACGCATCGCGAGCATCTGCAGAAACGTGCGAGCGAGCGGATAGCCGTCCCCGCCACCCCCGACCAGGCAAACGATGTGCGGATGGGAAGGATCGGGGAATCCCTGCGCAATGTTGACGGAGGGTTCTTCGGGCTCGTTCGCGGCCCGGTTGAGATATCCGAGGTACTGAACTTTGTGGATCGCCCGCTCGGGAATTCGGTAGAGCCGGTCGATCGGAAAGACCTCCTTGCAGCCGTATACCCACACGTGGTGGTACAGATCCTCGATCAGCCGATAGGTACCGTCACGGCGCCACGTTTCGATGACGTGGGCAGGCTCGTCGAGCACATCCCGGAGGCCGAGCGCGATCTCTGTCTCACCGCGGAGATGCAGGTCGGCGAGGAGAGGAAGGAGCTCCCCCCGCAGCCCGGTCGGGGAGTGGTCGACGACGAAGAGGTCGGGACGAAATTGGAGGACCGCCTCGCGGATCTGCTTCTTCCGGATCTGGACCGTCTCCTCGAGCGGCGCGCCTTCCTGGCGCGACACGTACTGCCCGTCCGCATTCTTCGTCACGGAGGGAACCGAGATGACCCGGAGCTCGCTCGGCGCGGAGTAGAAGTGCGCCCGCGGAGAACCCGTCACGAGGAGCATCTCCGCCGAGATCCGATGGTCGACCACCGACTGGGCGAGTCGCAGGCTGCGTCGCAAGTGTCCGAGCCCGTAGCTGTCGTGACTATAAAAAGCGATTCGCAGTGGCGTCCTTCCGGGAGGCGCGTCTGCAGAAGGGTGATCTCCATTGAGGCGATTCGCCGGGCGACCCGCCTCGATCGGGTGCGGTTTCGTCTTCTTGGACTTCACGGATCGGGCCACCGGGCTGCTCCACAGAAGGGTTTCAGAGGTTCATAGAGGCGTGGACTTCGAACATACGAAAGGCAAAGGCTTGGCCAAAGCTCCCCGGCCGCCCCGGCCGCACGCGGACCGACGGACCTAAACGCAAGTTCGCTCTAGGCCTAGGGAAACAGAACGCGGCGCCAATCTCAAAGAATTTCAATTCCGGCTGGGGACGGCCATCGCGTCGGCGGCCCGCGGCCATGAATTCTGGCCTTCTTGGTGGTTGCCCGCCATCACTTTGGCCGGGTGAGGCCACAGGTTGGGGGCTCGTCGGTAGGAAAGGATTGGCAGGAGAGAAAAGAGCTCGGGCGACCGGGGGGGTTCCCGATCGCCCGTGCCATTGAGGTGTGTCCTATTTCGGGGCCTCTCGAGTGAGGCACGATCTGAGGATCGCAACTGGAATGCCATCGGGATGGGCTGAGCGGAAGAGAGTTCTAACCTATATTCATGGAATACTTTAGAAGACTCGCCTAGGCGCCGATTCGCGCTCGACCCAGGGTCCTTGGAATCCGTTGGCCCTCTCCACCGCCAGGCTGGCTCAGGAGCGCCGTTCCCAGGAATGCACTGACGTTTGTGACTATTATCACGCTCGATGAAGAGCGCCGCGGCGCGGATGTCGGGATTCTGAGCGAAGCGATTGGCGGAGGGTAGCCAGAAAAAACCGGCGATGAAGGAAGGAACGCGGAGGGGGAGGATCAGGGCTGGGAGATGCCCCACTTTTCCATGCGGTGACGGAGGGCCCCACGGGTGAGACCGAGGAGGCGTGCCACCTCGGAGACATTCCCGCGAGCGTGCTCGAGAGCTTGCTCGATCAGCCGCTTCTCGACTCCCTGAAGAGTGCACTCCCCGGTGTCGAAGTCGAAGCGGAGCTCCCCGGGGGTGGCGGCGCCATCCAGACTTCCCAGAGGAGCGGACCTCGGGGTGAGGCCCGCAGGACCCAGGACGGTCCCATCGGAGACGAGCACGACGCGCTCGAGAGTGTGCGCGAGCTCGCGGATGTTTCCGGGCCAGTCGTATCGTGTGAACTCCTGCAGAGCGTCGCTCCCGACCTCGAGGTCGGGCTTCTTGTACTTGCGGCGGAATTCCGCCAGGAAGTGCTCGATGAGGAGTGCGATGTCTCCCAGCCGCTCGCGCAGAGCCGGGAGCTCGATGTGGACCACCTTGAGTCGGTAGTAGAGGTCTGAACGGAATTCTCTGTCGCGGACCGCATCTTCGAGCTTGCGGTTGGTCGCCGCGATGATCCGCACGTCGACGGGACGTTCCTGGGTACCACCGACGCGGCGCGCGCGCTTCGACTCGAGCACATTGAGGAGCTTAGTCTGCATCTCGAGCGGCATGTCCCCGATTTCGTCGAGGAAGATCGTGCCGCCGCTCGCGACCTCGAAGAGGCCTTGTTTTCGTTGGGTCGCTCCGGTGAACGAACCCTTTTCGTGTCCGAAGAGTTCACTCTCGATCAACTCGCGGGGGAGCCCGGAGCAGTTGACCTGCACGAAGGGGTGGTCCGCGAGAGGGCTTCGGTAGTGGATGTAGCGGGCGAGGAGGTCCTTGCCGGTGCCGGTCTCTCCCTGGATGAGAACCGT
>JAQBGV010000143.1:0-3387 GCA_032128395.1 Planctomycetota bacterium | reverse complement strand
CCAGCCACCGATCCGAATCAGGTAGTCCGTGGCATTGGTCACGGGGACGGCGAGCATCAGCGAATCGAACCCCTGGCACCCTGCTACGGTACCGGAGTCGCCGTCGCAGCCCACCTGATTGAGTGCGCCACAGCTGCCGTCGTACATGACGACGTCGGTATCGAACCCCGCGGGGTCGCACGTGGCGACGGTCACGAAGCCAGCCGCCGGAGCGGTCCAGGAGAACCAAACGTCCTGATTCATCCCCCCGAGGAAGGTCCCGGGACACAGCGTATCGTCGTAGATGTCGGCCGAGGTGGTCGCCAGCGTGGTATCCGTCGAGTTCAGCCCCGTGAGTGCGACGATCGCTCCTGCGCACTCATCGTTCGCCGGCTGGGCGAGCAGCGGCGACGCGACCAGGATCGCGAGGAACAGCGCCGGGAACGTAACGGTACATCGGTTGCGCATTCTGTAACCCTCCATAGTGTCAGTGTTTATCCCAACTGAGAGCTTGCGCGGGCAGCCCCAGCGTCTTCAGACACGAGCCGGTCCTTTGCACCCGGTCCTCGGTCTTGCCCATCCGCCGGGATACTCCAGCATGCACACGCGGCTAGCCCACTCCGCTCCCAATCCTACCCATGGGTCTGAGCAGGTCAATCGCGGGATCCTGGCTCTTTCTGACCCTTTTTCGGCGGGCTCGACGCCCTTCGTGGGGGGCGCTATCGTGCCCCATTCGGGCTAGGCGGCAGCGATCGTGACGAAGCGATCGGGCTCCCTCCCGAAGTCTTTTGCGCGAGGTGAGTGACCTATGACACAAAAGTTCCTGGCTGAACTCGGGATCGACGGCGACCACTCGGGGGCCTACTCCGATCGCTGGCTCGAGCCCGAGGGAGAGTGGATCGAGAGCCGGTCTCCCCACGATGGGACGGTGATCGGACGAGTCTCTCTCGCCACCCCCGAGCAGTACGAATCGATCGTTCGGGCCTCCCAGGCGGCGTTCCTCGAGTGGCGGAGTTGGCCCGCACCGCGGCGCGGCGAGGTGGTGCGGCAGATGGGAGAGGCGCTCAGAGAGAAGCGCGAGGCGCTCGGCGCGCTCGTCACTCTCGAGATGGGGAAGATCCGCGCCGAGGGGGTCGGCGAGGTGCAGGAGATGATCGATATCGCAGATTTTGCGGTCGGTCTCTCTCCCGCCAACTCTACGGTCTAACCATGCACTCCGAGCGCCCCGGACACCGGATGTACGAGCAGTGGCACCCGATCGGGGTGGTCGGCTGCATCACCGCGTTCAACTTCCCGGTCGCGGTCTGGTCGTGGAACGCGCTGATCGCCGCGGTGTGTGGGGACACCGTCATCTGGAAGCCTGCGGCGCCGACCCCCCTCTGCGCGGTCGCCGTGCAGCGGATCGTCGAGCGCGTGCTCCGAGCGAACGGCGCGCCCGCGATCTTCCAGCTCTGTTGCGGTCATCCGGACCCGATCGGCGAGATGCTCCTCGCCGATCGGCGCATCCCCCTCGTCAGCGCGACCGGATCGTGCCGGATGGGGAAGCGGGTCGCCGAGGTGGTCGGGAAGAGGCTCGGGCGCACCCTCCTCGAACTCGGAGGGAACAATGCGATCGTCGTCACCGCGAGAGCGGACCTCGACCTCGCGGTGCGCGCCGTGCTGTTCGGAGCGGTCGGAACGGCGGGGCAGCGCTGTACGTCGACCCGGAGGATCTTCCTCGAGAGGGAGATCTTCGACGATTTCGCCACCCGACTCCGCGCCGCGTACGACCAGGTGAAGATCGGCGATCCCCTCGCGGAAGGAACGCTGATGGGCCCGCTGATCCACGAAGGAGCCGTCGAGGAGATGCTCCGCGCCGTCGAGCAGATCCGCGATCAGGGTGGAGAGATCATCCACGGCGGCGGCCGGCGGACGACCGGCGTGCCCGAGGGCGGGCACTACGTCGAGCCCACCCTGGTCAAGGCCGAGAGCGATCTCCCCCTGATGCAGGAGGAGACCTTCGCACCGATCTTGTACCTCGTGCCCTACGACTCCTTCGACGATGCGATCTCGCGTCAGAACGGCGTGCCGCAGGGTCTCTCGAGCGCAGTCTTCACCGCGGACGTCGCCGAGGCGGAGCGATTCCTCTCCGCCGTCGGCTCCGACTGTGGAATCGCGAACGTGAACATCGGAACGAGCGGGGCGGAGATCGGCGGAGCGTTCGGCGGCGAGAAGGAGACGGGGGGTGGACGCGAATCCGGATCCGACTCGTGGAAGGCGTACATGCGCCGGCAGACCTGCACGATCAACTACAGCGGGGAGCTGCCACTCGCCCAGGGGATTCGGTTCGGGGAGTAAATGCTCCGTTCCTTTCCCTTCATCCGCCTCTTCGGGATCTCTTTCCGGCTCCACTGGATCTTCCTTCTCTGGATCGTGATCGACTTGGCGACTGCGCTGATCACCGAGGCCTCCGTCGGTCGATCGGCGAACAACCTCTCCTGTCTCCTCGTCGCCGCAATTCTTCACGAGCTCGGGCACGGGATCGTCGCTCGCAGGTTCGGTGGGAGCGCCGACCGCACGCATCTCTGGCCCCTCGGTGGTCTCACCGCGTTTCCCGCTCCCCCGGAGCCGCGCACCCTGGCCCTGATCGCTCTCGCGGGGCCCGCGGTGAATTGCGCGTTCGCGGTGGCGCTGTTCCCGTACATCGTCCTCACCGATCAGGGAAACAGCGTGCTGCTCCACCTGGGCCCTCTCGATCGCGACCCCGATCTGTTCGCCAGTTTCTTCGGTGCGAACCAAGACCTCCTGCTCCTAAACCTGCTCCCTGCGCTCCCCCTCGACGGGGGGAGAATCTTCCGTGCGCTGCTCTCACGCCGGGTCGGGGAGCTGGAAGCGCTCGGGAAGGTCGTCCTGGCGAGTCGCTTCTCGGCGGTCGCGCTCGCGGCGCTCGCTCTCTTCGCGCCGCTCGGCGGAGCGGGACGGAGTGCACTCCTCGGCATCGGAGTCGTGGTGTGGTTCTCGGCGGAGGGAGCGCGCAGGCGCGCCCTCGATCACGAAGCGGGGGAGAGCTGGTTCGGGCGTTGGCTTCGCGAGAAGAAGGAACTGAGAGCGGCACAGCGTTCCGAGTCCGCCGCGAGGGAGCGCGTCGCGGAAGACGCTATTCTCGACACCCTGCTCGAGAAAGTGCACCGCGAGGGGGAAGAGAGCCTGAGCCGTCCGGAGCGACAATTCTTGGAGCGGGTGGGCCGTCGGTTCAAGAAATAGGGAGCGTTGCCAGCTGGGACTGGCTCACCGCAGGGGATGCCTGTCCCGGACCTCCGCCGGTACCCCGACTGTCCACGATCGCTGAGAGACGGTCTGTCCGGCTGCGGTGGAAGAGCGGGCGAGCGTTCGGGACAGGCAGCCCCTTCGGGGAGCCAGTCCCATCAT
>JAQBGV010000142.1:0-4219 GCA_032128395.1 Planctomycetota bacterium | reverse complement strand
GAAGAATCGGGAGCCGCATCCCGGAGCGGACGGAAACGGAGAGTACCCCGGAGAGTTTCGACTGCCCGGTCCCGGTGACTGCGTCCCCGCAACGCCGCAAGCGGCGCCCCATCGGTGCCCGGGCGTGCCAGCTTAGATGATGGCTGGGAATGCCTCGGCCATCTCCCGAGCCTCGGTCCGGATCGCTCGTATCCGTCCATCGTTCCTGACGTCGCGCAGGATCTCCACGATCCAGCGCCCGATCCGATCGACTTCCGCTCGTCCCATCCCGCGGCTGGTGATGGTCGGGGTCCCGATGCGCAGTCCGCTCGGTTGGCGCGGCGGCGCGGGATCGAAGGGGATCATGTTCATGTTCACGACGATCCCGGCGCGACCGAGCGACTCCTCGGCGACATCACCCTGCAGCCCGAGAGGGCGAAGGTCGACGAGCACCATGTGGTTGTCGGTGCCGCCGGTGACGAGCCGAACCCCTCCCTCGACCAAGATTTCGCCGAGGCGCGCCGCGTTCTCCTTGATCTGCCGGGCGTAGCGGCGGAACTTCTCCGTCTTCGCCTCGGCGAAACAGACCGCGCGCGCCGCAACCTGATGCATGAGCGGTCCCCCCTGGTCGCCGGGGAAGACTCCGGAGTCGACCCGCTTCGCGCGCTCCGCCTTGCAGAGGATCAGGCCGCTCCGGGGACCCCGGAGCGTCTTGTGAGTCGTCGAGGTCACAACGTCGGCGTGGGGGATCGGACTCGGGTGCTCACCGGCCGCGACCAGCCCTGCGATGTGGGCCATGTCGACGAGGAAGCGCGCCTTCACCTCCTTCGCCACCGCGGCGAATCCCTCGAAGTCGATCACGCGCGGGTACGCGGAGGCGCCGGCGATGATCAGCTTCGGCCGAAACTCTCGCGCCATGTCCGCGACGCGGTCGAGGTCGATCCGCTCGTCCTGCTCGGAGACGGTGTAGTGGCGGAAGTCGAAGAGCTTCCCGGTCAGGCTGACCCGAGATCCGTGCGAGAGGTGACCGCCGTGAGCGAGGTCCATCGCGAGGACCCGGTCCCCCGGCTTGAGCAGCGCCGCGTACGCTGCGATGTTCGCTTGAGTGCCGGAATGCGGCTGCACATTCGCATGTTCGGCGCCGAAGAGATCCTTCGCGCGGTCCCTTGCCAGGTTTTCGACCTCGTCGACCACCTCGCAGCCGCCGTAGTAGCGGGCGCCGGGATATCCCTCAGCGTACTTGTTGGTCAGTACGGATCCCTGGGCCTCGAGCACCGCGCGGCTGACGATGTTCTCGCTGGCGATCAAGTTGATCTCTCCGCGTTGCCGCGCCTCTTCCCGCTCTATCAGCGCGGCGATCGCGGGGTCGACGGTGGGGAGGGTGTCGGTCACGACTCAATCCTTCCTCGCTTCGATGTGCACTGGGAATTCCTGCGCTCGGCAGCTACCCCTTGGGGCGATTGGCGCCGGCGGTCTGGGCCTTCAGGCGGAGCCAGGACTCGATGAATGGCTGCAGGTCTCCGTCGAGGATCGCTTCCACATTGCCGCTCTCGTGATCGGTTCGGTGATCCTTGACCATTTTGTAGGGGTGCAGCACGTAGGAGCGGATCTGACTGCCGAAGGCGATCTCGCGCTTGGCTCCGCTCATCTTCGCGAGCTCCTCCTCGCGCTTCCGTTCCTCGAGAACGACCAGTCGCGACTGCAGGACCCGGAGCGCCTGCGCTCGGTTTGCGTGCTGCGATCGCTCGTTCTGGCACGTCACCGCGACCCCGGTCGGGACGTGGGTGATCCGCACCGCCGAATCGGTCGTGTTCACGTGTTGGCCGCCGGCTCCGCTCGCGCGATAGGTATCGATGCGCAGGTCGGACTCGGCGATCTCGATCTCGACTTCCTCGACCTCCGGAGAGACGTCGAGACTCGCGAACGAAGTCTGACGCCGCCCCTGCGCATCGAACGGGGAGACTCGCACTAGACGGTGCACCCCATGCTCGGAGCGGAGGTAGCCGTAGGCGTACGGTCCGACGATGCGAGCGGAGAAACTCTTCAGCCCGGTCTCCTCGCCGGGGAGCTCGTCGATCACCTCGATCTTGTAGTCCATCGACTCCGTCCAGCGGAGGAACATGCGCTTCAACATCGTCACCCAGTCGCAGGCGTCGGTTCCGCCCGCCCCGGACTGAATCGAGATGAAGGCATTT
Organism: Planctomycetota bacterium; assembly: GCA_032128395.1. GTDB lineage: Bacteria > Planctomycetota > UBA8108 > UBA1146 > UBA1146 > JAQBGV01. Next base: position 2,045 of record JAQBGV010000142.1, on the reverse strand, counting down.
CCCGCGTCGTAGCGACCGGAGAGCAGGGTGCGCAGCTCGAGCTTCTCGGCGTGCCGCAGGAGCTTGCGCGACTCCACCTCGACCTCTTCGAGGGTCGCGGTGTCGTTCTCCTCCTCGCCGAGGGTGAGAAATCCCTCCGCATCCGAGAGGCGGGACTCGACCTCCTCGATCGAGGTGACCGTGTCCTTCACGCGCTTGAGCTCCCGGATGACCCGCTCAGCGTCCTCCGGCCTCTCCCAGAAACCCTCTTCCGACATCAGGGCCTCGAGCTCGGCGAGACGCAGCTTCTCGGCCTCGTAGCGGCTCGCTTCGCGAATCCGTGCGATGAGGGTGGTGACCTCGGCGAGGCGGCTTCGGATCTCCGTTGTCACTCCCGAACCCGTTCCCAGACCGGAGTTTGTGGCTCTTCCCCGCAGTTCCCGCGGCTCCGAGATGCGGGGGGACGCAAAGATTCTCCCCGATCCCTCCGAAAAGGAAAGCGGGAGTGAACGACGAACCGGCAGGAGGGTCATGCGCCATCTGATCACGGGCGGGGCTGGCTTTATCGGAAGTCACCTCGCGGAGTCCCTCATCGCGGCTGGCGAAGAGGTCCACGTCATCGACGACCTGTCCACCGGACGCCTGGAGAATCTCTCCGCCATCCGATCCGAGCCGCGGTTCTCGGTCGGGATCGGCCGCCTGGAAGAGGGACACCACCTCGAGGAGCGGATCGAGTGGGCGGAGGTCGTCCACCACCTCGCCGCGGTGGTCGGAGTGCGGCGCATCCTCCAGTATCCGCTCGAGACTCTGAAGACGAACGTCGGGGGGACGGAACGCGTGCTCGAACTCGCGGTCAAGCACGGTTGCCGCGTCATGCTCGCCTCGACCAGTGAGGTCTACGGCAAGTCGAATCGGATTCCGTTCGAGGAGGACGGCGACCTGACGATCGGGGCGACCTCGCGGTCCCGGTGGGGGTACGCGGCTTCGAAGATCCTCGACGAATTCCTCGCACTCGCCTACCACAATGAGCGTCGACTCCCCGTGACCGTCACCCGACTCTTCAACACGGTTGGACCGCGCCAAATGGGACACTACGGGATGGTCGTCCCGAGCTTCATCCGGCAGGCCCTCGACGGCGAACCGATCACCGTGTACGGCAGCGGCGAACAGTCCCGATGCTTCTCTAGCGTGTTCGACGTCGTGCGGTGCTGGCTCGCGCTTGCGGAGTCGCCGCGGAGCATCGGCAAGGTGTACAACATCGCCTCCGACGATGAGATGACGATCACCGATCTGGCGATCCTGGTTCGCGAGATCACCGGATCGGACTCGCAGATCATCCGCGTCCCGTACGAGGTCGCGTACCCGGTAGGTTACGAGGACATGCAGCGGCGGATTCCGTCGGTCGCGAGACTCGAGGCCGAGATCGGGTTCCGTCCGCTCACTCCGATCCGCGAGATCATCGAAATGATGGTCGAGCACGACCGAGACTCGTTGCCCGCGCTGGCCTGAAAACGCGAGGCCGTGGCCGCTCGGGCCCGACTCTTGCCGCAGAAAATTGGGGACCTGCACTCGGATTCCTCGTGGTAAACTTCTTGCGATGGGTCCCCCAGGGCGCTGGGGGACGTGGAGAGCCCGGCGGCGGGTCGTCACACCCGCGACGGCTGGGAAGACCCCCGCTCGGAAAGGAGGTGATCCGTTGTTCCACGGTGACTCTGCGAGGGGGTCGGGGGGCTAAGGCTCCCGACGGGGATGTTGTTTCCCCGATCCGAATCCCGCGGATTTGAGCCCGGTGGCGAATCGCCACCGGGCTCTCTTCATTTGGCTTCAACCGCTGGCGCGGTTGAGAGCATTTGGTATGGGGTCTCGGAAGACCTACAGAATCGCGTGGTGATTCTGGCTGGGAGAGTCGTCTCTGCTTCGGTTTTCTCGCGTTTCCGTCGGAGAGTCGTCTCTGCTTCGGTTTTCTCGCGTTCCCGTCGGAGAGTCGTCCTTGCTTCGGTTTCCTCGCGTTCCCGTCGGAGGTCGTCTCTGCTTCGGTTTTCTCGCGTTCCCGTCGGAGAGTCGTC
>JAQBGV010000141.1:0-10650 GCA_032128395.1 Planctomycetota bacterium | reverse complement strand
CACCGCCCTCCTGCCGCCCCTGTGCACGGCCGGCTATGGCCTGGCCAAGGGCAACTGGCGTTTCTTCTTCGGCGCCACCTATCTTTTCGCCATCAACTGCGTCTTCATCGTCTCGGACTCGAGGTCGCGGCTATACCCCTGCTCGACGAGCACGCGGACCCCTTCGACCCCGAGCACACTGAGGCCGGCGACGTCCCCGATGACCACCTCGATGGCGGCGATCACGCCGAGGCTCTGCACGATGCTCCGCATCCCGTGGCGCAAGGTGACGTGCGCCATCTCGTGCGCGAGCACCCCCGCGACCTGATCGGGGGACTCCGCCTCGCGGATCAATCCGGTCAGGACGAAGATCCGTCCACCCGGGAGCGCGAAAGCGTTCACCTCGGGGCTGTCGAGAACGGTGATCCGGTACTCGAAGCCTTCGATGGCGGCGTGCGGTTCGAGACGCGCGACGATCTCGGCGATCGCGTCGTGAACCACCGCATCCTCGACCGGGCGAACACCCGGGATGAGATCGTCGCCGGCGAGTTCTCCTACCTCGCGGTCGATCGAGATCGGCAACTGGTCGACTGCAGCGCGCGCAGCGGCCATCACGCCGACGTACGCCCCCCACCCGAGGAGAACAAACACGAGCGCGGCGACGAGCAGCCACCGGCGATCGCGACCGCGTGCCCGACGGACTTGACCGAGCGCCCCCTCGACCCCTTCCCGGATGTCGACCGGTGCATCCTGCCGGAGTGCATCGACTCCCTCTCGATCGGTGACGACGAGCGCGAAGGATCGATCTGCGGATTCGAGCGAGACCCCGTTTCCGCTCCGCTCCGCTCGGACCTGCCCAGGATGGAGGGTGTAGAGCTCACCCTTCTCGTCGCGAGCGCTGATGCGGTCGGTGAACACCTCGAAGCGGGCCGTCTTTCCGCCGGAACCGACGCGAGGGCCGTAGATCCGGCCGGGGTGTCCGTGTTCGGAGAGGTCGTTCATGCCGGGAGCTCCTCATCCGCGCCGGGGAGAAAGCGGGCGCGCAGGTCGGGGGAGAGCACGGGGCAGACGCCATCCGGGGACGCCGCGATGCGATGCCGGATGACCGCGACTCCCCGGTAGCCGAGGTCTCGAAGCGGGCGCGGCACCCAGGAGACCAGAGTTCCGAAGATGCGCCAGACCCCGCCGAGCCGCCGCAGCATGCGCACCGTTCCGGTGGAACGGATGAGGAGATCGCCCTCCCCCGAGAGTACGACGATGCTGTCGGGGAGCGTGGCACGCTCCTCCGCCCCGACCGCCGCCGCGAACGCGGTGCTCGCGCGGGGAGCGTAGCGGAAGCGATTCCCCTCCCTGTCCTCGGCGATGAGGATTCGGATGCTGCGATGACAGAACCCACAGCTGCCGTCGTAGAACACGCGGTCGGGTACGGCGGCGCCGAGCGATGGGATCCACCCCGGATCGAAGAGGAGCAATTGGGTGGCAAGGAAGCCGAGGCCGAGGCCGCGTGACACGCCTGAGAGGATCACGACGAGTCCGACGCACCAGATGGCCGGGCGCGCGCGGCGCCAGAGGACCGCGAGGGGGATGACGAGCGCAGCACAGGCGAAGGGGAGGCGCAACAACGCTTCGGACGGGAGAGGGATCACCGCGTAGAGATTTCCCTCGGGGAGCCTGGCGAACTCCGCCACGCCGGTGAACGTAAAGAGTCCCGACATCACCCCCCAGAGCGCTCCGTGCACCGCTTCGGGGAAGCGCCAACCGCCATCGGGATCCGCCCGTCCCCGCGCGGCGACCGATCCGAAGGGCGCGGTTGGGACCAGGAAGTGCGCGCCGAGCGGAAGGACCAGAACCGGATGGAGCAGGAGGAGCTCCCCTGGCTCGAGCGCGAAGGTCGCGAGGAGCGCAACGACGACGATCGCGGCAGCAGCTCGGTCGCGCCACCCGATCGCGAAGCAGATCGCGGCGAGAGCGCTCCCCGTGTGCACGATTCGCCACTCCGGACCGCCGCCTCCCACGCTCGCGGCGCGAACGAACAGGACCGCGAGCAGGATGCCGGTGATCGCACGCCACAGGCTGTACTGACCCCCGGTCCAGGCGTTTTGCATCGGGTCGACTCCACTCAGGGAGAGCTCACGACGCGCTCACCCAGATCGTCTTCAAGATCACGAATTCCCGGATCCATCGCGACCGCATCGGCCTCGTCGCGCGTTCAGCGATCGGAACGACACGAGGCCTCCTCTCTCATCCCGGGCCCAAGACTGCGTCTCGCCGCGAAATCATCGGAGAGCGCACTCCGAACGGCAAGAGACTCTCGATCCTCTGACTCGTTACCGGGGCTTCTCCCGGTTGAAGGCCTCCGACCCGCCACGGGGGATCGAAAGAGACTGCCATCGGTCACCCGCGAGATGCCGGGCGAGTTGGACGACTTGGCCGACGTGCGTCGCATAGTGGGAAAGCTGACGGAGGATCGCTTTCGTCACCGTGTGTCGTTCGCCACGGATCATGATGACCCGCGCGAGGTCGTCGTCGGTCAAGGGTTCGATAGCGGCAAAGAGCGTCGCCCACCCTCTTCCCCAGAGCGCGAGCAGTTCCTCGCGTGAGAGCCCCCGGGCCTCGAACTCGGTGTCACGGTGCCGATCGGGCTTCTCCCCGTCGGTGGTGAGGAAGTCGGTCCAGCGGGAAATCTGGTTCCCTGCGATGTGCTGCATCACGATCGCGATGGAGTTCTCTTCGGCCCCGAGAACGACGTGGAGCTGGGCGTCGGGGATCTGAGCGATCGCCCGTTCGGCGGAAATCTTCTGTCCCCTGAAGATGGAGATCGATTCAGCGAGGAATTCCGGCACCGTCATCCGTCCCCTTTTCTATCGGGCCCTGCCAGTACGAAAGGAGGCCAAGTGCAGTACCTGCTCCTCATCCACTCGGATGAGACGGAATGGCAGAAGCTCACCGCCGGGGGGAGCGCGATCCTCGAGGTGATCTTCCCCGGCAATGAGCACGAGATGGAGACTTTGTACCACGTCGACGGCGGCGAGGTTGTCACGCACTGCGGCATGCTCGGCGATGCCCCGCGCATGAAGCGCTCGAGCGCGCGCTCGATCTCACGGACAACGAAGCGGAGCGGAAACACCTGCGCAAGCGCCTGGAGTAGCTGGGGACTGGCTCAGTGCCCGTTCTTCGCCGCGAACACCGGATCGTAATTCGCCAGGTCCGGCGCTTCCGTCTTCTCGACGCGAATCGCCGCGACTTTCAGCTCCGGGGTCTCGGTGATCGGATCCGCCTCCGGATTGGTGATGAGGTTCGTCGGGGTCTCCTCGGGGAACGCGAAGCTCATGAACATCGTCCCCGGCGGCGAGGCCTTCGTCACCTTCACTCGCGTGAGCACCTCGCCGCGGCGCGAGAGCACCTTCACCCAGTCCTTCGTGCGCACGCCGAGCTCCTCGGCGTCCATCGGATGCATCTCCAGCCACTCGTTCGGGGCCAGAATGTTCAACCCCTTCGCCCGCCCGGTCATCGTGTTCGTGTGATAGGTGGCGAGGCGGCGTCCGGTGGTGAGGAACCACGGGTACTCATCGTCCGGAACTTCCGCCGGCGGGACGTATTCGACGCACTGCAGCATTCCGCGTCCGCGGGGGAACTCCCCCTCGTGGAGGAAGGGAGTGCCCGGGTGGTCCTTCGTCGGAACCGGCCAGTGGAGTTGGCCCGCGTCGATCCGCTCGTAGCTGAGACCGTGGTAGATCGGTGAGAGAGCGCAGAGCTCGTCGAACACCTCGGATGCGCTCTCGTAGGCGAAGTTCACCGTCGTGCCGACGCGCCGCGCGACCTCGGCGATGATCCACCAGTCCGGCTTCGCGTCACCAGGGGGGGGGACCGCCTGGCGAAGACGTTGCACACGGCGATCGGAGTTGGTGAAGAACCCATCGACCTCGGCGAACGCGGCGGCGGGGAACACGACATCCGCCATCTTCGCAGTGTCGGTGAGGAACATGTCCTGCACGATCAGGAACTCGAGCCCTTCGAGCGCCTTCCGGGTGTGATGGACATCCGGATCGCTCACGAGAGTATTCTCGCCGCAGATCCACATCCCCTTCAGCTTTCCTTCGACCGCCCAGTCGAGCGCCTTCAGCTTCGTGATCCCCTTCTCGGGATCGAGTTCGACCCCCCACGCCTCCTCGAACTTCTTCGTGCACTTCGGATCATCACAAGACTGGAACCCCGGGTAGTTGTTCGGCAGCGCGCCGGCGTCCCCCGCCCCCTGGATGTTGTTCTGACCGCGCAGCGGGTTGATCCCACAACTCGGTTTTCCGAAGTTGCCGGTCAAGAGCGCGAGGTTGCAGAGACTCTGGACGTTCCCGACCCCGCAGATGTGTTCGGTCACGCCCAGCGTGTAGTAGATCCCGGCCCGCTCGGCGCTCGCGAAACCGATCGCAGCCTCGCGGATCTGCGCCGCGGGGACCCCGGTGACCTCTTCCGCCTTCTCGAGCGTGAACTTCTGCAAGTGCGCGGCGAGCTCCTCGAATCCTTCGGTCCGATCGCGCAAGAATTCCTGGTCGACGAGCCCTTCCTCGATGATCACCCGAGCCATCGCGTTGAAGAGGAAGGTGTCGGTGCCGATGCGCAGCTGGAGGTGCTGTTCCGCCATTCGCGCGAGCGGGATCGCCCGCGGGTCGATGGTGAAGAGGCGCGCGCCCTTGCGAAGCGCCTTTTTCACCCGCACCGCGATGATCGGGTGACACTCGGTCATGTTCGTCCCCACGCAGAGCAGGAACGGACAGTCCTCGATCTCGGGGATCGAGTTCGACATCGCGCCGCGCCCCAAGCTTGCCGCCAGACCGGCGACGGTGGGAGAGTGTCAGGCCCGCGAGCAATTGTCGATGTAGTTCGAACCCATCACGGTACGTTGAAACTTCTGCAGCATGAACGCCCCCTCGCCGGGAGCGCGCCCGCTCGCGATCGAGTAGAACGCCTTCGTGCCGTATTCGTGCCGGATGCTGCGCAGCTTCTGGGCGGTGTACTCGAGCGCCTCTTCCCAATCGACCTTCTCGAACTGACCGTTCTTCTTGATCAGGGGGGAGGTGAGACGGTCGTCGGAGTTCACGAAGTCGAACCCGAACTGCCCCTTGATGCAGAGCGCACCCTCGTTGACCGGACCATCGAGCGCGGGGGTGACCCCGAGGAGCGTTTCCCCGTCGGAGTGCAGGTCGATCGAGCAACCGGTCCCGCAGTAGGGACAGATCGTCCGGGTGACCTTCTGTTCCGCGGCGGGTGCGATCTCGGCGGCGCCGACCATCTTGTGGTCGGCGAGCGCCCCGGTCGGGCAGGTGTAGATGCATTGACCGCAAAGGGTGCAAGTGCTCTCGAGCAAACCACGGTCGAACGGCGTCGCGATCTCCTTCGCGAAGCCGCGGCCGGTCATGGTGATCGCGAAGTCCGCCTCGACCTCGGCGCAGATCCGGACGCAGCGATAGCAGGCGATGCAATGGTCGTAGTCGCGCAGGAGCAGCGGGTTGGCATCGTCCTTCGAGCGGTTGCTCGTCGCCCCGAGGAAACGATCGCGGCCGACCTCGAACCTCTCCGCCAGGAGTTGGAGCTCGGTCGGGCCGACGTCGACGTTGCGGGGGCTGACCGCGGCGGGGTTCTCCGACAGCACCATCTGCACGAGGTTCGCCTGCATCCGGCGGAGCTTCTCCGACTCGGTGCGGACGACCATCCCCTCCTCGGCGGGGAGGGTGCACGAGGCGGCGGGGATCCGACGCCCTTCGACTTCGACGATACAGAGGCGGCAGGAGCCGGCAGGGTCGAGTCGCTCGTCCCAACAGATATGAGGGACATCGCTCCCGACGCGCTTCGTCACCTGGAGCACCGTCTCGCCGGGGGTGAAGGTGGTCTCCACCCCGTCGATCGTGATCAACAGAGGGCGGATCATCCGTGGCTCCTCTCGCAGACGCCCTTGAGGCAGGTCCCCTTGCGGTGGGCCTCGATCTGTTCGGGCCAGTACTTCTTCAGGGTTCTCGTGACGAACGGGGCCGCGAGGCCGAGTCCGCAGGCGCTCGCTTCCCCCATCACTTCCTCGAGGTCCGCGAGCTCGCCGAGGATATCGTCGCGGACCGCGGCGCCGCCGGCGGCGCGGTTGCACATCTCGTCGAGGATTTCGGTCGCCCGCACGGTTCCGATCCGGCAGGGGAAACACTTTCCGCACGACTCGTGAGCGAGGAAATGCATGCTCGCGCGCGCCGCGGCGATCATGCAGCGCGTGTCGTCATGCACGATGATTCCCCCCGCGCCGAGCATCCCGTCGAGCGCGGCGAGGGACTTCGCATCGAGCGGAACGTCGAGATCGGCTGCCCCGACGAATCCACCGGAGATCCCCGCCATCGTGACCCCTTGGATCTCCCGACCACCGGGCGCACCGCCAGCGTGATCGCGGAGCAAGGTCGAGAGCGGGGTGCCGATCGGCAGTTCGTAGTTGCCGGGGCGTTCGATGTCGCCGGAGACCGAGAAGACCCGCGTCCCGGCGTTCTCCCCCACCCCGAGCCCCTTGAACCAGGCGGCGCCGTTGCGCAGGATCGGCGGGACCGAGGCGAAGGTCTCGACGTTGTTGATCACCGTCGGCCGGCCGAAGAGGCCGTGGGTGGTCGGGAACGGCGGCTTGTCGCGAGGGAAGGGGTGGCGCCCCTCGAGCGAATTGAGGAGCGACGTCTCTTCCCCGCAGATGTAGGCGCCCGCCCCGCGGCGGATCACCAACTGGAATCGGTGTCCGGTGCCCGCGACGTCAGCTCCGAGGAACCCGGCGGCCTCCGCGTCTTCGATCGCCTTCGCGAGGGTGAGCAAGGTCTCGGGGTACTCGTAGCGGAGGTACACGATCCCGATCTCGGCGCCGGTGACGAGAGCGGAGAGCGCCATCCCCTCGATCATCTGGTGCGAGGCGTGGTCCATCAGACAGCGGTCCTTGAAGCAGCCCGGCTCCCCTTCATCTGCGTTGCAGACGATGTACTTCGGCTCGCTCTGCTCGGTGCGCACCGCCTGCCACTTCACCCCGGTCGGGAATCCGGCGCCGCCGCGGCCGGTGAGACCACTCTCCTTCAACTCCGCGAGCACCTTCTCGGGGTGGGATCCGGCGAGGGCGAGGGTGTCGTACCCCCCGAGCGCGCGGTAGGCGTCGATCGAGACGATTCCTTTGCGAATGTCACCGAAGACGCACTCCTCGGTCCCGGTTTCTGGCGGCAGCGGGCTCGACGCTCGGGCGAGACCGTCCACCTTCCCCGGCTCAGCGCCGGTGAAGACCTGGTTCCCGACGAAGACCGGCACGGCGGCATCGCATCGCCCCGGACATGGGATCCGGCGCACCCGCCCCGAATGCGGCACGTCGAGCCGAGCGGCGGCGAGCTGGCGTTCGAGGTCGGTGAGACCCTTCAGGCAGCAGGCCGTGGACTCGCACATCCAGATGTCCGGAGTCGGCCCGGGCTCTTCGACGCGGAAGAAGTGATAGAAAGTGACGGTGCCGTAGAGCTCGGCGAGTGGGATGCGCAGCCGCTGCGAGACCTCGTGGAGCGCGGGCTCCGGCAGGTAGCCGTAGTGCGCCTGGATGTCGTGGATGATCGACAGGAATGGCGCCGGCTCCCCTTCCCAGCGGTCGATGATCTCGGATGTATTCGCGTCGTGGAGGTCGGTGAGCGGCATTCGGTGTCCGTTTCATCCAACGGCGATATCAGCGGCCCGAATTCAGCGGCCCCGACGGGCGGGTGCACCCCTTCGAACGTCGCACGTAACCGTAGCTCAGCACTGGGGAAATGCAAGCGGACCGCGGCGATGGCGGGCCTCCGAACACCCCCCCCCGTGCACGCGGTGTCCCGGTCCCGATCCCAACGAGGACGCGCTCGGTCAGCGGCCTTCGATCACCGCACTCCCGAGTTCTTGCACGGGGACCCTTGACCTCTTTGCGTGGAGTGGTACCCCTGGTGGTGGATCTCTTCGGGCGGGATCCCCCTATCGAATCACGGAGCCGCGGCCCATGACCGAGCAATCCGGCTCCGCTCGAGGTTGGTGTAGTTCCGACCGGTCCTCCCCATCGAGAGGGTGGGCTCGTCCGACCGATCCAGTGCTGGCTCTCCGCGTCATCCCCGGATGCAGCCACGGAAGAGGTGTGTCGTGCGTATCCCTGCACTCTGCGTACTGTCTTGTGTTCTCGCCCTCGCCGCCCCGCTCTCGGCCCAGGATGTCACGCTCATCCAGGTCGCCCCGATCACGGGCGCCAAGGGCATCGCGCCGTACGCACCGACCGGCACCGTGATCGTCTCGGCGAACTACCCGACCGGCTCTCCCCACGTCTTGGAGCTCTTCCTCGCGGATGGCTCCCACGTTCCCATCACGGGAGCGGCGGGGTTCACCAACGAGGTCAAGCTCGCCTCGATCGAGTCCACCTCCGGCGGCTTCACCGTGGGCGACATCTTCTGCGGCAACGGGTTGAGCGGGGATCTCGTCCGGATCACGAATGGCGGCGCAACGATCCTGAATCCGTGGATCAACCTCCCCGGCGGTGGGAACGGCCTCCTTCGCGGGAGCATGACCCATGACCGGACCGGGGTGTTCGGGAATCGACTCGTCGTCGTGACCACGACCGGCCAGGTGTGGCTGATCGCCTCCGACGGATCCACGTCGGCTACCCCGCTCGCCTCCGTGGGAGTCGCCCTCGAGGGGGTCGCGGTGGTCCCGAACGATCCCGCGAGGTACGGATCGCTCGCGGGGACGATCATCGCCGGCGGCGAGAGTACGACCCTGCTGTACTCGATCGATCCCGCCGGAGTGGTGCAGACGATCGATGTGGGGGTGACGCTCGAGGACATCGATCTCATCGGCGAGAACCAGAACTTCTTCGGGATCAACTTCGACGGCGCCTTCCTGGTCGGGATCCGCGCCGAGGAGCTGCTCCCCTACTCGGGCGACATCCTGCTGACTCAGGAGTTTCCGGCGGTCGGCGCCTCCGGGCTCTTTCGCCTCACCTGGGATGGAACCCAGTTCGTCTCGACCCAACTGACAATAGCCACCGGCTCCGATCCGATCGGGCACTGGGAGCACGTCACTTTCAGCAGCTACTCGCCCCCCCAGCTCTGCCAACAGGACACCGACCTCGATGGGACCCCGGACTGCATCGACCTCTGCCCGGGAGACCCGTTCAAGATCGAGCCGGGATTCTGCGGCTGCGGGACCGAGGATCTCGACACCGACACCGACGGGCTGTGCGACGGCGTGGACCCCGATGATGACAATGATGGAGTTCTCGACCTCGACGACAACGATCCCACCAACCCCTTCAGCTGTCAGGATGCGGACGGGGATGGCTGCGATGACTGCACCAGCGGATCCGTCGATCCCGCGAGCGACGGACCTGACTTCGACGGGGATGGCCTGTGCGACCTCGGCGACTCCGATGACGACAACGACGGCGTGCCGGACTCCGCCGACACGAATCCGTTCGACTCGTTCCAGTGCCAGGACGCCGACAACGACGGTTGCGACGATTGCGCAACCGGATTCGTGAACCCCGCGATCGACGGACCCGACGCCGATGGCGATGGTATCTGCGACCTCGGCGATCCCGACGACGACAACGACGGCGTTCCCGACACCGGGGACTCCGATCCCACGAACCCGTTCGTCTGTCATGACGCCGACGGGGACGGGTGCGACGATTGCTCTTCGGGCACCGTCGATCCCTTCGCTGACGGGCTCGACACCGACGGCGATGGCCTGTGCGACCTCGGCGACCCGGACGACGACGATGACGGCATCCCGGACACGGCGGACTCCGACCCTCTCGATCCGTTCGTGTGCCTCGATGCCGATGCCGACGGCTGCGACGATTGCTCCTCGGGCACCTTCGACCCCGCGAACGACGGGCTCGACACCGACAGCGACGGGCAGTGCAACACCGGCGATCCCGACGACGACAACGACGGCGTCCCCGACAGCTCCGATGCAGACCCTCTCGACAAGTTCGTCTGTCTGGACGCCGACGCCGACGGTTGCGACGACTGTGCTTCCGGGACCGTGGATCCCTCGAACGACGGACTCGACACCGACGGCGACGGCGTCTGCGATGCCGGAGACCCGGACGACGACAACGATGGGGTCCCGGATGTCCTCGACTCCAGTCCCACCGATCCGTTCCTCTGCCAGGACGCGGACAACGACGGATGTGACGACTGTTCCAGCGGAACGGTCGATCCTCAGAACGACGGCACCGACACCGACGGCGATGGCCTCTGCGACACCGGCGATCCCGACGACGACAACGACGGCGTCCCCGACGCCGGCGATTCCGATCCCCTCGATCCGTTCCTCTGCCAGGACGCCGACAACGATGGTTGCGACGATTGCTCGAGCGGCACGGTCGATCCTCAGAACGACGGCACCGACACCGACGGCGACGGGATCTGCGATAGTGGCGATTCCGACACCGACAACGATGGAGTCCCCGATACGAGCGACTCCGACCCGCTCGATCCGTTCCTCTGCCAGGACGCCGACAACGACGGCTGCGATGATTGCTCGAGCGGCACCGTCGACCCCGCGAACGACGGCACCGACAGCGATGGCGACGGAACCTGCGACCTGGGCGATGGCTCCGAACGACCCCGCGAAGACTCAGCCGGGGATCTGCGGCTGCGGAGTCTC
>JAQBGV010000140.1:0-10616 GCA_032128395.1 Planctomycetota bacterium | reverse complement strand
GCCATCTCGCGTGCGCACGTCGTCATCGTTCAACGCACCGGCGATTCGCAGCGGGCCGAGCCCTGTGTCGGCGAGCTTGAAGATGCGCAGGACGACGCGTGCCTCATCCTTCGACGGGACGAGCACAGCGTTGCGGCCAACTCGGATCAGTTCTGCACGTGTGTCGCTGCGTCCCCCTTCAGGGCGCCGTCCGCATCGATCCACGAGTCGAGGACGATTCCGATGCTCGGGTCCGGGTTGGTCAAGATGTCGATCAAGGTGGCGCCGAGCGGACCGGCGAGGTTCGGATTGGTCGCCCCGTCGCGCATCGCCGCGCCGGCTCCCGGCACCAGGAACGCGTGGTTGTTCGACGCCGCGGAGGTGCCGTCCGGGTTGACGATCCGGTCCAGGTTGTAGACCACCGTGAGGGGGTCGAAGAGGATCGAGGCCGGGGCGACGAAGTCACAACCGAAACGGTCGGGGTTGTTGTCGAGCGGGTTCACCGGACAACCCTTGTCGTCGAAGAGGAACAGTCCGCTCCCGAGCCCGGCCACCATGTGGACCCAGAACGGTGAATTGAGCTGGTTCCCCGGGTTCAACCCGATGTGCTGCTGCAGGAGGGGGAAGTCGAGCGACGCGAAGTCGTTCGTCGCCATCGCCGTGCGGAACACATCGTAGGCGGCGCCGTGGTTCGTGAGCGCCTCGTCGGTCAGGTGGCACGCGACGCAGTAGCGGGGACCCTCGTCGGTCGAGTCGACCTTGCCGCGGATCGAGTGCGGCATCATCACGTTGTGACTCATCGACGGGTGCACCGCCTGCGCGGGGTTCACGCCCTGACCGTTCCGGTCGGAGAACGTGAAGATGTCCGAGAAGACCCCGTTCCGGTCGATCCACTGGAAGAACATGTCGGTGTTCCCTGCCATCGGCCCGATCTTGCCGTGGGTGTCGATCCCGAGCTGGAACATCACCGGGTTCTGGTAGACGAAGTCCGCGTTCGCCTGGTTGAACACGATGCGGTCCCCGGTGATGTTGCTGAAGTTGTTGCCGTTGTCGTACTCACCCTTCAGGTGACAACCGATGCAGTTGTTGGTCCACGACGCATGGCAGCTCGCGCAGCTCATGTCATCGGAGTGACTGAATCCCGAAGTGATCCCCCCGGTCTGCAGCGGGCCGGTCCCGGTCAGCGAGTTCCCGTCCGCGCGTCCCATCGCGTAGGACGCCTTCGGGTTGTAGAGGGGCTGATTGGTCGTCGGGTGGTTCTTCGCCGAGTCGACGACGACGTCGCGGGTCTGCGGTACGTAGTGCACGTTCCCGGTCAGTCGGCTCGTCAGGTAGTACTCGCCCGCCGAATCGCGACGCACGTGGCGGAGAAGGTTCCCCTCACTGTCCGTGACGAGGTCCTGGATCGCGCCGTTGTAGTTCGCCCCGGGGGCGTAGCTCGCGTAGCTGGACACGGTCCCGTGACAGTCTTCGCAGCGGATCGATACCGCTTGCTCCATCCGGCTGAGCAGCCGCTCGTTCGCAGTATCGGTCACCGCGCCGCCGTGGAGGTCGTGGGTGCCGTGGCAGTCGATGCAGCCCATCCCCGCATCGTAGTGGACGTCGGCCGGGGTGTCATCGCGACCGTCCCCGTCGTAGTCCTCCTTGACGAGGTACTGGTTACCGTTTCGGCCGTTGAAGGTGTTGTTGTTGACGACCGGGTCGAACAGTCGGGTGTCGTTGAAGCTGCGCAGGTAGGAGTCCGGATTCGCCGGGTACTGACGATTCTGGCGGACGTCTTGGTTCTGGTCGAGGCGAATTCCCCAGTACTGCATCACCGTGCGGTTCGAGCCCTGGTGGCAGCCGGCGCAGGTGTAGTCGTCGATCCCCTGGACGAACTCGCCGGTCTGGAGGGTCTTCGCGACGCTCTTGATCACGTGGCGATCGAGGTGCGAACGCTCCGGCGGATCGATGTCATCGGGGTCGATCGGTTCGAGCTTGTTGATGTTCGGGTCGGTGGATCGGCTCTTCCCGTCGAGGGAGTACCGCATGTGACACGCGGTGCAGCCGGAAGAGCGGAAGTCGCCGTAGCGGTTGTTCGCGCCGGCGCTCCCGAGGTGACAGTCCCCGCAGGTGAACGCGACTTGTTCGTGGTACAGGTTCGCGAGGGGGGATCCGGTCACCACTCGACCGTCCGCCTGGACATCCGCGGTCAGGGTGGGGGAGTCATAGGTCGGGTTTTGGAAGATGTCGTCGACTCCGAACTGGTTCCGTACGCTGAACACCGGGAACTCCAACATCTCCGCGACGGCACCGACGCGGGTCGGGTCGAAGGCGAAGTCGGGGTCGATGACGGGGCGGAACGCGAGGTCGGATGCGGTGTCCTGATAGTCATTGATGCTCGAGATCACCGCGCTCTCGACCCCGATCGCGAAGAGCGCACCGGCGAGGATCCCCCCCGAGGTGGCGAGCAGGCTGTGGGAGACCAGTTCGGAGTGGGGGGCGTGGCACGAACCGCAGCCGAGCCCCTGGGTGGTCACTCGCAGGTCACCCGGGTTCACGAAGCGGAGGTAGTCGATCGAGGTGTAGGTCACGCCGTCGACGGTGTAGTCCGCGTAGGTGTCGAGCCCGGTCTGGGTCAGGCGATTGAAGTACGCGGTGGCGTTGGTCTGTTGGAAGAGCCGGTCCCCGATCTCGGGGGGCGGCGGAACGTGGCTCCCCAGTTGCCCGACTCCCTGGCCGTTCCCGCCGTGGCACTCGGTGCACTGGAGGGTCGCAGCCCCGGAGAACGGGTGAGGATTCTCCATCCCGGGGCCGGAGTAGTCGTCGTGGGAGCTCCCGTTGTGGCAGGACATGCACGACTCGGCGGTCGCGGCGACCTGCCGGTTTTCGTTGTTGGAACTGCTGTTCTGCCAGCACCCGGCGAGGGTGACCGCAGCGAGCGTGGCCACTGCGGCGCGCGTGATCAGGCGAGTGGTTCGAGTCGAGAGCATCGGCTGCCTCACCATTCGGCTCGGTGGAACGGGCCCCGAGTTCCTCCGCTCTCCGCCGGGGGCGGAGTGGATCGAAGCAACTCGTGGCCCGATGGGATAGGGGCAACAGCGGGGCCGGACCGAGCGAGAGACACTCCTGGCCACATCGCTCAACCACCCCCTCGGACTCGACTTGGAGTGCGTTTCGGGCCGTGGGAATCGATCGGGATACTGAACATGGCCAGCCAGCGCAGACGCTCCGGCCGGCAATGGGTCCCGCTTCGCCCATTTCTTGCCGGGCCCGCGGATCACCATCGCCACGTGATCCCCAAGTCGAAGCCGAAGCGGTTGATGTCGTCCGAGTCGGTGTAGATCGCTCCCGCTTGGATCGAGAAGCGGTCCGTCGCGCGCCAGTCGATGCGCAGCGCGATGTCCGAGACCTCGAGGTCGGCATCCGGCGAGTCGAAGATGGCCGCGCGTGCGGAGATGGTCGGCAGCAGGGCAAGCCGACTCCCGTAGAGGGGGAAGTAGCCGTTGATCGACCCGCCGAAGCCGTCGAGGTCATCCCCGCCGAGATTGTAGATCTTGATCGAGAGACTCGAGCCCCGTGTGAGCCAGCCCCTCTGGGTGAGTCCGACCCGCCAGAGCAGCTCGTCGTCGGCGCTCCCCGAATCGATGAACGAGACCTGTTCGTCGAGGCTCAGCTTCCGCGTGAGCGCGTGCGAAGCCCCGGCGGTGTAGCGCCAGGTATCGTCGTCCAGGAACTCCTCCGGGCCGATGGTCAGGAGACCGAGGGCGTCCCGCTCCGCGGCGGTGTCGGGGATCGAGAAGTGGTTCAACCCACCGTGGAGCGTCGTCCCGCCGATCCGGTAGCTCGAGGTGAAGTCGAAGCGGGTCAGGCGAGCGCCGCTCGCGGTGAGCGCCGAGCCCGTATCGAGGTCGACCTCGGCCGTCGAGTAGAAGGAGAACCGGTCGATCGTCGCCTGTTGATCGAGGAGCAGGGCGAATCGGTCGTACTTCCCCTCGTACAGCGACATCAGCGCCCCGGTCGTCGCCGAGTAGTAGTGAGTCGGATCGACCTCCCAATAGAAGGTCGCGTACGGGACGATCACCGGTTCCTTGCCGGAGACCGCCAGGTCGTCCCGCTTGGGCTTGAGTCCGAGCATCCCACCGACGCGTAGGAACGGTCCGAGCACGAGCTCTCCTTGAGCACCGTCGAGGTATCCCGCGGACGGCAGCTCTGCGGGGAGGAATCGCCCGACCCGAGCGATCGACTTGCTGTCGAATCGCCGCGTGAGAGAGAGCTTGTAGAATTCGGTCCAGACGTCTTGGTAGTGCGGCTGGTTCTCGAGTGCATCCCCGTCCCGGTAGATCACCTCCGCAGACCACTCGAGCGCCCAAGGAGTTCCTTGGACCCGTTCGAGAGAGCCCGCTGTGTCGAAATGGGACCGCGAGTAGTCGAGGAGCTCGTTGCTCGTCGCCTGACCGAACTGCCGGATGCTGGCCCGTCCGTTGAAGAGGTTGCGGGTCTCCGCGTCGACGAAGTAGGGGCCGAGGAGAGGCTCGAAGGGCGCGTCCGGAGTATCCGGATCCTTCACCGTCGGTGACGGCTTGGACTGTTGTACTTCCGGGGTGCGGGGAGCCTCGAGGATGACCCGTACCGGCTGTCCTTGCCGGGGGAGGATGAGCCTCGGACGGGGTACGACCCGGAGGAACGCCGAACGCGTTGCGACCTGACCGACCTCGATGCGTGCGATCCGGGTCCCCTGGTGCTCGAGCCAGCCGACCATCCCCGCGCGGACGGGAGAGTCCGCCGCGATCTCGACGAAAATACCATCCGCGATCGTGTAGGTGACACGGGTATCGATTTCGATGTCAGGGAGAGCGGGGAGAAGCGGCGCCCGCTGTGCGCCGCCTGGCGAGGTCGGGAAGAGGGCAGGGTCCGGCGGGATCTCGGGGGTCTCCGGGTCCGTCGAGTCCTGAGTCGCGGGGGGCGGGCTCGCACCATCGAGTGGTGGATCCTGCGCAACCACCGATCGCGCGAACACGGCGAGGAGGATGAATGCGCACGACCCGCTCGAGACGCGTCGGAACGCGAGCCTGCCCCAGCCGAGAATCGTGTTGCGCTGGTTCCTATGGAGCATCGGCCCAGACAGTGATGGGGTGACAGAGGCTGCAGTCGGTCGAGTAACTGAGCGCGACATGGTTGAGTGCGGTGAGGTAGTCGACCGAGTGGCACGAGAAGCAGAGGTTCGGTGTCCCGGCGAAGAGCTCACTCGGATGGCACTGGCCGCAATCCAGGCCGCCGTGACCTCCCGCCAGGAGGAAGAAGTCGTGGGTGAAGAGGGGAGCGGCCCAGCTGAGCGGACTGTGGCAATCGTCGCAGCCGACGACCCAGCCGTTGATCCTGTGGTTGGGGCTCGCGGTCGCCGCTTCCATCTGGTGGCAGAGGTGGCACTGAGCCGGGGTGTTCCTGAACTCGCCGACCGATGCGCGCAGATGGCACCCCTCGCAGGGTGCGATCGCGTGGCTCCCGATCAGAGGGAATCGCGTGTTCGCATGGTCCGCGATGAACCCGGTCGGGGCCCACGCATGCTCGTCGTGGCATTTTTCACAATCGAGACTCAACGTCCCCTGGTGCGGGTCCGCGTGGCACCCGCCGCAGCCGCGGGCGACGTACGACGCGACCGGTCCGCGGTCGTTGTGACAGCGGATGCAAGCCGCGTAGGCGTGCCCACCGAGCAGGGCCTTCCCGGTCTCCGCCTGGTGGTCGAAGGTGAAGTCTTCCTTGATGATGTCCCAACGCTCTGCGACGTGGCACAGCTCGCAGTTCCCCGGGAACGTCGTGTGGGGGACCATCGGCCCCCACTTGCGGTTCCATCGCTCGTGGGGAGCGAGCTTCGCAAGGGTCCCGCACGCGCCGCAGAGGAGCAGCAGGATCAACAGCCACACCCCGCCCCGCGGGCGGGGTCTATTTCCGCCCGGACTTTGGCTCGATGTCATGGCAGTCTCCGCACTGATGGGGGATCGGCTCGTACCGGACCACTTCGACGCCGTCCGCGTGCATCTCCGGCTTGTGGCAGCTGCTGCAAGGAGCTGCCGCGTGAGCGCTGGTGCGCGGGAAGGCGGTCTGGGTCGTGTGGTCGAAGGTGATCTTGTCGAATCGGTCGTGTGACGTGTGACAGACGTCGCACGACTCGTAGTCGGCGAACTGCCCACGGTGGACGTCGATGTGGCAGTCGGCGCAGGCGTGGGGTGTGCCGCTGAACCGACGCGCGGTCACTTCGAACCCACCGACGCCGACCGTGGTCTCGCGATGGCACGACGAGCAGGCTGCTCGCCCGTGCGCCCCGAGTAGGTCGAACCCGGTTCGCGCGCCGTGGTCGAAGTCCTCGACCAGGAATCGGTCGGCGTTCGTGGAGTGGCACTGACTGCAATCGTCGGTGGAGAGCGCTTCGCGGAACTGCCCCGCGTGAGGATCCTCGTGGCAGTCCTTGCAGAGAGAGGTCGTCCCGACGAACGTACGAACCGAGCTCGATCGGTCTAGTTCGTGGCAGGAACTACACGCGATCGCCGAGTGTGCACCGGAGAGATCGAAGACCTTCCGGTGTTCCTCATGCCCGTACGCGATCGGGTGGAACCGATTCGTCGAGTGGCAGTCGGTGCAATGGTCGTGCTTCCCCTCGAATTGACCCTCGTGGATGTCCTCGTGACATCCCTCGCAGGTCTCCGGTCGGCGGAGGTACCCGGGGGCGTCGGGATCAGGGTGACGCTCCGCGAACGGGAGTTCGCTCGGATGGCAGCCGTCGCAGGTCACTCCGGTGTGGGGCTCGGAGAGGGTGAATCCGGTCTGGGCGTGCACCTCGGGGGTGATCGAGTCTCGCCCGCTGAGCCAGTGCTCGTGAGCCGGAGCGTGGCACCCGGTGCAGTCGGCTCCCCACCGAGCGCGGTGGGGGGTGCCGTGGCAGTCCTTGCAGGTCGTCCCCCGGGTCTCCTCGAACGGGAAGGGGAGGGGCTGGGGTGCACTCCCAGCCGAGGGGAGATTGTGGCAGCCGTCGCAGAAGACGCCGTCGTGACCCCCCGCGAGCGAGAGATGGGGGCTGTGATCGAAGCGGGGCTCCTTGAAATCGTGCTGGTCGTGGCACTCGAGACAGGGCCCGGTCAGGCCGTCCGAGTGCTCGTCGGGGTGGCAGGTCGTGCACTCTTGATCGGCCCCGAGAAGGGTGCGCCCTCTCGGGAACTCGTCGAACCCGGGAAGAGCGGTCCTCTCGCTGAGTCGATGGCAGTCGCTACAGGAGAGGATCTCGTGCGCCCCCTCGAGGGAGAACTCGACGTGGGGGTGTCGGAAGCTCGCCTCGACTTGGGAACCCCAGCTGAGCTCGTTCACCATCGCGAA
This sequence comes from Planctomycetota bacterium, assembly GCA_032128395.1. Classification (GTDB taxonomy): domain Bacteria; phylum Planctomycetota; class UBA8108; order UBA1146; family UBA1146; genus JAQBGV01. The sequence goes on along the minus strand of JAQBGV010000140.1, from coordinate 3,290 downwards.
GTCCGGTCCGTGGTGCTCGCTGTGACAGTCGACGCACTCGGATCCGCGGGTCCCCTCGAGGAACGAGTGGTAGCCGCTGTCACCGTCGAGCTGCGCGCGGATCTCGCGATGGCAATGGAGGCACCCCGGCGTCATCCCATTCTCCGTGTGGCACTGCTCGCACCCGTCGAGACCGGTGAGCCTGGGGACTCGCGCGTGGGCTGTGGTCAAGGCTCCCGGTGCCGCGGATCCGTGGAGGAGGAGCGACAGGAGGCCGAGGATCGCGAGAGTCCCGATCGCGAGTGGAGCACCGGGGTGGAGAAGGAGACTTCTCATCTCAGTTCCCTCCCCCGAAGCGCAGCGCGACCCACACGTGGAATGCGATCGCGGTGAAGAGCACGATCGCGAACCAACGGTGGAAGAGCCGCCACGCGACGATCAAGCGACGGATTTCCTGGGAACGGATGAGCCACTGGCGTTCCTTGCACAGACGTCCGACGAGGAGCAGCAGCGGCTCGGCGTGTTCGGTGAGGTACGACTTCTCCTCGATCGCCTCCCGCAATCGACGGACTTCGCGACGCGCGGTGCGGTCCCCCAGAAGCACTCGGAAGAGCGAGGTGAAGACCCCAGGCTCGCGGGACCGCACCGCCCTGGGCTCGATGTCGAGGTGAGCGGTGCGAATTCCCATCGCCATCAGCTTTCGCTTGTAGACGGTGAGACGACGCCTGACTTCGTCGATGGCGACTGCCTCGTCCGTGGTCGAGCGTGGCAGGTAGGCGAGGAGGTAGCGTCCGAGGATTCCACTCCCCACGATGATGGCGAGCGACGTCAGTGCGAAGAGGCCCATCGCACTCGTCGGCACGAAACCGGCGTGGACCCACGCGAAGAGGGGTCCGACGAGACCGGTGACGATGTGGAATCGCAACCACGCTGGAAGGCCGCGGATCCCCAGCTGGACCACGAGGCGCTTGCGCACCAGGTAGGCCATGTTCGCGAACATCGTTCCGAGCCCGACGATGCCGAGAGGAAGCCCGACCGATCCGGAGCTGCGCAACACCGGATGGAACGGGTGGAAGATCCGCTCGGTGACGGGAAGCGAATAGTACGGCCAACCGACCACGAGGATGTACGGGAGGATGAAAGGCGCGAGGATCGCCGCGGCGATCCCGAGGCGTTTCGCCGAAACTCGCCCCCGCGACCGGAGTTCTCCCGCGAGCTCCCGGTCGATCTCCGCCTCGATCTCGGCGAGTAGCTCTTCGTCGTCGCGGGAGTAGCGAGCGTCGAGCGCCGGGTGCGCGCCTCGAAGGGCGCCGCCCCGCGCTACGGCACCGTGCATCGCAGCGCCGATGGACATCCGAGCCGAGGCACCGGCGATCGCCCCGATCGGTGAAGGTGGCGGATCGGTCAGCGAGAATCCATCCGGGAGAAAGACGAAGACTTCCTCGTCGATCACCCGGTCGAGAAAAGTAGAGGAGAGGGGCATGGGGGGCCTCGACCTTCAGCTCGGAGCGCCGGCGACCAGTGCCGGTTCCACGGAGGTCTCTGATCCACCGGATCCGCCGAAGCGGATCCCCATGCGCGTGAGCAGCCCGTACGGCGGTTCACCGCCGGCGAAGACGTACACCGCATCGTTCTCGATGGTGAGGGCGTGATCCCCGCTCTTGGCGGTGACTCGCAACAGGACCGACTCGGGATCGATCCGTTCGACCGCGGAGCCGAGGATCGAACGGACCTTGCCGGAGGCGATGTACTCGCGGATCCGCCGCTCGTTCCTCTCCTTGAGCCGGAAGAAGTCATCGCGTCGATAGCTGAGGGTGACGAGATTCCCGCGTTGGTTCGCGAGTGCGGTCGCCGCCTCGACGGCACTGTCACCGCCGCCCACGATCAGGATGCGCTCGCTTCGGATCGTGGAGGCATCGACCAGCTGATAGAGAACCTTCTCCAGGTCCTCCCCGGGGACGCCGAGTCGTCGCGGCGTGCCGCGTCGACCGAGGCAGAGGAGGATTCGCCGGGCGCGGATCGCCCCTTTCGTGGTCTTGGCGGTGAAGTCGTCGAGCGCACCCTCGATCGAGACGAGCTCGAGACCGGTGGTGATCTTCAATCGGTGCTGCGCCGCGAGCTGCTCCCAGAATGCGATGAGCTCCTCCTTGAGGAACTCCTCCCGGTCGACCGGACCGTGGAGAGGGAGGACCAGTGGGCCGGTCAGGGTCAGCTTTCTGCGCGGGTACTTGCGCACGGTCCCGCCGAGGTCATCCCGATCGATCGTGGCGACCCGGAGCCCCTCCTTCTTCGCCTGGAGGGTCGCGGCGAATCCCGCGGGGCCCGCTCCGACGATCAGGACATCGAAGGTGTCGGACTTCGCCGCGGGTCGGCCGCGCAGCTCCGCAGCGATCTCCGCGATCGCCCGCGTGCCCTGCTCGACTGCGATGCGGATCAGTGCCATGCCGCCGAGCTCTCCCGCGATCCGGATCCCGGGGACGGTCGATTGGAGCGTGTCATCGAGCAGAGGGAGGTCGGTGCGGGAGGAGACATCGCCGAGCCCGACGACGATCGCGTTCACGGGGCATACCTCTGCACACCGCGCGTGACCGATGCAGCGGGCGCCGTGGATGACCCGGGCGATGCCATCGACGAGGCCGAGCACCCCCGCCTCGGGGCAGGCGACCACACAGCTCCCGCAGCCGATGCAGCGCTGGGTATCGATCAGGGGGTGCTGGGCGATCGCTCGGTGTGTTCCACGATCCTCGGCTCTTCGCACCTCGGCGAGGATTCGCTCCCCCTGCTCCCGGTCGATAAGGCGTTGCCACCGACCGATGCCGTCGAGGAGGATGAAGAGGAGCACAAAGATGATGAGGACCAGGAAGAGGTTCACGAGGTGTCCACCACTCGGCGCTGGGGGGCCCACCTCGACCATTCGGGCGCTGCCGGACGGTTCCCCGGTTCAGTGTGCAACAGTCCCTTGGGCTGCCCTCACCGCCGATCCGAGCTCGGTGGGCGCCGCGAACGCTCCCGGGACGGTCCTCCCCCGATGCGTCTCTTGAAGACTACCCCGCTGGAACTGGACTGGCCGGCGGGCCAGGAGGCCGGCGGGAGGGGGCTCCCAAGTTCAGTCGGAGAAGGAACTTGGGGGGGGCGAGCTCAGCGAGGGGGGAAGCAGGGGGGAATTCCGTTTCGAAGAGAGCAGCCGAGTCACCGCCACGGGTGGTGGTTGGCTTCGCCCCAGCGGTGCCTGTCCCATCTTCTTTCGACGCGCCTCGGCGCAGGGCAGCAATCCAGTCCCCCGCGAGCGGGTCGCCTACTGCGAGCCACCC
>JAQBGV010000139.1:0-7551 GCA_032128395.1 Planctomycetota bacterium | reverse complement strand
CACCTACCAGAAAGAACACGACGTCCACTTCCACGACCCCACCTACGTCGCGAGCTTCGAGCACATCGACGTCGAGTACGAGGAGGGGGAGACGCGCGATGTCCGTCTGCACGACGGTTCCCACCTGCTGCTCCGCAAGATCGATCGGGACTACGACCCCACCGACCGCCACGCCGCGAGTCGAGTCATCGACGAGTCGCGCTCGAAGGGAGAGGTGCTCACCGGGATGATCTTCATCGACATCGCGAAGACTTCGCTGGTCTCGTCGATGCAGATGACGAAGACCCCACTCGCGATGCTCGAGGAGCCGGAGCTGCGCCCGTCGCGGAGTGCTCTGGAGAAGGTGATGGCGGGCTTCCGGTTCTGAGCCGCACCGCTCTCAGCTCACGATGCGGAGACCCTCGACGATCGCTCCTGGCAGGAGCGCGCCTCCCAGGGATCGGCGGCCGTAGCTGCGTCCCTCGGGGACCCGGTGCCGTTCCCGGGTGAAGCCGACGAGGCGCTCGCCGAGGAGCTCGAGGACGGAGTCGTCGAATCGGGCGACCTCGACCGGCTCGGCGATCTGACCTTCGCGGATGCGAAATGCAGCGAACCGAGTCAGGCCGGTCACCGAAGCGCTCTTGCGATCGGAAAGACTCAGGTAGTGCAGGTAGTCGAGCCAGAGACCGTCCCCGATCGACTTCTCGAGCTCGCTCTCCGGAATCGCCCCCGCCGCCACTTCGAACGAGGCGGGCGTCTCGAGCGCATCGGAGCCGGTGTTCGGCACTCCGAATTCGACGCCGGTACGCGGTGCGACGAGCATGCCGCGGGGGCGCCCCCGATCGATCAACAGTTGCTGGGCGGGTCGCCGAAACCCTTCCGTTCCGAACGGAGCGTTCCAGCCGAGGCGGTTGTTCTCGAGCAGGGTGAAGGCGGGGGAGAGCTGTCCCCCTTCGTGCAGCGCCTTGAACGGACTCGTGCCGCTCTTTAGTGCGCGGTACGAGAACGCCCCGCGGAAACCGAGTGTGCGGAGGACCATTTTCCAGCCGACCGGAGCGATGTACGCGCGGTACCTGCCCGGTTCGAGGCGGACTCGATCCTGTCCGAGACGTGCCGCCTGCGCCGCCGCCTTCGCCAACCGGCGCCTCAGCGCCTCCGCGTCCCAACGCGTCCCGCCGAGGAAGACCTTGACCGCCCGGTCCCCCTCGAGACAGAGCGAGACCTCCAGGTCGTAGGTGTAGGTCTCGTACCAACGGCTCATGCCGAGTGAGGTCGCAAAGCCCTCGACGACGCGACCCGCCAGGTAGTGTCCGACGATCTCGACGCCGCGGGCCGCTTCGACGATCTCGGGGAGGACCTCGGCGACCGCCGGCAGGCGCGACTCCTCCCGGTCCTCGGTCGACTCGACCGTGAGCGGGATCACCAGATGCGGATCGGGGGGGACCCGGTCGAGACGCGCACTCAGCTCGACGTGGAGTTGACGCAGCGGGAAACGATCCTGGGTCATCTGTCCGGAGAGCTGGACGCTTCCAGTGACCTGTCGGTCGTCATGGATCAACTGCACCCGGAGCAATCGCTGGGCGATGCTCCCGCACTGACGGATGAGGCCGGCGCTTACGCGAACCGATTCCGTATCCTCCGCCTCGAGCCGGCACGTGAAGGTCTGCCCATCCTCGAGCAGCTCGGTGAGGTACGAGACCACCTCATGGAACCAAGCTTGCAATTTCCCCTACCTCCCGCTCCCGAAGACCTCGACGCCGGCGAAGAGGCAAGCGGGACTCGAGTGACCGACCTCGATCATCTGGTTCGGCTCCCCCTTGCCGCAGTTCGGGGTGCCGAGCACGTTCATCGTCTCTTGATTTCCCACCGCGGTGAGGCTCCGCCAGAAGTCGAGGGTCTGGCCACGATAGCCCGGGTTGCGGACCATCGTCGTGCGCTCGCCGTCCTCGATCAGCCATGCGATCTCGCAGCCGAACTGGAAGTTCCGGCGGGAGTCGTCGATCGACCAGGAGGAATTCGTATCCATCCACACCCCGTTCCGCACCCGGCGGACGATCGTCTCGATCGAGTCCTCCCCCGGCTCCACGTTCAGGTTCGCCATGCGGTCGATCGCCGGGCGGTTCCAGGCGCACGCGCGCATGCACGCGACCCCCTCCACCCCGAGGCGCTGCTGGCTCACCCACCCCCCGAGCCCTCGCTCGAGCACCCCTCGGCGGATCATGTGGGTCCGCTTCGCGGGCATCCCCTCGTCGTCGAACCCGTAGCTCGCGAGCTGATTCGCGACCGTCGGGTCGAAGGTGACGTTCAGGAGCTCCGAGCCGTAGCGCAGCGTGCCGAAGTCCTCCGCGCGGACGAAGCTCGTCCCCGCGTAGTTGCGCTCGTCCCCGAGGATCCGATCGAGTTCCAGCGGATGTCCGATCGACTCATGGATCTGCAGGATCATCTGGGCCGGACCGAGGAGGAGGTCCAATGTCCCGGTCGGGCACTCGGGTGCAGAGAGCAGCGCGATCGCTTCTTCTCTCAGTTGCTCGGGGGCGTCGTCGTAGCCGATGTCGTCGAGGACCTCGAGCCCGCCCTGCCGGCACGAGCCGCGCCCCCCGAGCGACCGTTGCTGGGTCTCCCCATTCGCCGAAGCGATCGCGACCAGGTCGGGGAGGACACGTTCGATCCGCTGAGAGATCTCGACGCCATCGGTGGTGACGAATCGCGTCTCGGTTCGCCGGTGCTCGAGGACGGCGCGACGGTCGACGATCCGGGGATCGGTCCCGAGACGCGCCTCGACGGCACGGAGGCGGTCGATCTTCTCGCCGAGCCCCATCGAGTCCCACGGCATGCGCACCCGGCTCTCGTACTCACCGCTCGCGCGCGGGCGCTCGAGCGCGGAAAAATCGCAGACCGTTCGCCCGTGACTCCGCTCCGCCCACCGATGGGCCTCCCGCGCCGCCTGGTATAGCCCGGCGAAGGAGAGATCGCTCGTCGCCGCGTACCCGATCCCTCCCTCGTCGATCACGGTGATCATCGCGCCGCGATCGTAGGAGAGGCTGGGGGGGAGAGAGACGCCGCGGCGGACGGCGATCCCCTCGGATCGATGCTCGACCAGGCGCAGCGCACACCACTCGACCGGGGGCGCGATGCGCGCGAGGAGCGCCTGGGCATCGGAAGTGGTGGTTCGGGCGGTTTCGGAGGGCTTCGAGCCATCTGCGGCGGGGTCGGTCACGGTGTGCGGGCTCCTTCCTCAGGATCAGGCTACCGGATCCGCCACGCCTCGGGGAGTGATCCATCGCCACCGCGGAGCACCGCGGTCGGGTTCTCATCCTCCCAGATGACGAGGTCGGCGCGACATCCGCGGCCGATGCGACCGGTCCGGCGGAGCCCGAGGTCGAGCGCAGCTGCCGTCGAACCGAGCGCGACCCGTTCGGAAGGAGTCAGTCCGAGCGCCACACCGGTGCGATGAACAGCATCGGGGAGGAACATCACACTCCCCGCGAGGGTCCCGTCCGGAAGCGTCGCGCGCTTGCCATCGCTGTGCACCTCGAAGCCGCAGAATGTGCCTGCGGCGGGCCCGAGACCGGCGAGCGGCGTCGCATCGCTCACCGCGAGGATCCCCTCGGGTCCCTTGAGACGACGGGCGAGCGCGATGATCCGATCGTCGACGTGCTCCCCGTCGACGATCAGCTCGCAGCGAACCCTCCTATCGAGGAGCAATTCCGAGATCGGTCCCGGCGATCGGTGGTGCATGGGCGGCATCGCATTGCAGAGGTGCGTGCAGCGCCAGGCCCCCGCATCGACCGCGGCGCGGGTCGCGGCGGCGTCGCAGGAGGTGTGACCGATCGAAAGGATGATCCCGAGCGAACGAATCGTTCGGAGCGACTCGGTCGGGATCGCCTCGGGGGCAAAGGTCATCAGCCGGAGCTTGCCTCCGGCCGCGGTGAGGATCCGTTCGAAGAGAGCGTCGCTGAAGGGGAGGATCCCCGCCTCGGGCAGCGCCCCCTTGCGGTCGATCGCGATGAAGGGTCCCTCCAGGTGGATCCCCGCGAACGCCGGGGAGAGATCGCACGCGTGTGCCGCCGAAGCGAGGCGATCGAGCAGCTCCTCCTCGGGACCCGGGTGCAGCGTCAAGAGCAGGGTCGTCACTCCGATCGCCTCGAACCTGGCCGCCGACTCCGCCACCCTCTCGGGATCGTCCCGATAGAAGTCGACCCCCCACCCACCGTGGACGTGGAGGTCGATCATCCCCGGGGTGACGCGCCGCCCCGCCACGTCGTGCACCGTCGCGCCCGCAACTTCCGCCTCTCCCGGGGAAGCGAGCGACTGGATCAGCGCTCCCTGCAGAATCAAGTCGGTGAGCAGGATGCGATCGGGGAGGACCGCCTCGGCGTTCCGCAGGATGCGCATCGGAAATTCCCGCATGCTCTCCTCGTTCATGCGTCCGCCGCTCCGATGGCGAGTTCGAGCGCGCCGATGATTCCCGCGTCGTTTCCGCACTTCGCCGCGACGATCGACAAGCCGTCGAGCGCCTTGGGGAGGATGCTCTTCGACAGGGACTCGACGATGATTTCGAAGTGGCGGGGGCGTGCCTCGAGGGTGCCGCCGCCGAGGACGAGCACTTCGGGATTGATCAGGTGGAGGGCGGAGACGAGGCCTCGCCCGAGGGCCCGTGCCCCCGCGTCGAGGATCTCCTTCGCGAGGGGATCACCCCGCTGATCCGCACGGAGCAGGTCGGAGAGACCGGGCTCGCTCCCGTTCACCGCCCCCTGGCGCGCCCACTCTTCCGCCATCGCTCGCCCACCGGCGTAGGCTTCGACGCAGCCGACCAGACCGCAGTGACAAGCGCGGCCGGCAGCTTCGTAGAGGGTGTGGCCGAGTTCCATCGCCCCACCGTTCGCGCCGCGGAGGAGTGCGCCTGCAACAACGGCTCCCCCGCCGATCCCGGTGCCGACCGTGGCCATCACCATGCTGTGCGCCCCCTGCGCGGCCCCGCGTCGATATTCCCCCCACGCGGCGGCGTTCGCATCGTTCTCGATCACGGCGGGAATTCCGAAGCGTTTCTCGAAGTACGCGGGGATATCGGTGCCACACCATCCTCCGAGATTTGCGACCGGATAACGGATGCGACCGGTCGAGTGATCGACCACCCCGGGAGTCCCGAGACAGATCGCGCGGACCTCCCCGCCGCGGGCCGTGGCGGCTGCGATCGCGGCCTCGACGGCCGCACCGAGCGCTTCGAGGATCGCCTCCCCGCCCCGCATCGCGTGACTCGGTCGCCGGTCCCGCCAGACGAGCTCGCCCCGGGCGTCTCCGAGCCCGGCCTTCACGTCGGTCCCTCCGAGATCGAGCCCGATGAACAACGCTTCCGCCATCGAGCCTCCTCACCTACGATCCGAGCTTCAGTGTCCCCCCCCGAGGAGGTTCGTTCCCGTTGGTCGCGTCGCTCGCCACCCTGATCGTGGTCACCCTGTGGATCCTCGCCCCGAAATGGGGACCGGGGACCCACATCCTGTTCGCGCGTCGCCTGCTGGATGAGGACCGGGACGAGATCCCCGCCGAAGCGAGACAGCGGATCACCGCCCACGAGTCGCACTTCCTGTACGGCAACATCGCGGCGGACATCATCAATTTCAAGAACTACGGGGATCTCAAGGATCATTGCCACAACTGGAACATGCGGGAACGGCTCCAGGAAATCGCCGATACCGAGGCGGAGCAGGCGTTCATCCTCGGCTATCTCTGCCACCTGGCCGCCGATGTCGTCGCCCACAACCACTTCGTCCCGTACCAGCTCGTCCACGGCCTCCCCCCTCGACTTCTCGGCCACATCTACTGGGAGGCGCGCGCGGATGGCCGGGTGCCGGAGGCGCACTGGGAGACGATCGACAGCTTGCGACTCGATCGGTCCCTCCACGAGAACGACCGCCTGATCGTCGAGGCGGTCCCGAAGCGAGCCTTCAGCCTCAAGACGAACAAGCTGATCTTCAACAACGTGCTCCTCGCGAGGTCCCGCCGCTCTTGGCGGGCGATCATGGATCAGATGGTGACCCGGACCCCCCGTGGAACCCTCCACCGCGACTACCTCACCCTATGCTACGAGACGTGCCGGGCCCACATGCTCGCGACCTTCCACGAAGACTCCCTCGCCGGCCTCCGGACGTTCGACCCCAACGGGCATGCGGCACTGTCGGAGAGCCTACGCCTCCGCCGGGAGCTGATCGGGGCCCACGGCAGCCGTGCCGCCGCCGCCGACGCTTCCCGTGACGAGGCGGAGCGTCGGTACGGGTTGCCAGGCCGAAACGGTCCCCAGGTGCCCCGCTCCTAGAAGCTTGCCCTCCAGTCCTTTCCTCCTCCGACCGATCACGATGAGGGGTGTGTCTCGATGGACGCACCGGACGAACCGAGGAGCCCTTGATGATCAGATTCTTCCGCCTGAACGGGACGATCACATCAGAGAACCGGCGTCGGTTCATGCGGGCCCTCCTCGCGCTGCTCTGCGTCATCTCTTTCGGGACCGCCGGGATCCTGGTGGTCGAGGACCACTGGACCGTCTGGAACGCGATCTACTTCACCCTGATCACGATCACGACGGTCGGTTACGGCGACATGGGGCTGTCCGAGGCGGGTCAACGATTCACGACGGTGCTTCTCGTCCTCGGGATCGCCACCAGCACCTACGCTTTCGGCCAGCTCGTGCAGGCCGCGATCGGGTATCAGCTCGACTGGAGGAGCCGAATGCAACGGAAGATCGACCGACTGAGCGGGCACTGCATCGTCTGCGGCGCCGGTCGGGTCGGACGCGCGGTCTGCGAGCGGATCATCTCGGAGGGGAAGTTGGTCGTCCTCATCGAGATCGAGGAATCCCACCTCGAGTGGGCACACGAACGCGGTGTGCCGCTCCTGATCGGCTGTGCGACCGAGGACGACACTCTCCGCCTGGCGGGGATCGAGCGAGCGTACGGGCTCGTGTGCGCGACGAGCAGTGACGCCGACAACATCATGATCTGCCTCGGGGCTCGCGAACTCAACCCGGCGATGGTGATCGTCAGCCGAGCGGACGATGTCGAGTCGGTCCGCAAGCTCGAGCGCGCCGGCGCGAGCCATGTGGTCGCCCCCGCGGTGGACGGCGGGCGAGAGATGGCCAGTCTTCTCGTCCATCCGCACGTCAGCAGCTTCCTCCGCGAGTCATACGAGGCCCAGAGCCACTACCGCGTGGTCGCCGTCCCGATCGAAGAGGGCTCGTCCATCGTCGACTGCACCCCGCGTGAGATCGGGATCACGGAACCGACCCTGGTCTTCGTCGCGATCCAGCGCGAAGGAGCCGCGACCCAAATCCGCCCCCGCGCCGATGTGCCGTTCGAAGCGGGCGACATCGTCATCGTGGTCGGCGGCCCGGAGGCGCTCGGTCGCATGGCGAAATCGGCTCGGAAGAAGACGCAGGTTCAAACCGAGGCGGATCCGCAGGAGCTGATACCGGGGTAGGGCGGCGGATCAGGATGGGATGGAGGTGGGACTGGCTCACCGAAGGGGATGCCTGTCCCGGACCTCCGTCGGTACTCCGACGATCCACGATCGCTGAGAGAC
>JAQBGV010000138.1:0-2547 GCA_032128395.1 Planctomycetota bacterium | reverse complement strand
CCATCAATCTGGTTGATGAATTTTGGCGTGAAAATTGGGGTCTGTCCCCTATTTCTTCAATAAAAGGATTTCTCATCCAGCGTGAGCAGCGGGAACGCGCCCAGCGTCTCGCCCGCGCCAACCGGGGGAGCGGGGTGCAGGTACGAGCGGTCGAGTTCGGCCCAGGAATTGACCCCGAGCAAGCCGAGGCAGATGCGCATCTCCTGTTCCAGGATTTCGAGCAGGCGCACGAGCCCCGCCTGCCCGCCCGCAGCCAGGCCGATGCATTGCATGCGGCCGATACCGACCAGGCTCGCCCCGGCGGCGAGCGCCTTGACGATGTCGCTGCCGCGATTGAATCCGCCGTCGACAATGACGGGTGCGCGGCCGCCGACGGCGTCGAGATCGCCATCGTGTTCCAGGTCCAGCAGGGCGGTGCCGAATCCGGTATAGGCTCGACTCGGGACCCCGAGTCCGCTCGCAGCGGAGGCGTCGTCGAAGGTCCCCGTGCCGTCGTTTCGGTAGATCGTGTTGGTCTCGTCGGTGAGATGGGTGAGGAAGATATCTTCGTCCCCATCCCCATCGAAGTCGGCGGCCTCGATCCCCATGCTCGCCTCCGCGCGGCCGTCGCGGTTGTACGCACACCCCGCGAGGAGCGCGATGTCCTCGAACGTTCCATCCCCGAGATTCCGCCAGAGTCGGTTCGGAGTGCCGTCGTTGGCGACGTAGATGTCGAGTCGGCCATCTCCGTCGAGATCGGTCACGACCACCCCTAGCCCGGCGCCCTCGAGGGAACCGATACGGCTGACGGCGCTATCATCTTCGAACGTGCCATCCCCCAGATTGCGGTAGAACCGATCGGGAAGCGGGCGGTAGCTGCTCGGCCCGCAGTAGTCGATCGCACTCGTCTCGGAGTAGCACGGCTTGTGATTCTCGAGAGTGAAGTCGACGTAGGTGCAGACGAACAGATCGAGGTCACCGTCACGGTCCGGGTCGAGAAAGGCGGCGCTCGTCGTCCAGCGAGGATCCCCGAGACCGGCCGCCGCGGTTCCGTCGCGGAAGGTCCCATCGCCTTGATTGAGCCAGAGGCGGTCTTTCCCGAACTGGGTGACGTAGAGGTCGAGATCGCCATCTCCCTCGATGTCTCCCACCGCACATCCCATCCCGTATCCGAGGGACTCGATCCCGGCGTCCACGGTCGCATCGATGAATTTCAGCTCACCGCTCTCCCGGTGCAGATTGCGATAGAGGCGGTCCCCGGGGGGATGGCCCGGATCGGGGGGGAACTGCGGGGGATCCGGGCCCAGGGGTGCCCCCTGAACGACGTAGAGATCGAGATCGCCGTCCTGGTCAAAATCGAAGAGTGCGCCACCGGCTCCCACCGTTTCACAGAAGTACCGATGCCCGCTCATCCCATTGAAATGGGTGAACGACAGGCCCGATTCGGCGACTTCCACGAGGAATGGCCCCCTCGCGCCGGGCGGGAGAGACGTATCGAGAGGAGCCGGCTTGCCCGCGGTGTCGCAGCCGGATTGGAATCCGAAGCCCGAGAACGCCAGTCCCAGCACGAGGCCGAAACGCAGCCTTGGGGCAAAACTCGTAATTCTGGGGAACTTCAACACGACCGCACCAGTCCTCCAGGTGTTGCTGCTTCGAGAGCGGCGCTATGGTACCCACCGTGGCGATTCGATGTGGGCTTCCGATGTGGGCCCTAGCCCGGGGTCCTAGTGATTCGGAGCCCCTGGTCTCGGAGTCCCGAGATCTCTGAGTTCTGAGATGCCCGGGCCACCTGCGCTGTCCCGACGAAGAGAGCGACACACACACCTCAGGGGGGCTGGACAGTTCACCCGCACTGGCCAGTCGAGGAACGGAGTTCGAATTGAGTTCACCTCTGGCTGGACGGGATCCACGCCGGCGACGGGCCGCCTCTGCTCTTGCCGTGGGAGTGGTCGCGCTGCTCCTCGTGTCCTTCCCCCTCGAGACGACACTCCGGGGCGATGTGTTCCGGCTCAAGGACGGGAGACGGATCGAGGGCAATATCATCCGTGAGATCGGAGATCTGGTCAGTATCAGGACCGCGGACAAGGTCCTGACCATCGATCGAGGGGAGATCGTCGAACAGATCGCGGTGAAAACGGCATTTGACCGCTACCAGGAGAAGCTCTCGACGACCGCCGAGGATGATCTTGCGGCTCAGCTCGCCCTCGCCCGTTGGTGCGCGAGCGAGGACCTCGCTTCGGAGGCGACCCTCCACTACAAGATTGTGGTAGGCCTCGCCCCCGATCTTGAGGAAGCGCGTGAGAAGCTAGGACACATCTGGTTCGCCGGCGACTGGTACCTCGACGGCTCCGCGGAACTCGAGGCGCGGCGCGCAGAGCTCGAATCGACCCCCGCGGAGGATCTTCCGAAGATTCCCGACCAACTTCCTCCGGAACCGACGGAGCGCATGCCGAGGGAGCTTCCGCCGGTTCCCTTCGGCTCGAGGTCGGTCGCCCTCACCCTGGATGAGAAACTCGGCCGGGAGGCGCCGAAAAATTCCGGCGTGGCGTTCCACGTGGACAAACTGCT
>JAQBGV010000137.1:0-42172 GCA_032128395.1 Planctomycetota bacterium | reverse complement strand
CGACCGCCGAGGGAGCCACTCTTCCGACCCTCCGAGCGGGGGATCCTCGTCGCGGTCGGGGGACTGCTGGTCCTGGTGATCCTCATCCTGACGCTCGGGCCGACCCCGAGTGACTCCACCCTGACGCCATCCGGGGACCCGGAGTTCGTCGCGAGAACCACCGGGGATCCTCCGGCGGTCTCGGTTCCTCCGGCCTCGCCATCCCCAGGGAGCATTCCTCCGGTGAACTCCGGACCTCTGACGCGACCGCTCGCCGAACGAATCCTGGCGGTTTCCCCGGAGTCGGTCGAGCGAGCCTGGCGCGCGGCAGGTTTCCTCTACGGGCGCGCGCCGACGCCGGAGGAGACCCTCGCCTTCGCGGAGATGGGGGCCGAGGAGTTCCGAGACTCGGCGCGAGCGTCCGCAGAACACTGGCGGCATCGCGCTCGAGGATGGCTCGGTGTCGAGTCGGCGATCCCCGGGGTGCTCCTTCCCGCCGAGGTCCCGATCGATTCGGGGAATTGGGCGGAACGGCTCAGGCGCCTCGCGGGGGATCGAATCGGCGATCCTCTCCCGGATGCGATGGGAAGTGATGAGGAATACGCGACGGCGTACGCGAGCGCGCGCTCCCTCGAACCCTCTTTCGATGGTCTGGGGGGAGCGCTTCGTTCCGCATGGACTGTCGGGGCTGGGCGCTCCCTCGACGACGAAGTCGAGGGGTGGATCGACGAACTCGTCGCGAGCCAGCTCCCCGCCGACGAGTTGCTCTATCGATTCATCCTGCTGGTGGCTCCCGCGCACCCCACTCTGCGCGGTGGGGGAGACGGGTCACTCCTCGGACGCTGGCTGCCAGGGGACGCCGCCGTCAGTGGCACGCCGCCGGTCGACCGCGCTCTGGGTTGGGCCCTCGCGGTGGAGCGTCGCCTCCCGCACTTCCCGTCTCCCGATGCCGCGATCGGTCCGCCGGGGACTCTTCGCATCGAGATCCTCAGTCCCTTTTCGATCCGCCCCCTGCTCGCGCAGCCGGAACGGATCCCTCGACTCTGGCGTCGCCTCGACCGATCTCGTCTCGCGCTCTACGCCCCGAGCGCGGGAGACCCCGCCGACCTCCACACCCGCGCCTCGACCCCCGACCGCCAGGAGGCGTGGATCCTCTCCGAGGGGGACTTCCCGCCGAAGAGCCCGGAACGCGCGCGCGCCCGGGTCGCCGACGGATTCCTCCTGCCGGCGATGCGCGACATCGCGGTCCGGCTGGGAGTCCACCCGGCCCGCGAGGCGCCCAGTGCGGAGGGTACCGAGTGGATCGGGCGCATGCGGGCCACGCGCGACTCCGCGGGAGACCGCCTCTTCCGAGCCGGTGGGTACCACCTCGTCCCGGGTGAGTGGCGATCGTCGGCCTATCGCCCCGCGACACGCGCACTCCTGCTCGCCGGAGCGCATCTTCTCGAGCGACCCGGCACCGACGTGGTCGTCCGCGTCGTTCTGACCGAAGAGCCCCGCGAGGGCGCAGAAGGGGAGTGGTCGGAGTGGATGACCGCGCTCGAGTTGATCGCCGGTCGTTGCGAACGCCACCCCGTCGATCTGTGGATCTGGAGTCCGACCGTCTCGGGCCTGGGATGCGAGGCGATCGGCGTCGAGTGGGGGCCGGAAGTGCAGCGTGGATGGGTGACCGAGGAGGACCGACCTGGCGAAGAGGTGCACCCGCGCCTCTCGGAGGGGATCAGCACTCCCGTAGCACTGCCCGAGGAGAAGGACGGGTGAAGGCGAGCGCGCTCCTCCTCGGGTCTGCACTCCATCTGCTCTTCTGCTCAGCGGTCGGTCCGCTCTCGATCGCCGGTGCGCAGGCTCCCGGGGTGACGCCGCTCGTACAAGATGTCGAGCGCGCGATCGAAGCCGGGACCCGCTACCTGAGACAGTCGCTCGCGCGCGAAGGTCTCGGTCCGGTCACTCGCGGCTACCCACTCGGGAGTCGCGCACTGGTCGCCTATGCGCTCCTCGAATCGGGGATCGAGACCGATGACCCGTTGGTGCGCCGGCTCTTCCAAGAGATGGCGACCGAAGAGTTCGTGCAGGTCTATGGGGTCTCCCTCTACGTCCTCGCCCTCCACTCGTGGAAACACCAGGCGGTTCCGGTCCGGGTCGAGCAGAGCGGGCACACCGGGGTCGCGGGAGAGCTTCTTCCCGGCGGCCAGTCCGTGAACAGTGAGATCGAACGTGCGGTCGAGTGGCTCATCGCGGCGCGGTACCGCGGCGCCGGTACCTGGGGGTATGGCAAGGTTCCGCGCGAGAAAGACCCCTGGGTCGACTTCTCGAACACTCAGTTCGCGGTGCTCGCGCTGCACGTCGGGGTGCTCGAAGGGATCCAGGTCCCTGCGGCGGTGTTCGAGGAGGTGATCGGTATCTTCTCGACCAATGCGCTCGCCGGGCCGAATTCCGTCTCGATCACCGTCGACCGGGCGCCGTGGCTCGAAGTGTCGGGCCGCGAGGAGGACTCGATCGGTGGCCCCCGCGCAGAGGTCCAGCTGGAGGGTCGCCCGATCAGCTGGGGGTACCGTCCGATCGATCCGAGACGACGAAGGATCGGGAGTGCCGGGTGGGGGACGCTGAGCATGACCTCGGCCGCGGTGTCGAGTCTGATCGTCGCCGAGGCCGGTCTCAGCGCCCGCAAGGTCGAAAAACGCCGCCTCACGAGCGCAGTGGATCAGTTGGTCACCGGTGGCGTGATCGAGCTCTCTCGGGCGTGGCGTCCGCTCGTCGAGCGTCTCCCCGGATCGATGTACCGCAACATCTACTACACGCTCTACAGCTTCGAGAAGGCGATGGACCTCGCCGGTGTCAGCGTGCTCGACGGAGTCGATTGGTATCGCGCGCAGGTCCCCGAATTGATCACCGCGCAGGACGAGAGCGGTGCGTGGGGAACGTACTACGACGGGGACGGGGGGGAGTACCGCCGGATGGCGACCTGCTTCGCTCTGCTCTTCCTGCGCCGAGCCACCGCCAGTCTGACCGTGTTCGAAGCTGCGCCGATCATCACCCACGGAGAGGGTGGATCGGCGGGCATCGCCTCCGGTCGCGTGCTCGTGCCGAGTCTCGGCGGACAGATCGTCCTCGACGACCTCTTCCGCCGGCTCGAAGGAGAGTCGAGTCGTGAGCTCCTCGGCATCGCCGCGGAGGTCGTCCAGTCGGTCGCGCCCGATGAGCGCCCGGAGCTCCTGCGCTGGCTGATCCCGTTGCGTGGGGAGGGGGCCGGCCCTCGCGTGCGCACGTTCGCGCGCGAGACCGCGGCGACGATCACGGGTCTCCCTCAGGCGAGCCCCAGCGCGACCTTGGACGAGTGGCTCACCCGCTGGCGTCGCCTCCACGAGGTCACACGTTCGCCGGCACCGGCCGATTCGGAAGCAGTGTCAGAGTTCGCCGGGTGGCTCGTGGACCGTGATCTCGGAACCCCGCTCCGCGTCGAAGTGACGGTGGTGCTCCGCCGCTTGGGAGCGCTCGAGGCGGTCTCCGCCCTCCTCGGCGTTCTCGATGATCCCGATCCGAAGCTGCGCGGCGCCGGCTACCGCGCGGCCCGCGACCTGACCCTGGGAGATCTCCCCTTCTCCCCCGACGGCGAGGCGGTGCAGAGAACCGCGCAAGCATCCGCCTGGCGCTTCTGGTGGGACACCCACGGCGACGAACTCCGCCTCACTCGCCGCTTCGAAGCGCTACGTCAACGTCTCGAGCGAGCGGAGGATCCGGACGAACGCGCGTCACTGCGCGCGGAACTCGTCACGCTCGGACCGACGATCGTCTCGAAGATCGAGCGCATCCTCGCCGGAGGCAGCTATGCCTTCGATTGGCTGCTGATCCGTCAGGCGCTGACCGGGGAGGCGGGGGTGCGCTGAGGCGAGTGGGATTCGCGAGCCCGCCGGGTCGGCAGCGAGCGGAGAACGGCATCCGATCCGACACCCGGCAAATGTAACGTGGGGCAGATGCGACGAGGGGCGAACCGCGCTGCGGTCCGCCCCTCGTCTCGTCTCTTGGTATCGGTCCGAACTATTCCGGGGCGACGGCTCCGGCGCAGCAGGCCTTCTTCTCGGCGGTGCACTCGGACTTCGCGGCGGCGGAGCACTCGGTCGCGGCGGCGGAGCACTCGGACTTCGCGGCGCCGGAGCACTCGCTCGCGCCCGCGTCGAGCGTGGTCGCGGAACTGTCGGCGGTCTTCGAGGAGTGTGCGCAACCGGAGACGAAGATCGCGCAACAGGCGAACAGAATCAGGGCGATGGCGGCGAAACGCATGAGATGAGTTCCTTTCATGCACCCCGCCGGATTCGCCCGGGGGGGTTGGACAGATCTCCGAGGGTGGTAACTGAACCACCCGATATCAGAGAGAGTGGAGCCCGACGGGGGAAAGCCGAGGCGTTCCCATAGGGTCCGAACAACCCCTAGTCTCCAATCCAGAGCCCCCGACGTCAAGCCCGTGCATCGCGGCGGCCCCCTCTCAGCGGTTTCCAGGGAGTGCTGGGAATCGCCGGGATCAGGCCCGAACGGTGAGGACCGGACAGGGGGCGTGTCTGACGACCTCTCGGGCGACGCTGCCCAGGATCGCCCTCGCGAGGGGTCCACGGCCGTGGGATGCCATCACGATCAACTCGAACCCCTCGGCTTCCGCTCGGTGGAGCAGGGTCGGGACCGTCCGGCCGAATCCGACTTCGATCCGCTGGATCGCCTGTCCGAAGCCGAGCTCCTCGACCTTCTCGCGGAGTTGGGCCCGCGTCACTGCCGCGGTGCGCGCCTTCACCTCCTCCGCGGTGATCCCCGCGCGCTCCTCCCATTCGATCTCGGGATGATCCACCGGATCTTCGAGCACCGTGAAGAGCACCGCCTCCCCACCGAAGCGCTCTGCGATCGCGACCGCCACCGGGAGAGCGTCGAACGAGACCGGGGAGAGATCGGTCGGGACGAGGATCCTCCTCGGTGTGGCGGAGAGGCGCGCCGGTGCGGGGTGCCCCGGTCGAGGCGCCGCTGCGGGGCGGATGGAGAGCACCGGGCAGGGAGCGGAGAGAGTCACCTTCTCGGCGACGCTACCGAGAAGGAAGCGCTGGAACCCGGTGCGTCCGTGCGTGGTGAGGACGACGAGGTCCGCGACAGAATCCTCGACCTCGAGGATGATCTCGTCCCCGGGTAGACCGGTCCGGATGACGATCTCGGGATCGATCGCGAAGAGATCCGGGGTCTCCTCGACCCAAGCCTCGATCTGTGCCTGGGCCTGGGCCCGGAACTCGGTGGTTCCGATCCAGAGCTCACGGCCGATGGAGTCTGCCTCGGGGGCGGGGAGGACCGGTGGGATCTCGGAGACGTGCAGGAGCCGCAGCTTCGCATCGAACGCGCGAGCGAGGGCGGCGGCGTGGAGCAGAGCGGTCTTCGATAGTCCGGATCGATCGATCGGTACGAGGATCGTGTGGAAGCGATGCTGGCTTCGCTCTCCCCCCTTGCGTTTCATGGGTGCGAACATCGCATGCTCCTTCCCGATCTCGGAGGGCCCGAAAACTGTCCCGGGCACTCTTCATCTCTGCGGGGAAACCCGCATCCATCGTGCCACCCATGAATCGATGGGTGTCACTCCGGGCTTCACCGAGGTTCCGACCGTTGCGAAGCACTCGATCGGGTTTCCTGGACTTGCGACAAAGCGTCGTCATCGTCGGTGAGGATTCGCCATGGCGGGGTATCGAGGTCATCGAATTGCCCGGTGCGCACCGCGCGGATGAAGGCGAGTAGCGCGACGGTGGAGAGGAACAGAGCGACCGGGAGGAGCACGTAGATCACCGACACGGGAGCACCTCCCCCCGGACGGCGCCGATCCCATCGATCTCATCTTCGAGGTCCGCTCGCGGCGGATCGAAGGTGCGTGCGCGAAAGGAGAGCGTCACCACAGTCAGGCTCGAGAGAGGCATCAGAACGGCTGCGACGAGCGGGTGCAGCAGCCCTGACATCGCGAGCGCGGCACCGACCGCATTGTAGGCGAGGCTGAATCCGAGACCGATTCGGATCGTCGCGATCGTACGGTGCGCGCCTTCGAGCAGATCGGCTACTGCGCCGAGGCGGCGCCCGGTCACGAACGCGTCCGCAGCGCGGAGTGCGGCCGCCGCCCCTCCCTCGATCGCGATCCCGACCGTCGCGGCCGCGAGGGCGGCGGCGTCGTTCACCCCGTCGCCGACCATCACCGTCGAGATTCCCGCCGCGGTCTCCCCCTGGATGTGCGCAAGCTTGCCCTCGGGGGTCACACCGCCCAGGCAGCGCTCGATCGGGATCCCGAGGTGGGTGCCGACCGCGCGCGCGACGTCGGGAGCATCGCCCGAGAGAAGACCGACACGCCATCCCCGCGCGCGCCACCGTTCGACGACCGCTCGCGCGTCCGAGCGGATGGGGTCGCCGAAGGCTGCGAGCCCCGCGAGAGATCCCGCCCAGGCGATGAGCACCGGGGTCCGCCCCGCCGCGGCGTGCGCCATCGCGGCGCGGCAGAGCGGGTGATCTGTATCGGCGCCGACCATCTCGACGACCGCGCCCGGGGCACCGATCACGATCGACGTCCCCTCCACCATCCCGCTCACCCCGCCCCCGGGGAGAGCGGAGATGCCGGTGACGATCGGGAGCACTCCGGGGACCGCGCGGCGGAAGGCGACTGCGATCGGGTGGGCGACCTGATCCTCGACCGCGGCGACCGCGCGCTCGAGCTCGGCGCTCCCCTCCCAGGCGATCCTCTCCATCCGCCCGCGGGTCAAGGTGCCGGTCTTGTCGAACCAGATCGTGCCGGGCTTGCACAAGCGCTCGAGGACATCGCCCCCCCGGATCAGGATCCCCAGCCGTGCGGCGCGGCCGAGCGCGGCGGCGACCGCGAGCGGAGTCGCGAGAGCGAGCGCGCACGGGCAGGTGACGATCAGGAGCGCGAGCGCGCGGTCGATCGCACCGGAAGGGGAGTCCCTCCCGACGATGACCGCCGTGAGGAGAGCGGCGAGGAGGACCGCCGCGACGAAGACCCCGGCGAGACGGTCCGCGAGACGGACCACTGGGGCGCGCCGGCGCGCGATCTCCTCCATCGACTGGAGCAACCGACCGAGCCGGGTTTTCTCGCCGACCTCCTCGACTTCGACATCGAGGGCACCGGAGAGGTGCGTCGCTCCCGCCTCCACTCGGTCACCGGTGGAGACGCGGACTGGTCGAGACTCGCCGGTCATCAGTGAACGGTCGAGTTCACCCTCGCCGGCGCGCACCGTCCCGTCCGCAGGGATCAATTCGCCTCCCCGCACGCGAATGCGCATGCCGGGGAGGAGCGCCTCGATCAGAACACTTCGCTCGCCGTCGCCGTCGATCAGCGTCGCCCGGGTCGGCGAGAGGGAGTGGAGAAGCTCTCCGGCTTCCGCGGCCTTCCTCTGTTGCCCGCGCTCGAGTAGCCGACCGGCGAGGAGGAGGAAGATCAGCATCGTCACCGAGTCGAGGTAGATCTCCCCGCCTCCGGTGAGCACGCTCCACGCTCCGTGCCCGAACCCCGCGAGGATCCCGACCGACACCGGGAGATCGATGTGCAATCGGCCGCGGCGCAGCGCACTCGCGGCGTTCCTGAAGAACCCGCCGGCTCCCCACCAGAGTGCGGGGATGGAGACAAGGAGCGCGGCGCAGCGGAGGAGTCGGTGGTATTCCGGCTCGATCCCGTGGAAGAGCCCACCGTAGAGGGCGAAGCTGATCAGCATCACGTTGCCGGCGCACGCTCCAGAGATCGCGAGTCGGATCCAGAGGGTGCGCCGTTCCCGCTCGGCGGCGAGCGCGGCGTCGCGCCCGCGGAACGGATGGGACGGGTACCCGAGGCCGTCGAGTTGCCGGGCGATCATCGAGAGCGAGACCTGTTCCGGATCCCAGTCGATGACCGCCCGAGCCCGGCCGAGGTCGAGTCGAGCATCCAGCACCCCGGGGAGCACCCGAGGGAGCCTCTCGACGAGCCAGATGCACGCCGCGCAATGCACCCCTTCGAGGTACAGCTCGATGCGCCGTGCACCGGATGGGAGAGATCGGACATGGAGTCGTGCGAAGGTCGTGTCGTCGAATTCTGCGTACTCGCGCCCACGTCGGACCGCGCGACGGCGAGTGCCCGGAAGGCGCTCGCGCAGCACGTAGTACCGATCGAGCCCGAGCGATCCGATGATCGCGTACACCTGCTCGCAGGCGGCGCAGCAGAAGCTCGGAGCCTCAGGTTGGATGAGCCCGGTGGGGACGGGGAGTCCGCAGTGGCTGCACGCGACTTCGCAGCTCGTGCGGTCACTCGGCATCGCGAGCAGATTCGTCGCAGCACGGTGCGCCGGTCGGGATCTCGGGGAGCTCTCCCTCGGCGATCACCTGGGTGGCCGCGGTCCGGGTGCTCGGCGGGAGCGGTCCCCACCCGAAGGCGGTTCCCACTCCCAGGACCAGAAGGAACCCGGCGGTGATGAGAGGCAGTCGGGATCGGATCGGCGCCCAGAGGGTCCCCGCGCCGATGCCGACCCCGAGGAGCACCGGCACGGTGCCGAGCCAGAACGCGGACATCGTCGTCAGTCCCCCGAAGACCGAGCCGGTCGCTGCGGCGGTCGCAACGAACGCGTAGAGCCAGCCGCAGGGCAGAAGCGCGGTGCCGAGGCCGAGCGCGAGGCCGCGCACGAACGGGCCGCGGTCTCTGAGGCGCGAAAGGACCGCGCCGATCACTCGAGCCGGGCGCTGTGGAACGGGGAGCGAGATGCGCAGACCGAGTGCGCGCGCGCCGGCGATCACGGCAAAGAGCGCAATCACCCCTCCGCAGACGAACGGCGCGACCCCGTGAAGTCCGACGAGCCACGCGGACCGCTCGATCCCTGAGCCGATTCCGCCGGCGGCGGCCCCGAGTGCCAGGTAGCCGAAGAGTCGACCCGAATGGTACGCAGTATGGAGCGGTACGCCACCACCGCCTCGGCCGCCGGCGAGTGCGCAGACGAATCCCCCGCACATTCCGGCGCAGTGGAGACTGCCGAGGAGGCTCGCGCCGAGAACGGCGGCGATCCACCCGAGTCCGAGCCCGGCGATCATCGCTCCCCCCAGATGATCGTCCTGGTCTCGACGAATCGATGGGGCCCGCGAGTCGCGAGAAGTTCGACCTGCCACAGCCCTCGTATCGCCGACGGGACGATGATGCGGAGGGTCCCGACCGCTCCTGCGCGTACGGTCTCTTCGAACGGTCGCGCGGCGCGAGCCTGATGGAAGACCCGGGCGGTGACCTCGGCGTCCACGATCGGTGCACCCGCTCGATCGAGGAGCGCGATGAAGACCTCCCCGCGACCCGGGAGTCCGGATGCCGGACCGATCGTGATCCGCGCGCTCCAACCGAGCGCATCGCTCGCCGCCTGCTCGACGCGGGTCTCATCCCACGCGATCGCCTTCTGGTAGTAGTTCTCCTCGATCGCCATCGATGGGTCGCCAGCGATCATCGCGAGCACGAGCGCGTACTTGACCACGGTGACGCAAAGGAGACCCGCGACTGCCCAAGGCCAGAAGCGGCCCTTCGAACCGATTCGCGGAGGGGTGTCGTTCATGGCTTGCTCCGCCCGAGCCTCGGGGGTGCGAGCAGGCGGATTTCCGCGCGCACGGACTCGCCAACCTCGTCCCTTGCGATGACTTGGATCTCCCGCGGGCCGTTTGCGAATGCCTCACCGGGGGCGATGACCTCGAGGGCGAGTTGCACGGTTTCCCCGGGTGCAACTCTCTCGGTCTCGGTCGGACCGCGGAACTCGGCTCCGCCGAGATCGGGGATGGACACGCGGTAGCGGTGGGGTTTCGTGTCGCGATTGACGATCTTCACCCGGAGGTGATTGAGGATCCGTCCATCGTCGAGCTTCTCGAACGGTGCGGCTTGTTCGCGCAGCAGGATCAAGTCCGCTGCGGGGCGCGAGATGAGTGCGACGACGAGCATCCCGAGCACAACCGCGAGGAGCAGCGGGTAGAGGACGGTGCGGGGGCGGAGGAAGCGCCGCTTCGCGCCGGCGAGTTCGTCCTGCGATGAGTACCGAATCAATCCGTGCGGCTTCCCGAGCCGGTCCATCACCGCATCGCACGCATCGATGCACTGGGTGCAATGGATGCACTCCATCTGCAGGCCTTCGCGGATGTCGATACCGGTGGGGCAGGTCACCACGCAGCGATCGCAGTCGACACAGTCGCCGAGGCTCGACCCATCCTTCCGGCGACCGCGGCCGCGTGGCTCGCCGCGCCCGGGGTCGTAGCCGACGACCCACGACGAGCGATCGAGGAGGACCGACTGGAGCCGTCCGTAGGGGCAGGCGACGATGCAGGTCTGCTCCCTGAAGATCACGAAGTCGAAGAACATCGCCGCGGTGACTCCGAGGACGAGCAGGAACGAGCCCCAGTGGTCGGTGGGGGAGCCGGTCAACCAGCCGGCGAGTTCCTTCACCCCGACGAAGTAGCCGAGGAAGACGTGAGCGAGGAATCCGCACAGAATTCCGAACACGACGAACTTGAGGACGCGGCGTGATCCGGCGACAGGTGCACCGCCGCGCTCGACGTTTCGCGCCCCTCCTTCGATCCAGCGCCCGAGGGGGCGGAAGACGAACTCGAGATAGACCGTCTGCGGGCACGCCCAGCCGCACCACACCCGGCCGAACAGTGCCGTCACTAGGAAGATCCCGAGGACGATCGACAGCGCGAGCAGCATCAGCATCCGCGTGTCGGTCGCGAGGAATACGCTGCCGAGGAGCACGAAACGGCGCCCGACGATGTCGAGGAGAATCGCGGGAAATCCGCCGATCTCGATGAATGGCAACCCGCAGAACACTGCGATCAGGATGTAGGCGACCGCCCGCCGCCGCCGCCGAAACCGGCCGAACGTGATCCGCGGGTCGATCCAGCGCCGAGTGCCATCATCATTGAGGGTGCTGAGCACCGGCTCGGGTGCAGCCCGTGGTGGATCGGCAGCTGGCATCGTGCCTGTTTTCACTCCCCGGGGATTTCGCCCGGAGCGGGAGCGCCGGGAGTGGGCGCGACCGGAGCAGGATCGGGAAGCACGAGCAGCGCGGGGTCGAAGTAGACTCCCTCCTGTCCACGGGTCCCGACGACATTCGTGCTACGGATCGAGTTGATGTACGCAGCCATCGTCAACACCCCGGAGGGACCGAGGTCCCCGAGCCACGACTTCATCGCCTTTCCCTTCACGCCGTTTCGAATCGTCTGGTAGATCTCCATCCGCATTCCACCGTGCAGCCAGTAGTCATCGGTCAGGTTTGGCCCCGCGAGGCCGTTCGCCTCGGCGCCGTGACAGGTCGCGCAAGTGCCCTGAAAGCGCTTCCGCATCGCTGCCATCAGGTCGGTCTCTCTCGAGAGCATCGAGATCGTCGTCTCACTGATCTCGAGGTCCCCGAATTTCGCTTCCTGGGCTTGGAAGTAGTCCGCGCGGGCGGTATCGAAGTCGTCGAAGATCGACGGGCCGACCCCGATGTGGAAGAGGGCGACGTAGTAGACCGAGTAGCCGATCGAGGCCCAGAACAGCCACTTCCACCAGCCGGGGAGCGGATTGTCGTACTCCCGGATCCCATCGATCTCGTGCTCGAGAAGGAGGTCTTGTTCATTCGCCATCGCGGTCCGCTCCTTTCATCGCAGGTTGCTGTTCTGCGAGTGGCAGATGCAGATCGTGCCGCAGGTCCGCGGGCCGCCGGACCCAGATGACTTCGATGAGGAGCGCGAGGAACGCGACGAATGCGATCACGAGCGCAAATTCGCTGTACGGGCCGGTCGCAAGGACGGCGGGGATCATCGCGACCCTCCTTCCGCTTCTCCCGCGGGGAGAGGTTTGAAGAGATCGACGCCGAGTCGCTGTAGGTATGCGATCAGCGCTACCATCTTCTTGTCCTCGAGCCTCTGGTAGAAGGCGACCTCAGCTTCGGTGAGATTCCCGCTGGGGTTCGCCTCGATGATGATCGCCTCGGTGACCGACTTGGCCTGTACGCGCGCAATCTCGGCCGCCGTGGTGACCTGCGCCTCGGTGTACGGCACGCCGATCGTTCGCATCGCCACGATCGTCCTCTCGATCTGGTGCCAGTCGATCGTCACGTCCACGAGCCAGGGGTAGGCGGGCATGATCGACTGCGGTTTGACGTCCTGCGGTCGGATGAAGTGCTGGACGTGCCAGAGACCGCTCGGATTGTTCACACCCTCCCGGGCGAGATCGGGACCGATGCGGCGCGATCCCCACTGGAAAGGGTGGTCATAGACGAACTCGCCCGGCTTCGAGTACTCGCCGTAACGCTTCGTCTCTGCCCAGATCGGTCGGATCATCTGCGAATGGCAGTTGTAGCATCCGTTCTCGATGTAGATGTCTCGCCCGTAGAGCTCGAGCGGGGTGTAGGGGGTGACGGTCGAGATCGTCGGGACGTTCGATCGGATCAGGAAGGTCGGGACCATCTCGAAGAGCGAGGCCGTGACGACCGCCACCGCGACCATTCCGGTGAAGAACGCAGGCAGGCGCTCCCATCGCCGGTGCCAGGCGAGCATCGCGAATCGCTGAATCTTGACCGCGGTTGCGATCACCGGCGCGCGCCCCGACTCGAGGGGTGGGATCGGCAGCGGCGCGTCCTCGTAGTCGTCGGAAAGAGGCGGCGATTCGTACTCGGGCACCTCGTACTTCTTCGGACGGCGGGCCCAGGTCATGCCGAGGTTGGCGGCCATCAATACCGCCCCGGTCAGATACAGCACGCCGCCGAGGACTCGTCCCCAGTAGAACGGCATCAGCCGGCTGGTGGTCTCGACGAAGTCGGGGTAGAGGAGCCCCCCTTCGCCGTCGAACGCGAACCACATCAGTCCTTGGGTGATCCCCGCGATGTAGATCGGGATGATGTAGAGCATGATCCCCAGCGTCCCGATCCAGAAGTGGGCATCCGCGAGCTTCTTCGAGAAGAGCGGCGTCTGGAAGAGCCGCGGCGCGAGCCAGTACAGCATCCCGAAGGTCAGGAACCCGACCCAGCCGAGACCGCCGGCGTGTACGTGGGCGATCGTCCAGTCGGTGTAGTGGGAGAGCTTGTTGACGCTCTTCACCGCGAGCATCGGACCCTCGAATGTCGACATGCCGTAGAAGGTGATCGCGACGACGAAAAACTTCAGGATCGGGTCCTCGGCGACCTTGTGCCAGGCGCCGCGAAGGGTGAGGAGGCCATTGATCATCCCCCCCCAACTCGGCATCCAGAGCATCAGGGAGAAGAGCATCCCGAGCGTCGAGGCCCACTGCGGAAGCGCGGTGTAGTGGAGGTGGTGGGGGCCCGCCCAGATGTAGAGGAAGACCAGCGTCCAGAAGTGCAGGATCGAGAGCCGGTAGGAATAGACGGGTCGGTCGGCCGCCTTCGGCATGAAGTAGTACATCAGCCCCAGGAACGGGGTGGTGAGGAAGAACGCCACCGCGTTGTGCCCGTACCACCACTGCATGAACGCATCCTGTACCCCGGCGTAGACCGAGTAGCTCTTGAGGGCGCCGGCGGGGATGGCGAGGCTGTTGAAAAGGTGCAGGACCGCGACCGCGAGAATGGTGGCGATGTAGAACCAGATCGCGACGTAGATGTGCCTCTGCCGCCGCGTCGCGATCGTCCCGAAGAAGTTCACGCCGAACGCGACCCACACCACGGCGATCGCGATGTCGATCGGCCACTCCAGTTCGGCGTACTCCTTCCCCTGGGTGAACCCGAGCACCAGAGTTACGGCGGCGGCGACGATGATCAGCTGCCATCCCCAGAAGTGGAGCTGGCTCAGGGCCGAGCTCCACATCCGCGCCTTGAGGAGACGTTGGGTGGAGTAGTACACGCCGCAGAAGATCGCGTTGCCGGCGAACGCGAAGATGATCGCGTTGGTGTGCAGCGGTCGCAGGCGCCCGAAGCTGAACCACGACTTCCCCAGGTTCATCTCCGGAACGGCGAGTTGGGTCGCGATCGTCAGGCCGACGAGCATCCCCACGACACCCCAGAGAACTGTTGCCCAGAGGAACTTGCGAACGATGGCATCGTCGTACGAATACCGTTCGAGGCGATCTTGCATCGACTCCTCGGCTTCCTTCTCAGCGACGAGAACCGTCGCGAGCCCATTCCCAGCGTTGCGGTTCCGCCCATCCCACGCGGAGGGGGGGGAGGAGCGCAACTACTCCTCTGATCAGGGGTTGCCGCAGAAATTGCGACTGCAAGTCCCCGTCACGGAGTTCACAGTTGGCAACCGCTGTGCCCTCGATCGCACTTTTGGGAGCGTCCGGGCTCCGATGAGGCACCGTCTGCGGCGTTGCGGGCGCCGGCCGATCCTCAACGGGGCGGTAGCCCCGCCTGCGGTCGGCCGGTGGTTGGGCTGGCGAGAAGAAGCGAGGGACGAAACGTGGGGACCGGCTCCGTGCAGCGGTGTTTGTCCCATCACACTCTGCTTCGGGACCCGGGTCAGGCCTCTTCCCGGATCCCCTCCAGCTTTCGATACAGAGTGCTCAAGCTGAGGCCCATCAGTTTCGCCCCCTCTCGCTTGTCCCCCTCACACATGTCGAGGACCCGGGCGATGTGGCTCGACTCGAAACGCCGGGTTGCCTGTTGCAGGTTCAGGATGGCATCCGGTTCGATCGGTTCGGCGCCCTGGATCGGGCGGGGGAGGTCGGCGACGGTGATCATGTCCGATTCGCCGAGGATGAGGGCCCGCTCGATGGTGTTCTCGAGTTCTCGAATGTTGCCCCTCCAGGTGTGACCGATCAACTGCCGGAGGGCTGCGCTCTCGACCCCGGCGCTCCTGCGACCGAGCTCGAGGTTGTACTTCTCGACGAAGTGCTGGACGAGGAGCGGGATGTCCTCGAGGCGCTCTCGGAGCGGCGGGATCTCGATCTCGACCACCGCGAGCCGGTAGTAGAGGTCCTCGCGGAATTCCGCAGTCTCGATGCGGTGATGCAAATCGCGGTGGGTGGCGGTGATGATGCGGGCCCGGATCGGAATCCTTCGCACCGATCCGACCGGCTGGATCTCGCGATTCTCGATGGCACGAAGCAATTTTGCCTGCACCGACATCGGCATGTCCCCGATCTCATCGAGGAAGATCGTGCCGTCCCCGGCGGTTCGGAGCAGCCCCTCCTTCTCGGCGATCGCGCCGGTGAACGCGCCCTTGGCATGCCCGAAGAGTTCCGATTCGAGGAGCGGCTCGGGGATCGCGGCTCAGTTGATCGGGACGAAGGGGGCCTTCCCCCGTTCGCTCTGTTCGTGGATCGCACGAGCGATCAGCTCTTTCCCGGTCCCGCTCTCACCGGTGATCAAGACGTTGCTGGAGGTGGGGGCGACCTTCGCGATCAGGCGTGAAATTTCGCGCATCACCTGCGACTCGCCGATCATCCCCGACGCGGCCTTGTCGCCACGCGTCTCGAGGGAACGCCGCAGGTTGCGCACCTCCCGATCGAGCTCCCGGTGCTCGACGAGGCGCTTCACCTTCGTGAGGATGTCCTCGAAGAGAACCGGCTTCAGGACATAGTCGGTCGCGCCGAGTCGCAGCGCCTCGATCGCCGAGTCCATCCCGCCGTACGCCGTGACCATCAACACCATCGTCTCCGGGGAGATTTCGCTCAACCGCCGCAGAAGCTCGATCCCGTCGATCCCGGGCATTCGGATGTCGGAGATACACACGTCGAAAGATTCGCAGCGGGCGAGGGCGAGGGCCGCTTCGCCGTCGCCGGCGCTAGAGACCTGAAAACCCTCATCCGTGAGCGCCTCGCACAGCTCATCTCGGGCGGTCGCCTCGTCGTCGACGACCATGACTCTTGCATTCATCGCGCCTCCTCCGAAGTGGGCGGAGCCTCACGGACCGGGATTCGAACCTCGAAACGCGCTCCCTCTCCGGGTCGGGAGTCGACATCGATCCGACCGCCGTGGTCCTCGATGATCCGGAAACTGACGGAAAGTCCGAGCCCGGTGCCGCGCCCGACCTCCTTGGTGGTGAAGAAAGGTTCGAAGATCCTCCGAATCGCCGGCGCCTCGATCCCCGGCCCGTTGTCCTCGCAGCGGAACACGATCTCCGGGGCGCGGCTCTCGTTGTCGAGTCGCGTGGAGACACACAGACGAGGGGTGAGTTCGGCGGGGACGCCCTCCACCGCGTCCAGAGCGTTCAAGATCAGATTGAGGAAGACCTGCGTGAGCTGATCCTCCATCCCAACGGTCGTCGGGAGTTCTTCGGAGAGGTCGAGTTCGATCGAGACGCACTTCGCCCGCTTGTCGTACTCGAGGAACTGCGCGGCGTTCCGCACCAGGTCGTTCACGGAACAGGAATGCCACTCGTAGCGGGGGGGACGCGCAAAGTCGACCATTCGACGGACGATGGTGGCGATCCGATCGATGTGGGTCCGTACCAGCTCGAGCTTGCCGCGGACGTAGGGATCGTCGCTCTTTCGATGGGCGGTCTGCGCCACCGACGAGATCGACGCCAGCGGATTGCCGATCTCGTGCGCGACGCCCGCGGCGAGCAGACCGACCGCCGCCATCTTCTCCTGGTGGACGATCTGTCCCTGGAGGCGGTGTTCCTCGGTGGTGTCGTGCCCGACCCACAGGTACTCCTTCACCCCTCCGTCCGCCCCCGGGACGATCGTGGGATACCAGGTGACGACGCACTCCCCTCCGCCGCTCACCCGCAGTCGGTGTGGGGTGAAGCTGTGGGTGCCGTTCGGACGCGGTGGCTCGCGAAACACCCGATCGATGTCGGCCTGCACCGCAACTCGATTCGCACGCGGGACCAGAGTCTCGATGTAGTCCCTCCCGATCACCTCATGTGCGGTGATCCGTAGGAGCGTCTCGCACCCGCGGTTGAAGTGAACGATGCGCCGCGAGTCGTCGATCGAGAGGATCAGGAGCGACGGAGCGGCGAGCAGACTGCCGAGAAGCTCTTCGAGGCTCCGGCGCGCTTCGCTCTGTTCGGCGACGGTCTCGGCGTGCAGCGCGTAGTCGTAGGCGTGACAGATGAGCGAGAGATCGAGGTCGAGAGCGCGGTTCAAGCTCCCGACCAGGAGCCGGCGTTTTTGTGGATCCGGGTCGGTGGACTCATGGATCAAGTCGTGGAGGAACTGACGCACGATGTTGAACGTGGCGACGGTGTAACGCTCCTCGACACCGATGCGTAGGTGGACGGCTCCGATCTTGAGACGGCTGACGGCGTACTCCGCGTGGTACTCCCCGCCGACGAGCTGCTCTGCCCACTGTTCCCAGGTGCGTCGTAGTCCACCGATGTCGGCCCCACTGCGCTCGATCAGGTCGCGCACCGAGTCGTTTCGCAGAATGAAATCGTAGAAGGCCTGAGAGAGGTCCCACCGACGAGCGAGCAGATGCGGAGCGAAGGAACGCAGGCGGTCGGCGTCCTCGGCGGTGAAGCCGATGTACGTCTTCAGCTCCTCGATCAGAGCGGCGGGGTCGAGCTCGGTCTGGCGATCGGAGGACGGCACGCGTTTCTCGATTCTGTCAGGGTCGGAAGTTCTCGGATTCCCCACGGGACGGCGATCGCATCGCGGGGAGTTCCAGGGGAACCCTTGGGCATCCACCGTACCGAAGGTGGCCGAGAGGTTCACGCGCCGCTCTCGGCCTCCACCCATCTTCGGAACTCATTTCAAGAAAAGGGCTTGGGTCGACGAGTGGCTCGATCGAGTGGAGGAATCTCAGGCGAGAGGCGAGGAAATCCCCCGATTGGTTCTCGATGTT
The DNA here is from genome assembly GCA_032128395.1 of Planctomycetota bacterium. Classification (GTDB taxonomy): domain Bacteria; phylum Planctomycetota; class UBA8108; order UBA1146; family UBA1146; genus JAQBGV01. The sequence continues at coordinate 24,476 of JAQBGV010000137.1, read as the reverse complement.
CGGAATTTTGCGAGCCGCTTTCCCGCGAACGAGAAGATGTGGGGCTCCTTCTGATCGCCACCTGCCGCCAAGCCATATCTGCGAACGGAGTTCCGCACCCGAACGCCGTTGGCCGAGATTCTGCGGTCTCGCTCCCGAGAAGGGGGGAGTCGTGTCCTCGAGCGAGAACCACCGATTCGCGGGCGGGCCAGGACTCATGGTCGCGATCGTGTTCGCGGCGGTCGCGGTCGCTCTCGGCGTGCTCGATGGCGGCGTCTCCACTGCGGTCCCCGAACTGGGAGGCGACGTGGTGGTTCCCCCGGGAGCGCTGACCACCGACAGCCCCCGCACCCCGCTTCTCTCCCACCCCCCTCGCATCACACTCGGGGGATACCTCCGGAGTTGTCAGGATTGCCACGCGCTCCTCGACCCGGGAGAACACGCTCTGACCGCCCGCGGAGAGACTGCCCGGGTGCAGCACGGGGATGTCGTCCTCGAGCACGGTCTGAACGACCGGTGCCTCGTCTGCCACCATCCCGCCGATCGCGATGTTCTCACCCTCCTCGACGGAACGAAGATCACCTTCGATGAGACCCCACGGCTCTGTCGCCAGTGCCACGGGCTGGTCGGCCGCGACTGGGAGCGCGGGGTCCATGGTCGGACCCACGGGAGTTGGGTGACCGGTTCTCCCGAACAGCGTCGGCTCGAGTGCACCGAGTGCCACGACCCGCACGCCCCGGCCTTTCCTTCGTACGCTCCTCTTCCCGCCCCCGACACGCTGCGGCTTCCCGACAAGGAGCACCGGGCGCCGCACGCGACGGAGCCGCGCTGGCCGCGCAGTGCGATCGAAGCGGCGAGAGGGGATCGGGGATGAAGCAGACGCGCCGCAGTTTCCTCCGGAGGTCGGCCGCGGCGGCGAGCGGTCTCGCCGCCGTCGTCGCCGCGCTCAGCCCTCTCCGAGAACTTGCGGAGGGGGAGGTCCCCGACATCGAGGAGTTCCTGCAGAAGCACTACAAGGAGATGTCCCCGGAGGAGATGGAGCGAGCCCTCGAGCGCATCGCAACCAAGGTCGAGAGGGACTTCGGCGTTCGCCCTCAGATCGAGGATGTCCGCGCCCAGGACGGGGTCGAGTTCGTCTACGCGCTGAATCTTTCGCGCTGTATCGGCTGCCGAAGGTGCGTGCACGCGTGCGTCGAGGAGAACAACCAGAGCCGCGCCCCCGAGGTCCAGTACATCCGAGTGCTCGAAATGCCCCGCGGGACGATCGATCTCGAACGCGGGAACCACCACTACGACCATCCGACCGTTCCCGACAAGGATCACTACTACCTGCCCGTGCAATGCCATCAGTGCGCGAATCCGCCGTGCACGAAGGTGTGCCCCGTCGAGGCGACGTGGACCGAGTCCGACGGGATCACCGTCATCGACTACGACTGGTGCATCGGTTGTCGCTACTGCGAAGCCGCGTGCCCGTACTGGGCCCGCAGGTTCAACTTCACGAAACCAAAGCTCCCGAAGGAGGATCTGAATCCGCGCATGAGTTACCTGTCGAACCGGCCCCGCCCGCAGGGAGTGGTGGAGAAATGTACGTTCTGCCTCCACCGCACTCGAAACGGGGAACTTCCGGCGTGCCTGGAGGTGTGCCCCGTCGGGGCCCGGAAGTTCGGCAACGTTCTCGATCCCGCGAGCGAGGTTCGCCAGATCCTCGCCGAAAAGCGGGTGTTCGTCCTCAAGGAGGAAGCGAACACGTTGCCCCGGTTCTTCTACTACTTCGATGAGCACTACCCGCGAGGAGGAGGCGCCGGCAAGAGCGCGCCCCCCGTAGGAGGGGAGACGGGCCCGGGAGGTGGGGGATGAGAGAGTATCTCGTCTTCCTCGGTCGTTGCTTCCGCCTGAGTTTCGTCGGGAATCGCCAGTACCACCTCTGGATGCTCGGACTCTCGGTCGTGGCCCTCTTCGGGCTGCACGCCTACGCCAAGCAGATCGTCGCCGGGTTGATCACCACCGGGATGACCGACCAGGTCTCGTGGGGGATGTACATCGCAAATTTCACGTTCCTCGTCGGAATGGCCGCGGCGGCGGTGATGCTGGTGATCCCCGTCTACATCTACAAGAACCGCGAACTGCACGACCTGGTGATCTTCGGCGAGCTGCTCGCGGTCTCCTCGATCATCATGTGCCTGATGTTCGTCACCGCCGACCTCGGTCGGCCGGACCGGTTCCATCACCTCTTCCTCAGGTTCAACTGGCCGATCTCGATGTTGACGTGGGACGTGTTGGTCCTGAACGGCTACCTGCTCCTCAACTTGCACATCTGCGGGTACCTCATCTATCAGGCCTATCGGGGGCGGACCCCCAGTCGATCGTTCTACATCCCGTTCGTCTTCATCGCGATCGTCTGGGCGGTGAGCATCCACACCGTGACCGCATTCCTCTACTCGGGGCTCGGGGCGCGACCGTTCTGGAACAGCGCGGTGATCGCACCGCGCTTCCTCGCCTCGGTGTTCGCCGCGGGACCGGCGTTCCTGATCATCACCGTCCAGGTGATCCGGCGAGCTACCGGGTTCCGCATCGCGCCGAAGTCGATCCAGACCCTCCGGAGCCTGGTGACCGTCGCGCTGTCGATCCACATTTTCCTGCTCGGCAGCGAGCTCTTCACCGAGTTCTACACCGACTCGGCCCACGGGGCGTCCGCTCAGTACCTGTACTTCGGGCTGCACGGTCACTGGGCGTTGGTGCCGTGGATCTGGACCTCGATCGCGATGAGCACGACCGCACTGATGCTGCTCTACCTCCCTGGCCGGGAGCGGATCGTGCAGCTGAACATCGCCTGCGTGCTGCTCTTCTTCGGGATTTGGATCGAGAAGGGGATGGGTCTCATCATCCCCGGATTCGTGCCGAGCCCGCTCGGAGAGATCGTCGAGTACACCCCGACCCTCAACGAGACTCTCGTCTGCCTCGGGATCTGGGCGGCGGGGCTGCTGATCTACACCGTCCTGATTCGCGTCACCATCCCCGTCCTCACCGGGGAACTGAGAGCGGACGATGCGCCGACCCGAGTCCCGGCGATGGAGACGACCCCGGAGCCGGCTCCCGGCTCCTGATGTACGGAAAGAGGCGTGGAATGAGTTCATCACGACGAGGAAGTGCGCTGACGACGTCGATCATCCTCGTCTGGTTCCTCGCACCGGCGGTGTCGGCGCAGATCTTCGGACCCCGGGAGATGAGCGATCAGACCTCCGAGTGCCTGACGTGTCACGCGAAGCAGAGCCCCTCGCTCTATCAGCAGTGGGGTGCGAGCAAGCACTACCGCGGCAACGTCGGGTGCTTCGAGTGTCACATGGCGGACAAGAACGACAGCGACTCGTTCCAGCACTACGGGCAGAGCATCTCGGTGATCGTCAGCCCGAAGGACTGCGGGCGGTGCCACTCGAAGGAGGTCGAGGAGTTCACTTCCTCGCACCACTCGAAGGCGGCGAGGATTCTCGGGTCCCTCGACAACGTTCTGGCCGAGGTGGTGGAGGGCAACCGTGGGTTCGTCAGCGCGATGTTCCCGACCGGAGTCTCCGCCGCGGCGGTGAGCGGTTGCTGGCAGTGCCACGGCTCGCAGGTGAAAGTGCTCCCCGACGGGAGCCTCGACCCCACGACGTGGCCGAACACGGGGATCGGGCGCATCAACCCCGACGGCTCCGAGGGGTCCTGCACCGCGTGTCATTCCCGCCACGCCTTCTCGGCCGCCCAAGCGCGCCAACCCGAGAACTGCGGAAAGTGCCACATGGGACCCGATCATCCGCAGAAGGAGATCTACGACGAGTCGAAGCACGGCATCGCTTTTCGCGCGAACATCGACGAGATGAACCTCGATTCCGCCAAGTGGATCGTCGGCGAGGACTACTCCGCTGCCCCGACCTGTGCGACCTGTCACATGTCGGCGACCCGGAACCAACGCGTGACCCACGACGTCGGCATGCGGATCAGCTGGAACAACCGGCCCGCGATCTCGATCCGCCCCGAGGTGTCGGACGCCAAGCTCGGGCTCCCCGGGAAGGACATCCCGTGGCAGGTCCGGCGGAACCAGATGAAAGATGTCTGCCTGAGCTGTCACAACGAGACCTGGGTCGACAACTTCTACATTCAGTACGACGAGCTGCTCGAGCTGTACAACGAGAAGTTCGCGAAGCCGGGGCTCGAGCTCTACAGCCTGGCGAAGCCGCTCCTGCGGCCGGTTCAATTCTCGAACAAGATCGACTTCACCTGGTTCGAGATCTGGCACCACGAGGGGAGACGCGCGCGGCACGGCGTCTCGATGATGGGACCCGACTACACGCATTGGCACGGCACCTATGAGGTCGCGAAGCACTTCTATGGGGACTACGTGCCCGAACTCGAGGAGCTGATCGAGAAGGGGCACGCCTCAGACGATCCGGAGAAGCAAGCCGCGGCGACGGCGCTCGCTGCGAAGCTCGAAGAGGTCCTCGGATCGGAAGACCACCGCTGGTTCCTCGGTCGGATGGATCCGGAGGAGAAGGCGCGCCGCGAGAAGGCTCAGAAGGAGTTCCTCGAGCGGTACCAGCAGGGGAGTGGCGAATAGCCGCGGAGAGACGATGCCGATCGACCGCAATCTGACCGAAGAGGATGCCCGGCGAGCGCTCCGCGACCACGTCGCTGCGAAGGCGTTCGACGCACGGGAACGGTACGGGCCGACCATCGATCGGAATACTCTGGAGCGACTCCTTCACGATCCCGAGGTCACCCGGTGGCCGACGGAACTCCGGTTCGACGCGACTCCGCTCCGGCCGGACGAATACGGCTTCGCGGCGCCGATCGCGGACTCCAGGACGGGGGAGTGGGCGATCACCCTGCACCCCCGTTTCGAGTCCGACGAGGCGGCGATTCCGTTGCTCGCCGCGTATCACATCGTCTCGGTGAACTACGGCGAGATCGCGACCCACGTAGAGGCGGAGATCTTCGGCGCAACGTTGTTCGGCCTCGAGGTGGACGAGTATTACGAGAAGGTGTGTGGGCTGGTCGGGGACAATTCTGGGTAGCGGAACACGCAGCCGATTTGTCTACGAACGCTGGAGGGTCGCACACGTCTTCCTTCTGGTGCCGGCGCAGCAGTACGTCGGGCAATACCTGAGCATTTCCGTGGAGTTCCCGCCGCGCCAGAGGGCGGGGAGCTTCGGCATCGATCCGGTGCTGGAGTCGGTCAAGAGTGGTGTGCAAGGGGGACCCGACTAGGCTCCAGCCGGCGGCGAAGGGTCACGACGGGGGGCGCCGGTTACTCGAGCAACGCCCTTCGTCGCGCGGCGCGCAGCGGTTCGTTCGCCCCCTGCGCGCCCGCCTCCCCAGCTTCGTAGAAGCTCGCATATCCGAAGTACGAGACTCCATCGGCGCCGAGTCGCCGCGCGATCACGGTCTGCCTGCGGGTCTGGTCGGGGTCCGCGTGCTTGAAGACGCCGATCCCGGCGATCACGGGTCTTCGTCCCGCCGCCGCGACGCACGCGCGCAACCTCGATTCGAAGCGATCGTCCTGGTCGTCGTAGATCATCGGAACCGCCGCATCGATCCAACCATGCCTGAGCCACCGCACCCAATCCTGCCGGACGCTCCCGTACGCGATCTCGGGGGTGGGGAAGACCGCCGCGGTGAGCAGCGCGCCGGGTCGCACCCCGTCGAGCGCATCGTCGATCTCTCGCACCAAGCGTGTGACCTGATCGCGGCGCCAACGATCCCACCGGGCGGGTTCTTCCGCAGGATTCCCGCCGCCGTCCGCCTGATAGCGCGCGAGTGTCATCGGATCGTGGGGGTAGTCGTGACCCGGCTCCTCCATGTCTGCGAGGAAGCGGATGTAGTCGAGGTGGATGCCCGCGACCGGATAGCGGCGAACGAGGTCCTCGCAAACTCGGACGATGTGCGCGCGGACGTCGGGGTGGCACGGATTCAGGGCGACGTAGTCCTCGCGCAGCGCCTGGCGTCTCCCGTGCTGATCGACGAGGAACCATTCGGGGCGGGTGTGGTAGAGCTGGTTCGGTTCCGTAGGAGGCTCGAGTCCCCGCCACCCGGGGATCGCGTTGATCCAGGCGTGCAGCGCGATCCCTCTCGCTGCGGCGCGGGCGCAAGCGACCCCGAGCGGATCGAACCCCGGGTCACGGAACTCGAACTCCTCCGCCCACGGCTCGAGTTCTGACGGGTAGAACGCGGTCGCGTTCCCCCGGACCTGGAAGAACACCGTGTCGAATCCGCCGGCGGACGCGCGGTCGATGATGCGCTCCACCTCCTCGGCGGTCGTATAGTCCCAGCGCGTGACCCAAAGTGCTCGCTCGATCGGCACTGCGCGGGTCGATGTGCGACCGGAGAGCGCCACCAGCAGCACGACCAGGAGCAGCGTGATCGGGATGACCGACTCCGCACGCAGGAAGCTTCTCGCCGGCGATTCGTGGACCGTCACGATGGATCCGGATCGAGTGGGATGAGTACCACGCGGAGGACCGCGTAGCCGTCGATCTCGAAGTGCTCCACCTCGAGTTGGTGTTCCCCGCTGGCGAGTGTGATCTCGATCGAGGCTTCCCGCGGCGCGTGCCACGTCCAGTCCTCGTGGATCGTCTCCCCATCGAGTGTCACTCGGACTCCGTCGTCGGAGACGATCCGCACGCGGTAGCGCCCCTCCGGCACGGAGAATGAACTCGTGGCGACCGTTGCGAAGTGGTCGGCAGGCATCCCCTTCGCCGGCGCTCCCGCCCCGAATTGCAGGTCGAGGTCGTTCCGGCGCTCCACGTGAATCGGCGCGCTCGTGCGGACCACCGACCAGTCTCGCGGCGGCTCACCCGGGCCGATCGGCTCCCAGACCCGGTACTCGACGGTCCACGGCAGCGCGAGCAACGACCCCCGCACCATGATCTCCCCGTCGTCGGTCAGAGCGACGAACGTGAAGGGGATGACCCCCGCCCCACCCGCCCGGGGACTCACCCGCACCGTTGCGGGGAGGATTCCGGTGCGCGGCTCGACTTCGACCGCGCCCGAGATCGCATCGATGCGGTAGGGGAGGTCCGGGCCGAGGATGTGGATGCGCGCTGCGGCGACCCCCTCGATCACCGTGGGCCAGGCGCGGACCCCTTCGAAGTCGTAGGGACCCCACTCGTCGATGAAGATCCGGCTGCGCCCGCGAGGCGCGTCTTCCGGTAGGAATGCCGCTCCCCGCCGCGGTGGGTCTCTCGGGAGCACCTTCGCGAGGGCGGTCTCATCCGCAGAGCTGATGAGGAGCACTTCCCCTTTTCCGCTGCGGCGCAGATTCCGGCAGAAGTGGGGGGGGGAGCCGAGGTGGTAGTCGTCGAGAGGCGAAATCTCGGTTGCGAGCGCGTCGCGCAACGAAATCGCCACCTGGTCTCCTTCGAATCGGTCTCCTTCGAATCGGTTCTTGAAGATCCGGTTGCCGGTCGACTCGCTCGAGTGGCGCTTCCCGAACGCGCTCGCCACGAGATCGGGATCCTCGTCCCACCAGAGCGAGATTCCGATCGGGTTCTCCGCGAACCAGTTGCCGAGGATCGTGTTTCCCTGACCGTGCTCGATCGCCACTCCGGCGAGCACGCTCGACCGGATGTCGTTTCCACCGATCCAGGTGTCGTAGGAATATCCGGCCCAAATTCCGTTGGTACAGCCGTGCAGGGTGTTCGCCTCGAAGCGATTGCCCCCAGAGAAAGTCGCCTCGATCCCGTGCATGACCGCGTGCGAGAAGTCGTTGCCGATGAGGGAATTCTCGTTCGATCCGCCGAGCCCAGTCTCCCTCAGGGTCTCGTTTCCGCAGTAGAGGAAGAAGCCATCTCCCCCGTGCGTCACGCTGTTCCCGCGGAAGAGGTTTCGCGAGCACTGTTCGAAGACCAGGATTCCCGCCGAGTCCTGCCCGCGCGCGTAGACGCCGTGGCTGTAGCCACGGACGCACCAGTCGAACCGGTTCTCCGTCACCGCGCAGTCCACCGTGCGCCACATCGCGAGTCCCCACCCCGAGAGGAAGGAACAGTCGTTCCGGTGGACCTCGACGCCTCGGCAGCGGGAGAGGATGATCCCGTTCTGACCTCGGCGCACGCGCACGCTCTCGACTCTGCTCTCCGCGACTTCCTTCAAGTGGAGTGCCGCTCCGTATCGAGTCGCCCACTGGTCGTCATCGTTCTCGTGGGGCCAGAGCCAATCTTCGGCGTTCTCCGTGTCGGGGGTGCTCCGCAGTCGCTGCCTGAAGTTCTCGGAGAGGTCGGACCCGAGGATCGTGTGCCCGCGCCCCCCGATCACTTCGATCCCGACCCGGAACCCGCGGATCGAACCGTGCCTGATCGTCACCCCCGAGACCCCATTTGCCCGGACGCCGATCCCCCGGTAGGAATCGGGATCCGCAGCAGGGGACGAGCCGACCAGGATCACCCCGGAGAGGTCGAGCACGACATCATCCGCGACGATCTGAAATACCCCGTCTCCCGCGACGTCGGTGACCTCGTAGGTGCCGGGGCGGACGCGCACGCTGCGATCGATCCGGGTGTCGTCCTCGATGAGGGCGATCTCGGGGAGCGAGTTCGGGTTCGACGCGAAGGGGCTCCCCGCGCAGCCGGTGAAGAACGCAAAGACCGAGAGCATGAGAGCACGGGCGATCATTCGAGCGTCGCCCCCGGCTCGAGGTCCACGACCTGGATCGGGAGCCGCCCGATCGCTTCGCGGAGCTGTTCCGGTGTCCCGCAGAGCACTGGGAAGGTGCCGTAGTGGCTGGGGATCACCACCCGCACCCCGAGGAGGTGCGCCGCCTTCGCCGCTTCGCGGGGGCCCATCGTGTAGCGGTCCCCGATCGGGAGGATCGCGAGGGTCGGGCCGTGGAGTTCGCGGATCAGCGCCATGTCGCCGAAGACGCACGTGTCCCCGGCGATGTAGAAGCGAAACTCGTTCTCGGTCTCGACGACGTACCCCGCCGGCTCCCCACCGTAGATGATCTGGTCCCCATCGGTGATCCCCGAGGAGTGGTGGGCGTTCGTCATCGTGATCTGAAGATCGCACACCTCGACGGTGCCTCCCTTGTTCATCTCGATGATGTTCTCGAGCCCCTGCGAGCGGAGCCAATGGGCGATCTCCGGGTTGGTGACCACTGGACAGCCGTATTTCTTGCCGAGGGGGACCGCGTCAGCGATGTGGTCGAGGTGGCCGTGGGTCAGCAAGATCAGGTCGATCGGTCCAGGATCGCGGAATTCCTTCGGACACTTTGGATTCTCGAGCCATGGATCGACGATCACGCGGTGTCCGCTCGGGGTCCCGATCAGGAACGTCGCATGGCCGAGCCAAGTGAAGGTCGTCTCCTTGCCGAGGTAGCTCAATCTGGGCCTGCTCTCTCATCTCAGGGCCGCCTCGAGGAGCGCGCGACCGCGCGCCTCGATGCGGTCGTAGTTCTCGGACTCCACATCACTCGGGTGGAAAAGGGGAGCGACGAACCCGACCGCGTGCGCACCCGCCGCGAGGAACTCGGCGACATTCTCCCCGGTCACCCCACTCGTCGGCACGATCCGCAGGAACGGCAGCGGGCCGAGTACCGCCCGCACGAACGCCGGTCCGGTGCCAGGAATCGGGAAGAGTTTGACGAGTGGCGCGCCCGCGCGGTGTGCACGCACCATCTCGGTGGGGGTGAAACAACCGGGGATCGCCGCGACGCCGAGCTCCGCGGCGGCCTCGATCACGGCCTCGTCGCAGATCGGCGAGACGAGGAATCGCGCTCCGGCGGCGACCGCCTCCCGGGCCTCATCCGCGGTGAGCACGGTGCCGGCGCCGACCACACAGCCGGGTCGGCCCGCCATCGCGGCGATGTGGTCATACGCCCCTGGAATCGTCAGGGTGAATTCGAGGATGCGGAATCCGGCGCGGGCGGCGGCTTCCATCGCTGGAATCGCCCGATCCCCGTGCGGGGTCCGCAGGATCGCGCTGGCGCGCTCCTCGGCAAAGAACCGCACGAATTCCCTCGTGGACATCGTCACGTGGATCCCTTCGGCGCAGAGTATTCTACGCGGCAAGCGCGTGGTCCCACGCTGTTTTCGTCTTCTGCTCGGCCGAGGACGGTGGCCACACTGTAGGCGATCGGGCATCCTGTCGGGAGGCCGCGTAACCGGGGGAAGGGTTTCCATGCCACCAGACCTACCGATTCTCGGCGCGGCATCCGCCGAAACTTGGAGCCGAGGGTTCCACATCTTCGCCGCGATGCTCGCCGTTGGGTCGCTCGTGTTCCAACGCGTCGCCTTGCGACCGGCGCTGCTCGAGACGCCGAACCCGGAGCTCGCCGACGGCATTCGGCGACGCTGGGTGCCGGTCGTCTACCTCGTGATCACCATCCTGCTCGTGACCGGTTTCTACCAGTTCATGGTTGCGGGGGTCCCGAAGGGGAAGGCGGACTCGAGCTACCACATGTGGTTCGGCATGAAGTTCGTCGCGGCGCTAGCGATCTTCTTCCTCGCGAGCGCACTGGTCGGCCGTAGCCGCGCCCTCGAGAAGATCCGGGCGAAGGGATCGCTCTGGCTCTCGGTCGCCATCCTGCTCGCCATCGGCGTCGTTGCGATCTCACTCCACCTCCGCAGCATCCATGCCCCGCTCTGATCGGGAAAGGCCCCAGTGCTCCACCGCAAGTTCGGCAAGATCCTCCTCGGCAAGGCGACCCCGTTCCAGGTGATCGCCGCGTGTGTGCTCGGTGCCATGCTGGGGTTCGTCCCTGGAGTGCTGCAGGCCCCCGGATCGATCCTCTTTCTCCTCGGGCTGCTCGCCGTGCTCAACGCCAATCTGTGGCTCGCCGCCGTCGCCACCCTCGGTACGAAGCTCCTCGGCTTCGCGCTCCTCCCGGTCGCGCACGCGATCGGTCGCTTCCTGCTCGAGGGGCCGACAGAAGGAATGTTCCGCTCGCTCGTGAACACTCCGGTCCTCGCTTGGTTCGGACTCGAATACCACGCGGTGGCGGGAGGGCTGCTGCTGGGGGGACTCCTCGGGCTGGGTCTCGGAATCTGTCTCGTCGCGGCGATGAGCAAGCTGCGGACCACCTTCCTCGGTCTCGATGAGGGATCGGAGAAGTTCCGGAAGTGGGCGAACAAGCGCTGGGTGAAGATGGCCTCCTGGCTACTCCTCGGCGGTTCTCCCAAGAAGGCGACCTACGAGAAGCTCACCGGCAAGAAATTCGGCAACCCGATCCGCCCCGTCGGTGTGGTCCTGGTCGCGGGGATCGCGGTGCTCATCTGGGCGGTGCCCTCCATCGTCGCCGAGCCGATCCTCACCGGCGCGCTCCGCGCCGGACTCGAGCGGGCGAACGGGGCCACCGTAGATCTCGTCAGAGCGGACATCGACCTCGGCGCCGGGCGGTTCACCCTCGAGGGGCTGGCCATGGCCGATCGTGGCGAACTCGACCGCGACGTCCTGCGCGCGACGAGCGTCACCGCCGACATCGACGTGCGCGCCCTCCTCACGCGGCGCTGGCAGATCGACGAGCTGATCCTCGAACAGGCTTCGACAGGAGTTCCGCGGAAGGTGCCGGGGGCCCGGGTCAGTGATCGATCGGTGACCGTCGCCGATGATCCGCCCGCGGAGACGCCGGATGATCCGGTCGCGGAGGGGGAAGAGATCGTCACCCTCGACGAGGTGATCGCGGAGGCGAAGCAGTGGAAGGAGCGCCTCGGGCAGGTGCGCAGAGTCATCGACATGTTCGTCGGGGGCGAAGAGCCCGCCGAAGGGGAGGTCGCAGCCGCCGACGGGGCCGAGGACTCCGCGCGGGCAGACCGGATCGCCGAGGACATCCGCGCGGTCGGGTACGCTTGGACCCGGGCCACGGATCTCATCGAGAAGAGCCCGACCCTTCGTCTCGACCATCTGAAGGTCGCGCGTCTCGAAGCGATCCAGCTCGAAGGGATGCTCCTCGTTCTCGAGGGATGGAACCTGTCGACGCATCCCGCGCTCGTCGCCGAACCCGCGGGGTTCTCGATCGCGAGCGACGACGGCACTTTCCGTTTCGCCTTGAACCCCGCCGAGGGTGACGCCCCCGTGCCGACCCCCGAGACTCTGGTGATCTCCCGTCTTGGACTCTCCGGGGACGCCCTCGGGCGGCAGTTGCGGATCCACGGCGAGCCGGTGCTCGCCGGTGGCACGATCGACATCGAAGGTCGCGGGCGCTGGTGGCGGAAGAACGGGGTACGCCTCGATCTTCCGCTGAAGATCAAGCTCCGGGGGTGCGAGATCCGTCTCCCTGGTTCGGACCGGATGGAGCGGATCGACGAGCTGGTCATCCCGATCGGGGTGACCGGGCGTCTCCTCTCCCCGCGATTCCGGTTTCGCCAGAGAGATCTGATCGATGGTCTGATCGCCGCGGGTCGGCGCGAACTCGCCGATCGGGCGACCCGAGAGCTCGGCGGCAAGATCGACGCGGAGGTCGAGCGGGGGAAGAAACGGCTCGAGGAGAAGATCGGCAAGGAACTCGAGGGCAAGCTCGACGACGAGACGAAGAAGGCGGTCGAGAAGCTCGGCGGCGGCCTCCTCGATCGGCTGAAGCCGAAGCCGAAGCCAACTCCGCCGCCACCCCCGCCAGGAGAAGGGAGGACCGACAGCGGCGAGTAGACCGCGAGCACAGTGGATCGTCCACCGGCAGGGAGAGCGCGCCGTCGACCGACGCTCCACTCGCCGAACGAGGCTTCGAAGAGGCCCTCGAGCGGGAGATCCTCCGGAGCGAGCGCGTTCGCCTGACCCTGATCGCCGCGGTCGCCGCCATCGCGTCCGGCTCCCTCGTCGCCGTACTCGCCGTATTCGCCGCGCTCCCGCGCGATGAGCAAGACTCGAGGATCGCGGCGAGGTGCCCGTAAAGGGGCGTGGGGAGCCGGTGCGGGTGAACCCGCTCGCCTGAGCGCGCCCCTCTTCCGGTCATCGAGCGATCGAGTTACCATCGCAGCATCGCCGTAGTCGGTGGTGGTGGGTCGGTGGTGGTGGTGGTCGGTGGTGGTCGGTGGTGGTCAGGAGTGGTGGAGGCCTGGATCGGTGGTGGTCAGAGGTGAGTGTCTCGACCTCCTCGCTCCCCTCCCTCGGCCGCCGAGAACCGAAGCGTTGGAGGAGAGAATGATTCCCAGGACCCTGCTCTTGCTGATCCCGTTCCTTCTGACCCCTGCTCTCTCGCTTGCTGCCGACGAGCCGCAAGCGGTGGAGCCGAAAGCCGCAAAGCCGGCCGAGACTTCTCCTTGGCTCACCGATTTCGGTGCGGCCAAGGTGCAGGCGCTCCGGGAGAAGAAAGACCTCTTCATCTACTTCACGGGGAGCGACTGGGTCAAGTTCTGCAAGATGCTCGAAGAGGGAGCTTTTGCGAGCCCCGAGTTCCTCGACCGGATCACGAAGAACTACGTGCTGCTGTATCTCGACTTCCCGAAGGGGGAAGAAGCACTGTCGAGGGTAGTCGATCCCGCCGTGAGCAAAGAGCTCTGGGATCACTACGGCGTGGACAAAGCGCCATCGATCTTCCTCTGCGATGCGACGGGCCGCCCGTACGGTTGGACCGGGTACCTCCCGCTCTCCCCGGATCGCATCGCGGATCGCATCGATGAGTTGCGCGCGAATGGGGCGACGATCCGTGCCCTCCTCGCGAATGAGTCGGAAGAGAAGAGAGAAGAGCTCATCGTCGCCGCATTCCCCGCCCTCGTCGACTCGTTCCTGTACGGCTACCGCGACTATGCCGAGTACCTCGCCGCGGCGGAGAAGATCGAGAGCGTGGGCGCTCAGGCGAAGAGGATTCGCGCGACGAAGGAGCTCGAAGCCCTCCTCGCGACTCCTAACCCGGAGTGGGAGAAGGTTCACGAAGTCTTGACCTGGGCCGAGCGCCTCACGGGGACGAAGTTTCTCAACGCCTGTTGGGGGTGCGCCACTGAGTACTTGGCGAAGAAGGGCGACTACGAGGGCGCGATCGCACTGCTGCGGCGGATGCTCCCCGACCCGGTCGTCCAGATGCGCAAGAACGGTGCGGCGCTGATCGAGAGCAAGATCGCCGAGTACGAGAAGGCAGCGGCCGGCGAAGCGAGCAAACGCGATCAGCGTTGACTGCTCTTGTCCTGAACCAGTGACCGCGCACCAATGGACGCGCTCTCAGCGTCGTCGCGCCCTGCGAACACCGCCGAGGCCCCGCCACGTTTGACGCGAAATTCTGACTCAGCAGCCGATCAGATCCCCCGTCGGATCCGCCCCCTGGTTCGGGAACGGCGGCTCCGGCGGAAGGCCGCTCGTGAAGAGGTAGTCGAGCAGGTAGATCACGTCCGCGATGTCGACCGCCCCCGAATCGTTGGCGTCGGCGGCGTCGAAACAGTTCGGCGGATCTGCGCCCCCGAACAGATAGCCGAGGATCGAGATCGGGTCGGCGAGGTTCACCGCCCCATCTTCGTTCACGTCCCCGCGCACGAATTGCGGATCGAGCCCCGCGACGACGATCGAACAGATGCTCGGAGCGCTCTCCCCGTCGGGGGTCCTCCCCGCCACGGCAAAGACTCGCGGACCATTTCCCACGCCGAGGTCCTGATACGAAGACTGTGTCCCCGCGATCACTGCGATCTCGACCCCACCGCGGCGCACCGCCACGAAGTCATATGCGACCGTTGCGTCCCAGGTGAGTGTCACGACGTTCGCCGCGGTCTCCGAACAGGAGAGATCGACCGGCGGAGCGACGGCATCGGCGGCCTTCAGAGTCACCAGGAGCGGGATGCTCCCCTGGCTTCCCGCCGCGTACAGGTGCGGACCCGCTCGCGCGATCGCGTTCAGCGGGTTGATCTTCGATTCCTCGAGGGGGATCGCTGTGCCGGTCAGGTGGCCATCGCGACTCATCCCGATCGCCAGCGTGATCTGCGTGTCGAAAGGGCCCGATGACGTCGCGGTGAACTCATCTCGCTCGACGTCGAGGGCGAGTCCCAAGTTGAACACGAACGGCTGGAGCGGTGGTTGGGGGTGATCGAGGCTCGAGAGCAGGGTCCCGTCGAGACCCATCTGCCAGAAGATGTCGGTGTTCCGCTCGAGGAACCAGAAGGTGTCGCTCTCCGCGTCGTGGACCATCGCTGCGGGGTACGTGAGGGAGACTCCCACCGGAGCGCCGGGGATCGCGATGATCGACGGACCGGAGAGGATCGTCCCGGCCATGTCTTGCACCGTGAGGTGGAACTCCTGCGGTTGGAGCCACGGCGTGCGGACCTCCCAGGTGATGCTCCAGATCTCGCTCCCGGTCGGCGTCGGCCTGATCGCGAGGGCCGCGACGAGCCACGGTGGGGTCTCCGGGGCGGGAATCGTCCCGAGGAAGGTCCCCGCTGCGTCGAAGCGGAACATCGAGTCGGCGAGATTGCCCGAGTTCGTGGTGACGACGAAGCTCCCATCGGACGGTTCGCGCGCCATCTGGTACGGACTGAATCCCGGATCGAGGAAGACGTGACCGAGGCGGGCACCGATCCCGATCCGCAGCTCGCAGTCGCGCGGCTCGGCGGAGACTCCGCCGAGAACCGGGGTCACGCGGTAGTGGTGACGTCCGGGGACGACGCTGGTGTCGGTGTACGCGGTCGCAGTGCCGGAGAGGGTCGCGATGAGCATCCCGTCGCGCTCGACCTCGATCGCATCGTACGGCCCGTGGTTGGCGAAGGTGATCACGGTCCGGTCGACGAGGTCCGGCTGCTCGCAGCGCAGGAAGTCGATCGGTGCGATGGGTGGTGGGGTGCGGCGGACTTCGTAGAGGCGCGTCTCGTTGGTCCGCAGTCCGATCGCATACGTCACCAGTTCACCGAGGTGCTCGCTGTTGACGAACGAGTAGTAGCGCACGTTTCGCACCGCGTTCATCCCCTCGTGGGGGAGCTGAAACCCGGCGGGCTCACCGGTCGAGGCATCGACGCGCACGATCCTGGTCATCTGACGGTCGAATACCGTGCCGCCCGCCAGATCGATCTGGTCGAACCCGCCCCCGATCTCGGGGACACCGCTGATCCCGAGCGCGTAGGTATTGATGAAACTCGGGTCGGGGGTCGGCTCGAAGAGTTCGTCCGGGTGAGTGAACGTGCCGAGCAGCGCGCCGTCCCGGCCACAGCGGTGGACGAGCGCCCGCGATGAATCGACCGCCCAGATTTCGCCGTCCCCGCCGTTTCCGTTCGGGTCGTACGCGATTGCGCCGACCGCAGTGGGGTCATCGTCGGGGACCGGCACCGCGAGGAGCACCGGTGCACCGATCGGCGTCCCGGCGAGATCGATCTCCTGCATCAGATTGTCGTACCCGTTCACCACCAGCAGCGTGCCGGTCTCCGGACGGTAGGCGATTCCCGCCGGGTCGTCGTCCGGCCCCTGGAAAGGGCACGGGATCTCACCGTTGAGCTGGAGATCCTTCGTGTAGTTCCGGATCACTCCGTCATCGGTGGAGATCCAGAGGAGCCCCGCGCCCTCGGTGATGTCGAGCCCGAAGTGAATTCCGTCGACGATCACCACGTCGATCACTTGCCCCGCGCCGATCACTCGTGTGCACTCGAGCGAATCGGTCGCGAGCGTGCCGGAGATCCCGCGAATGGAGTACACGAACACGCCGTCGGCGAGGCCCGAGTCGACGTAGCCGGTCGCGCTGCCGGGGAGGGTCGCGAGCAGGTCGCCGTCACGTTCGAGGATGATTTCGTCGTACCCCGGTCCCGGGAGCCAGGAGAGTGTGACGGCGGCGATGCCATCGGTGCACACCAGATCGGCGAGTTGCGCGATCTGCGGCAGACTGCCATCGACGATGAAGATCTCCTGCGTCGATTCCGAAGTGCCGACGACCGCCTCGACCGGGAGCATGCTGACCGGATCGACGACCACCGCGCGCACGATTCCGCCGACCCCGCCGGCGTTGGTCGCGGCGAGGGGGATCTCGTAGCCACTCGGGGTTCCATCCGGAAAGAGCCGGAGGATCTCGGGGACCCCCTGGTCCGCACCCACGAGATCGATCCCCACGAGTTGTCCCTGCGGATCGAGGAGGAGTTCGATCCCACCCGCCGCCGCTCCGGCCCCCTGTCCGGGATAGCCGTCGGGATCCTGCGGGTGGTCGAAGCTCCGAATGACGAAACCGAGCAGGTCGAATTCGTAGATCTGTGCGCCGACCGTCTCGACTGCGTAGAGCGATCCGATTCCGCTTCCACCCGCCATGTGCACCGCGACGCCGCGCACCACCGGCCCGCCGGGATTCGACACGGGGCCGACGGGGAGGACCAGATCGATCCCCCCGGGGACCCCGGTCTTGTCGATCTCGATGAGATGCGCATCCAGTGAGTTCACGACCAGGAGCGTGTCGTTCAGCGGGTACCACGCGATGCCGGTCGGACGTCCGCCCGGACCGAAGGGACTCGGGATCGAGCCGAGGGGGTTCCCGGCCACATCGAAGTGCCGGATCTCTCCGTCGAGGAGCGAGGGAATCCAGTACGTGCCATCGGTGCCGTCCCGAGTGATCCCCTGGGGGGCGATGCCAGGGTAGGTGAAGGTGTCGATCACGTCGCCCGAGTCGGCTCGAACGCCGGGAGCCGAGAGGACCAGGAGGAGGGTCAGGATCCCCGCAGCGACCGGAGTGCCAGAGCGGGTGGGGCGGAAGAGTTCCAGACGGGACGGGGCCATTCGAGGTCTCCTGGTCCGGAAGGAGGGAGCAACACTCCCCAGATGCTGAGGTGGGACACAACGAGCCACGCGCGAGCATCGTAACAGTGCCGGAGGGGTCGGGCGACCTCACCCTCCACGGGGCGGGGGGACGCAGCCCTCGCTCCAAGGGCACTCCTTCTGTAGAACCTGAGGGAACCCCAAGCAAGGTCGGGCCGAGACAACGCCCGATTCGGACCAGGAGCCGCAAATGCCGAGGACCCGTATCCCGTGCCGGGGGGACTCCCCGGTGCGCCCGTTCTGCGTTCCCGCCCCGGTTCTTCTCTGGATCGTTCTTCTCTTCCTCACGGGTCTCCTCGCCATCTCAATTCTTCCGCTCACCGATCCTCTGGTGCGCATCGCGGAAGCATCGGCCTTCACCGCCCCTGGCGATGGGGAGCACGACGCGGAGGACGATGCGGAGGACGATGCGGAGGACGCCGAGTTCGAGGATGCGGAAGCGCGCGCCGACGTGGCACTGCTCGAAGCGGTGAACCTCTTCAACAGCCGACCTCGGCAGGCGCAGAGACCAGGGCGCGGCGGCGGGCGCGGTGCGGGGGGCGGTGGTGGCCAGAACCGCTCCGCCGAAGAGATGATCTTCGAGAGCGAGGAGAAGCTCCTCGAGGTCGTCGATAGCCACGCGGGGACGCGCGCATCGCGCGAGGCGCTCTTCTGGATCGCCGAGTGCCAGCGCGAACTGCGCGAGTTCGAGACCGCTCGCGAAGGGTACGAATCGGCGATCTCCGCCGATCCGGATGGTCCGAACGGCGCGACCGCCCATCTCGGGCTCGCACTCTGCCGGCTCGAGCTCGGTGATCCAGAGGGCGCGATCCCGATCCTCGTCCGGATCGAGGAGGAGTTCGGTGACTCCCCCCGGATCGCGGACGCGTTCTATCACCACGGTGCGGCGCTGCGCGAACTCGAACGCTACCAGGAGGCGGCTCAGATCTGGGATCGACTCCTCGTCTCGTACGCCGCGAGTGAACCCGCAACTCGAGCGGGCCGCGAACGCGATACCCTCCGGCCGGTCCGAGAGCGCCTCGCCGAGTGGATCCCCCTGTACGAAGCCGCGAAGGAGAAACTAGAGAACACGCCGAAACGTGAGCGGGCTGCCCAGCTCGATGAGGTCGGGAAGATCCTCGACAAGATCGGGGGAGCGCGCGCTCCGCAGACGGAGCAGTTCCTCTCCCAGATCATCCAGAAAGAGGGAGGAGATCTCCGCGCGAAGGCGGTCGGCCCGCTTCTCGAAGCGGGCGGTCCCCGCGCCGCACAACTGCTCGTGCAGAAGCTCGACACGTTCGACGAGCCGACCCTCTCCGCTCTCCTCAAAGGCCTCGAACGGCGTCACCTGGAGAAGACTCGTCTCTCCGTGTTCGTCGAATTCCTGCATTCCGGAGGGAAGCCCGCCCTGCAGCTCGCCGCGATCGACTGCTTCGGTCGGGTCGGCAGCGCCGAAGCGGTCGATGCTCTCATCGCGACGATTCCCGAGGCCGAGAACCGAGACAACCTCTCGACGACGTCGAAACGCGCGGTCGACCGGGTCGGCCGGCAGCTCCGACGACTCCGGGACGAGAAGGCGATCGAGACCCTCGGGAAGGTGGTCGAGAAGCGACACGAGGCGCAGCTCCGGAGAGTCGTCGCGGCGGACTCGCTCGGCTTCACCCGCCGGCGGAGCGCGTTCGAGTCGCTTCGCGCCGGGTTGTTCGATCCTTCGAGCGCGGTCGCCGCGGCCTCGGTCCGTTCGCTCGGGCGCCTGAAGGCGGAGGAGTTCGCGGCGGAGATCGGCAGACTGCTGATCGAACGCCGGCGCGACCTCGAGTTTCTCCGCGATGCGGCGCAGGCGCTCGGACGGTTCGATCCGACCCCGGCGGAAGAGCAGCTGCTCGTGATCTCGGTGACCCCGGACGTGCCACTCCGGACGCTGGTGATCCGCACGCTGGGGAAGATCCGGACCGAGACCTCGCTCGACCGGATCATCGAGGCGCTGACCGACACCGCTTGGCAGGTGCGTTCCGCCGCGCTCGAAGCGACAGCGGGGTGGGGACGGGCGCGTGTCGTCGATGCCCTGATCGCCCTGCTCGAGCGGGAGCAGGGGGCGCTCCGCCCCGCGATCATCGCCCGGCTGATCACGCTTCTCGGCGTCGACAAGGGACCCGACCCGCGTTTCTGGCGCGAGTACTGGGAATTCGCTCGGAAGGACTTCGACGAGAACGCGGCCCTCGCCGAGGGAGAAGCAGGGGAAGGGGCGGCCGAGCGCCGAACGTTCGTCCGAAAAGCCGACCCGGACGCCGTGCGGTCCCCGAGCTACTTCGGGGTGGAGATCATCTCGAGGCGGCTGGCGTTCATCATCGACGTCTCCGGGAGCATGTCGGCGGAGGTCTCGGTCCCGAGCGACGATGGCAGCAGCAAGACGATGCGACGGATCGACTTGGCGCGGGAAGAACTGATCCACGCGATCGATGCCCTGGCCCCCGGGACCTTCTTCAACCTCGTCAAGTTCGATCAGACCCCGGTGTCGATGGAAAAGAAGCTGCAGAAGCTCACGAAGAGCTCGGCGACGAAGGCGAAGAAATTCGCGGGTGGGCTGCAGCCGGCGGGGGGGACGAACATCTACGACAGCCTCGCGATGGTGCTCGAAGCGGGCGACGTCGACACGATCTACCTGCTCTCCGACGGCGAGCCGAGCGCCGGCACCTACACCGATCCGACTCGCATCCTCGAGGAGATCGCCCGCCTGAACGAGGCGAGTCAGGTGACGATCCACACGATCGCGCTCGGATTCGATTCCGGGTTCATGCGCCAGCTCGCAGAGCAGAATCGGGGGAGCTACGTGGTGGCGGGACGCTAGCGTCCTGAGTCAGAAGGTGCGCACTGCCGCCCTTCAGCATTACTTCGGACTGGGCGATTTTCGAGATCCTTGCGACCACTCGATTCATCCCGGTGATTCCCGGAATTCCGCGATGAGCCTAAAGTTTCCCCCGATGCCGACCGATCCACGAGGATGGATCCGGGTTCCGCCCGGGCCGCCCCTGGCATCCCGGCCCGGGGCCACCTGGTCGAGGAGGCGCAATCGCGATGCTGGGGATCCCGATGAGCGCGTTCGACGGTCTTCCGTTGCCACTCGGGCAGGGGGACGCAGCCGAGGAGTTCCTCCACCTCTTTCGATTCACCGGTTCCGACCCGGACATGACGCGCCGGTTCATGATTGCGATCGTCGTCGCGGTGGTGGTCTCGTTCCTCTTCTGGCTCCTCAATCGCACGATGCCGATCTGGATGAACTGGATCCCCGGGAACCGCCGTCGCCGCCACTGGGAGGCGGTGCTCCGGGTGCGAGGACTCGGTCCGGAAGAGCGTTCCCTGCTCTGCGCGGTCGCAAGGAGAGCGCACGTCGGGGAGATCGAGGAGATCGTCCGTTCGCGGGTCTCGTTCGAACACGCGGTCGGACTGTGCATGCCTTGGATCGAGGGGGAGTCCCGACGGGGGAGTGCACTCGACCGGGTGCGACGTCGGCTGAGTTGGGAGTCCGCTCCCGCCCCCTCGCCGACCCACGGGAACGACCTCCTCGAGCACAATCTCGAAGTCGAGATCTTCGGCACCGGCGACACCGCCGGCTACTGCGCTCGTGCGGTCCTCGTCCACCGCGACGTCGAGTCGATCGTCCTCCGCCTCGAGCGAGGCCTGGAGAACGTGCCGTGGGGGCCGGGTAATACGGTGCGGATCTACTTCTGGCGCGAGAACGATGCGGGCTATCTCTTCGACGCACCCGTGCTCGAGCTGCGCAGCCTCGGGGAACTCTTCCTCTTCGTCACACCGCCGGCCCACCTCGAACGGCACCAGAGAAGGTTGCACGTTCGAGTCCCCCTCCGCGCCCCGGTCACGTTTCTTCGGGTGGCGAGCGGCGAGGCGGGGAACTGGTTGCGCGGTGACCCGAGCGCCGACCCGGGCCCGCTGCGCGGCGGGGTGATCGAGGATCTGAGCGCGGGTGGATTCCGTATCCGAGTCTCGAGCACGCTCCAGATCGGCGACTTCCTGAGCTTCGACGAGTTTCCCGTGGTCGAGGGCGAAGATGTCCTCGCGCGGATCATCTCCGAGCGCAGGGATGAGCCAGCGGAGGGCAACTTCTACGGCGCCCAGTTCCTCGGCCTCTCTGCGACGATGCGTGACCTCATCGCGCAGCATATCTTCCGCGTGCAGCGTCAGAGCGTCACCGGCGGCGTGTGGGGCGCCGAGTCCAAGCCGAAAGAGTGAGGCGCCTCCGACCTCCCGTTCGATCTTCCCTTGCTGCCGCGACCGATGCCGGCGATCCTGCCACCTCGCACTCCTCCACCCGGAGCAAGGTCTCGAAGCGAGGTCCGCCGTGAATCTGTGTCTCTTTCCGCTGCTCGCCGCTCTCCTAGTCCTCGCGATCCTCGGCGGCGGGTGCGCGCTGACCCGCGACTCCTCCGCCGCGAAGGGACAACCGATCCTCTTCGTCCTGAACAAATCCGAGGCGAGCGTCTCCGCGATGGATCCCTACACTGGCGAAGAACTCTATCGACTCTCGGTCGGCGCCGGCCCGCACGAAGCTGCCACATCTCCCGACGGGCGTACCGTCGTCGTCTGCAACTACGGCGAGCGGACCCCGGGGAGCTCGCTGAGCATCATCGACGTCGCCGAGCGCGCGGTGGTCGCCACCATCGATCTCGAGTACCACCGGCCCCATGGGATTCTGTTCCTCGATGACACCCGATTCGTCGTCACCGCTGAGGCGGAGAAGAAACTGCTCGTCGTCGATCGAGCGGCGCTCGCGGTCGTGCGGGCGATCGATACCGACCAAGACACTTCTCACATGGTCTCGCTGACCGTGGATCACGGTCGTGCGTTCGTGGCGAACATCCGCTCCGGGTCGGTGTCGGTGATCGATCTCGAGAAGGGGCGCCTAGTGAAGGTGATCGAGACCGGCGATGGTGCGGAGGGGATCGCGACTCGCCCCGGTGGGGGAGAGGTGTGGGTGACCAATCGAGGCGCGGACACCGTGAGCATCATCGATGCCGAGACTCTCGAGGTGGTCGGCGAACTCCCCTGCGCGAGCTTTCCGATCCGGATCCAGTTCACGCCCGATGGAGACCGCGCCCTCGTCTCGTGCGCACAGAGCGGCGATCTCGCGATCTTCGATGCGAACGGCCGGGAGGAGATCGAGCGAATCGCGATGACGGAACCCTCGGTCGATCCGACCGAGCGGGAGATGCGCCTCTTCGGGAGTGCGCTCGGTGAAGGGCCGGTGCCGGTCGGAATTCTCATCGAACCGGGGGGCGCCCGCGCCTACATCGCGAACACGAACGCCGACATTGTGACGGTGATCGACCTCTCGACGTACGCGGTCGTCCGCCGTCTCGTCGCGGGGAAGGAGCCGGATGGACTCACTTGGGTGACGAACGGTCTTCGAGACGCGGAGTGACGCGGAAGCTCTCTTACTACTCGACCGTCACCTCGACCTCGGCCACTCCTCCGGCCGAGATCTCTGCGCTCGTGCTCCCTTCCTCGGTCCCCGCGTCCGCGGAGATCGAATAGGTTCCGGGGACGAGACCGACGAACAGCGCAAAGCCATCCGGGCCGGTACGCCCGAGGCGCACCCCACTCCTGCCACCGGACGCGAGCTGTACCTGGGCAGCGGCGCGCGGGCTCCCCACGTCATCGACGACGTGCACCCGGGCGGAACCACCGCCGCGCAGCACGATCTCGATCGGGCCATTCGCTCCTTCGGTCAGCTCGACTCGGCGGGTCTCCTCGAGATACGGGGGGGCGACGACGTGCAGGACGAGGGGATCACCATCCGTCGGCGACAGTCGGTCGATGGTGAAGCTGCCGTCCTCGGCGACGAGGACGCGCTCGCCTCCTCTGAGGGTGCCACTCGACGGATCGCGGCGCACCGGTGGCGACCCCGGAAGCTCGAGGATCACGGCGGCGGCGGGGGGCGCACCACCTCCCGGCGCGACCACCCTGCCTTCGAGGATCGCCTGCTCCCCGAGCACGATCTCGCCGACGTCATCGGAGACCGGGATCCGGCGGTCAGGGCTGCCGTCCGAGTAGACGACCAGTTCGAGCGCGCTTCCCCAGGGGGGGACATCCTCGAGGAGGAAGCGACCGTCGCTCCCCGCGAACGCCGAGGTCTGGGCGCCGACGAAGCGCAGCACCGATTCGCTGCCGCCGCCGACGAAGTCATTCAAGGTGAGTCGCACCTCGGCCCCGGAGGCGGGCCAGCCGTTCGGTCGGATCAGTCGGCCGGTGATCGACACCATCGGGGCAAGAGTGAGCGTCGTCGACGCCCCCGTGCGCGGATCAGGGAGCGTGCTCACCTCTCCGTCGAGCTCCGCGAGCAGAGCTCCGCCGCCGTTGTACCAGAAGTGCCCCGCCGAATCGGCGCGCTGGGTGCGCAGGCCTCCGCTGAGCAGTCCACCGGTAATTTCGAGGATCGAGGCGAATGCCGCCGGTGACCCGTCGTACCGAAGGACCACTCCATCGATCGGCTCGATGGGGGTCATCGTCACTTCGACCGGCTCCGTCTGGATGTCGACCGGGATCTCGAGACGGGTGACCCGAGACTCGCGATACCCATCGGCCGTGATGCGCAGCGACGCTTCGTCGCCGGGGAGTTGGAATCGCGCGATCCCCTGGTCGTCGGACGTCGCCACCGCGAAGCCGACGGGATTGAGCGCATAGACCTGCGCCCCGACGACCGGCTCGCCATCGCCTTCTACCCGGATCCCCGGAGCCGGGACGATCTCTCCGTTCGGTCCGAGGCGAATCGCCCCGTTCGCACGACCGCGTACGACCCGAATCGCGAGGTTGCGGCCGGCGCTGATCTCGACCCGCAGATCGTC